>NZ_JBFRDR010000019.1:0-101744 GCF_052113885.1 Lysobacter sp. TAB13 | reverse complement strand
ATCGCCAGGGGCTTTACCCTAAAACGCCGCAACCACTGGTTGCGGCGTTTTTCTTTGCGCGCGGGAAACTTACTACCACCGGCCACTTCGCCCGAGTTACTTCCGTGGTTCCAGTTACTTCGGGAGTTAATTCCCGCGCGGAGTTAATCCGCCTTAGCCGCGGATGGCGCGCCGGCGGATTCGATGAATCCTTGAACGCGCTCTGTAGATTCGCCGCATCCGTGGAGGGCGTAATCCGTCGAATCCTTAAGCGATCCCGTTAGCTTTGCCAACTGGGCGGAATGTTCGGCTGAATTCGACTGTTGTAATCAAAGGGCGGCGGCGTCGGCGAATCAGCCGGAGCGTCGCTTCCTATTCAACAGTGAAATTTGTCTGGAAGTAACTAAGCCTGCTTTATCGGCCGGCCGGCCGGCCGACGACAGGTGGGAATGTCGAAGAAACGCATTCCTCCAACCAACACCGAACCGCTGGAGCCGCGACAGCGCCGGGTCCGGCTGGAGAGCCCTGTCAATGCGAAGCAGGCGTACCCTCACCCCGAAACGTCACCACCAACACATCCCGATGCGCTTCGCGCTCCGGGTCCAGCGGCGTCACCGCGGTGACGCCATGAAACACGCGGGCATCGTCGACCAAGGCCGCGTCCAACGGCGCGGTCAGGGTGAAGCTGCCCAGCAGGCGGCGATCGCCGTCGTGGATGGTGGTCGTGCCGCTGACGATGTTGTGACGGTCGATCAGCAGCACCAGCACGTAGTCCACTCCGTCGCGATGCACGCCCTCGGGCGTGGGCTGGCCGTCCTGATCGCTGCGCGCCTCGATGCGGAACTGGTGCAGTTCGATATGCCAGGCCGGCGTTTGCGGCGCCAGCGCGGAAAAGAAATCGCGGCAGAACGCGAGCACGGTGCCCAGCGTCTGACCTTGCGCGATATCGTCGCGCACCGGTTCGAACCAGCGCTCGATGTCGCCCTGCAAGGTGTTGTAGCTCAGGCTCTGGTAATGCGGCTGATGCGGCCGGCGTTCGATCGCGCCCTCGCGTCCGGCGCGGAATACCGCGTGGCGGCGCCGGCGTTGTTGGCCGACGCGGGCCAGGTAAGCGTCGGGCGCGAGATCGTTCCAGCTGTCGGCGAATACGTTCCAGTCCTGCAGTGAGCCGTGCTCTTGCAGGTGTGTGCGCATGTCCTCGCCGGCGACGAAACGAAAGCCGTCGTCGCGCAGCGATTGCGCGAATTCATCGTGATCGAAAATCGGAGCCGGGGACATGCGGAACTCTGCGGAATGCTTAGGGCGATGGCGCCGTGGTTTGGATCAGATCGCGGCCAACGCGGCCAGCGCCAGCAATGCCACCACGCAGAGGAAACCGATTGCCCAGACCAGACTGCGCAGCGGCGCCTTGCCGGCGATGTAGAACACGCCGTGCAGCACGCGGCAGACCACGAACACGATCGACAGGATCACGATCCAGTTCGTGTCCACGCCGGCCATCTGCGCGGCGAGTACGCCGGCGGCGAACGGGGCGAAGGCTTCGAAGGCGTTGAGGTGGGCGGCGTAGGCGGCGTTGGAACGCGGGTTGTCCTGCCGCGCCTGCCAGGCGCGCGGGTCGCGATTGTCGTAACGCTTGCCGTTGGCCTTGGCGACCGTGGCCCACAGGTAGGGCATCAGCGCGGCGATCAGCAGGCACCAATAGGCGAGGGTCATGGACATGCGCGTTCCTTCGTGGGCGAACCGCGTTCGGCGGTGCGCTCAGCCTAGCGGAAAAAACGACGGCGCCCGCGGGCGCCGTCGTCGGATCGCTTTGCGGCCGCGGGCGGCCCGATCGCTGGACTGATCGGGACGCGACCGGCGGCCGGCGGCGGCTTACTTCGCCGGCGCCATCAGCTTGTCGTGCGCGGCGCGGAAGGCGTTGCCTTCGTACCAGTTCGGCCATTGCTCGTTGCCGGCCAGGGTCTTGCCGACGCCGTACAGCGCGTCCAGATCCTGGACCACGCCGTCGAGCTTCCAGGCCGGGTCGAACTGGTCGGCCGGCTTGTGATAGCGGTTGTCGCGGTAATCGATCTGCGCTTTCTGGCCGGCTTCCACGCCGCCGTCGAGCAGGTCGTCGCCGCCCTTGGCGTACAGCGCGGGCACGCCGGCCTTGGCGAAGTTGAAGTGATCGGAGCGGAAGTAGAAGCCGTCCTGCGGCGTGCCCTCGGCATGCAGCACGCGCTGCTGGCCGTCGGCGACGGTCTTGAGGATGTCCTCCAGCTCCGAGCTGCCGTAGCCGACCACGGTCATGTCGCGGGCCTTGCCGATGATCGGCATCGCATCGAGGTTGATCACCGCGACGGTCTTGTTGAGCGGCACGGTCGGATGGGCGACGTAGTACTTCGAACCCAGCAGGCCGGATTCTTCCAAAGTCACCGCCAGGAACAGCAGCGAGCGATCCGGCGGCGGCGTCTGCTTGGTGAAGGCTTCGGCGATTTCCAGGATGCCGGCCACGCCCGAGGCGTTATCGACCGCGCCGTTGTAGATCGTGTCCGGACCGGTGGTCTTGGCATCGGCGCCGTGGCCTTCGTGGCCGCCTTCGCCGGTATGGTTGCCCAAGTGATCCCAGTGCGCCATGTAGACGATGGCTTCGTCCGGACGCTTGGCGCCGTCCAGACGCGCGATCACATTGCGCGAGGCCTTCTGGCTGATCTTGCTCTTCAGATCCACCGAGGCCTTGGCCTGCAGCGCGATTGCCTTGAAGCCGCGCTTGCCGGCGGCCTGATACAACTGGTCGAGGTTCTGGCCCAGATCGCCGAGCAACTTGCGCGCGGCTTCGTTGGTGATCCAGCCCTGCACCGGCAGGCGCGGTTCCGGATCGTCCTTGGCCGGCAGATCGAACTGCGCGCCGGACCACGAGTTCTTCACGACCTCCCAGCCGTACGAAGCGCCGGCGGTGTCGTGAATGATCAGCGCGGCCTTCGCGCCCTGGCGTGCGGCCTCTTCGAACTTGTAGGTCCAGCGGCCGTAGTAGGTCATCCGCTTGCCTTCGAACAAGGTCGCGTCCTGGCCGTGGAAACCCGGGTCGTTGACGAACATGACGACGGTCTTGCCCTTCACATCGACGCCGGCGTAGTCGTTCCACTGCTGCTCGGGCGCGTTGACGCCGTAGCCGACGAAGACCAGGTCGCTGCCGTCGATCTTCACTTCCGGCTGGCCGGTGCGGGTGCCGACGACCATGTCGCTGCCGAACTTCAACTCGCGCGCCTGTCCCTTGACGTCGAGCTTGAGCGAGGCGGTTTCATCGGCCGTGGTTTCCACCATCGGCACGGTCTGGAAATAACTGTCGCCGTTGCCGGGTTTCAGTCCCAGGCGCTTGAACTGCGCTTCCAGGTATTGGACGGTCTTTTCCTCGCCGGCGCTGCCGGGCGCGCGGCCTTCGAATTCGTCCGAGGCCAGGATCTTGACGTGTTGGGCGAAGTCGGCGGCGTTGATGGCCGCGTCGAAGGCGTGATCGCCGGGCGCGGCGGTCTGCGCGGCCGGTTGTTCGGCCGGCTTGGGCGCTTCGGCGGTGCCGGCGGGCTTGTTGCAGGCCGACAGGACCAGCGCGGCGGCGACCAGCGAGGTGGCTTTCAGCAGCGGGGTGGTTCGGGACAGGGGCGTTCGGGACAAGAGCGAAACCTCCAGGAGCGGCTCGTGGGCCGGGGGTGGGGGAGGTCCATTCTAGGTGCAGGCTCGGGCGTGTGTTGTCCGATCGAGCGGGTTCGCCGAACGGTGGTGGGGTGGGGAGTCGGAGCCGGGATGCCAGAGTCTGGAGTCCAGGGCCTGGAGTCCAGGGCCTCATGCACCAGACACCAGACACCAGAGCCAACGTACCTACCTACCGTCATTCCCGCGAACGCGGGAATCCAGGGCCTTTCGTGCGAGGACGTTTGAAGTCGCTGGATTCCCGCGTTCGCGGGAATGACGTTCTGGAAGGATGACGCTGAAGTCTCTGGATTCCCGCCTTCGCGGGAATGACGGTCTGGGGAGATGGCGCTAAAAGCTCGCAAGCCCGCCCTCGCCCGACTCCTTATCTTCGACCAAAAGAAACCGCAGGAGGAATGGAATCGAGGCGAGGGGCAAAACCCTTACTTGAACTGCGGCGTAGGCGTATTGAACGCAATCGCCGTAGCGCCGCTAATCGAACCGGTCTTCGCGCTGGAGTGGACATATAGCTCCACCTCGCGCTCGAACACCAGGCTGCCGTCCACGCGCGCATTCGGGCCGATGATCACGCGCGGGGCGCGGCGCTCGGGCAGATTCAGGCCGTGCGGCTTGCTGTAGTGGATGCCGCCGCTGATGTGCGAATCCACGCCGACGGTGAGGTCGCCGTTGACTGTTTCGATGCTGCCGGTGACGTCGGTATCGACCAGGCCGATGGCGCCGTTGACGGTGCTGACCTTGCCGCGCACGGTGCCGCCGCGATCGACGAAGATGCTGCCGTTGACCGTTTCCAGGCCGGCGGTCGCGGTCAGGTTGGTGCCGGCGCGGATGCCGCCGTTGACCGTTTCCAGGCCGCCGGTCTGGGTGCTGGAACCGATGACGATGCCGCCGTTGACGGTCTGGACGTCTTCGACCCGGGCGTTGTCGCCGACCTTGATGCTGCCGTTGACGGTCTCCAGGTCGCCGCGGCGTTCGCTGGAGCCTACCGAGATGCTGCCGTTGACCTTGCTGATGCCGTCGTCGGCGAAAGCCAGCGGCGCCGCCAGGCTCAGGGCGGTCATCAGCGACAGGGCGAGGGTGAGGCGAGTGCGCGTCATGGCATGTTCCATTGTCTGAGTGGGCAAGCAAACAGATGCGGCGAGTGCGCAAACGGTTTAACCCGAAGGCATCTTTAGCGATGATTCGTGCCGTAGATTTGCCGGATCAAGCACTTGCGTCGCACCCGGCGATGTCGTCCGGGCACGGATCGTCCGTTCCCCGAGGCTTCATCGCCCGCTTCGCTACAATCGCAGAACCCGCCCGCGGCGGCCCCTGCCCCTCGTCATATTAGGAATCCCCCACGTGTCAGCGACTCCCCGACCCAAGCCCGTAGTGCTGCTGATCCTGGACGGTTGGGGCCACCGCGACGATCCGACCGACAACGCCCTGGCCCAGGCCACCCTGCCGAACTGGGACGCGCTGGAGGCCAGTGAGGCCCACACCCTGATCCACACCGAAGGCCGCCACGTCGGCCTGCCGGACGGGCAGATGGGCAATTCCGAAGTCGGCCACATGAACCTGGGCGCCGGCCGCATCGTCTATCAGGACCTGACCCGCATCGATGCCGCCATCGAGGACGCCAGCTTCTTCGCCAACGACGAACTGCGCGCGGCCTGCGCGGCGGCGAAGTCGGCCGGCGCGACCTTGCACCTGATGGGCCTGCTCTCGCCCGGCGGCGTGCACAGTCACGAACGCCATATCTTCGCGATGATCGACCTGGCCCGCCGCGAAGGCGTGGCCCGCGTCGCCGTGCATGCCTTCCTCGACGGCCGCGACATGCCGCCCAAGTCGGCCGCGCCGAGCCTGCAACGGCTGGAAGAAGTCTGCGCCGCCGCCGGCAACGCTCACATCGCGTCGATCAGCGGCCGCTACTACGCGATGGACCGCGACAAGCGCTGGGATCGCCAACTGCGCGCCTGGAACGCGATCGTCGAAGCCGACAGCGAGCAACACGCGGCGACCGCGCAGGAAGGCCTGGACGCGGCATATACGCGCGGCGAAACCGATGAGTTCGTCGCCCCCACCGTGATCGGCGACGCCAAGCCGATGGCCGACGGCGACGCGGTGGTGTTCATGAATTTCCGCGCCGACCGCGCGCGCCAGCTCACCGCCGCTTTCGTCGATCCGAATTTCGACGGCTACCCGGCGCGCCGGCCGAAGCTGTCGCGCTTCGTCTGCCTGACCGAATACGATGCGCGCCTGCCGGCGCCGGTGGCCTTCGGCCCGGACGATCTGCACAACACTCTGGGCGAGTTGCTGGCGGCCCATCACCTGACCCAGCTGCGTATCGCCGAGACGGAAAAATACGCGCACGTCACCTTCTTCTTCAGCGGCGGTCGCGAAGACCCTTATGAAGGCGAAAGCCGCATCCTGGTGCCGAGCCCGAAGGTCGCGACCTACGATCTGCAGCCGGAGATGAGCTGCCCGGAAGTCACCGCCAAGCTCGCCGAGGCCATCCGCACGCAGTCGGTGGACGTGGCGATCTGCAACATCGCCAATCCCGACATGGTCGGCCACACCGGCGATCTGCAGGCGGCGATCCTGGCCGCGCAGGCGGTGGACAAGGCGATCGGCGTGATCGTCGCGGCGGTACGCGAAGTCGGTGGCGCGCTGCTGATCACCGCCGACCACGGCAATCTGGAAATGATGCGCGACCCCGCCACCGGCCAGCCGCATACCGCGCACACCGTCGGCCCGGTGCCGCTGATCTATCTCGGACCGCGCAAGGGCAGCTTGCGCAGCGGCGGCGCCTTGCGCGACGTCGCGCCGACCATCCTGGATCTGCTCGGCATCGAGCAACCGGCCGAGATGACCGGCCGCAGCCTGTTGCAGCCCTGATGCGGTTCGCGCGCGCGTGGCTCATCGCATGGCTGGCGGTTATGCCGCTGGCCGCGCCCGTGGCCGCGCACGCCGCGGCGCAGAGCACCAGCCGCGAAGCCGAGCGCAAGCTCGAGAAGATCAAGACCGAACTCAAATCGGTCGCCGACGAACGCCGCAAGCTGGAAGGCCAGCGCGGCGACGCCACCCAGCAACTGCGCGCGGCCGACGAACAGGTCGGCCATTCCAACCGCGCCCTTCGCGACATCGAAACCCGGCTGGCGCGCGAGCAGGCGTCGATGAAGCAGTTGCAGGCCAAGCGCGACGCGCTCAACACCAAGCTAGGTTCGCAACGCCAGGAGCTGGCGCGGCTGCTGCGCGCGGCCTACGCGCAAGGCAACGACGCGCCGCTGAAACTGCTGCTGTCGCAGGACCGCGTCGCCGACAGCGGCCGCATCCTGACCTATCACGGTTATGTGCAGCGCGATCGCGCCAAGCGCATCAACGAACTCAGCACGCAGTTACGTGAGCTGGACACGCTGGAGCGGCAGATCGTCGAGCGTCGGGCCAGTCTGGACAGCACTCGCAAGCAGCAGCGCAGCCAGATCAGCCAGTTGGAAAAGGACCGCAAGGCGCGTGCTGCGTTGGTCGCGCAGATCAACGAAAAATATCAGGACCGCAGCACGCGCGAACGCGAGCTCGGCCGCGACGCCAAGGGCCTGGAACAACTGCTGGCCAAACTGCGCGCCGCCGCCGCGCGCGCCGAAGCGCAGCGCCGCGCTGCCGCCAAGGCCAAGGCCGAACGCGAAGCGCGCGAAGCCCGCGCCGCGGCCGCGGCGGCAGCGAGCGGCAAACCCGCGCCGGTGCGCAAGCCGCCGGTCGCGGTCGCCAGCGCGCCCGCGCCGCAGGTCGGCGGTCTGGGCTGGCCGGTGTCCGGCGCCTTGCTGGCCGGTTTCGGCGGCACCATGCCCGACGGCCGCAGCAGCGAAGGCTTGCTGATCGGCGCGCCGGCCGGCGCCACGGTCAAGGCGGTCGGCGACGGCACCGTGGTGTATTCGGAATGGATGACCGGTTACGGCCTGCTGCTGATCGTCGATCACGGCAACGGTTACATGAGCCTGTACGCGAACAACGACGCCTTGCTCAAGGACGCCGGCGCGACGGTCAAGAAGGGCGATGCGGTCGCCACCGTCGGCAGTTCCGGCGGCCACGGCCGGCCGGCGCTGTACTTCGAACTGCGGCGCGGCGGTCAGCCGGTGAATCCCAACACCTGGCTGCGGCGCTGATCCGATCGCGGTGCCGGGCTCAGGCCGCGCCGCAACCGCCCGAACCTGCCGATCCGGCAAGGTTTATCGCCTCAAAAGCCGCCGCGGATGAATCGTCCGCGGCGCGTCGCGACGGGTTTAACAAAAGCTTGCAACCGCCCCGCTTAACGTGCGCAGATAATCCATCGAACCCGGCCCGCGCCTTGCGGTCCAACCGCTACCTGTTTCGGAGCGCCGTGCATGTCCTTGCGTCACCCTCTGCGTAATTGGCTACCGCTCGTCCTGGCGCTGAGCGCCGTTCCGGCCATGGCCCAGCAGGCGCCCGAGCCCAAGCCGGCCGTCGCGCCCGCAAGTCCGGCGCCGGCCCAGGCGTCGCCGCCCAAGCCCGCCGCCGCGCCCAAACCCGCCGACAGCACACCGGCGGCCAAGCCCGGCAACGACGACGACAGCGACGATCAGGCCGCGCCGGTGCCTCCGGCCCAGGCGCCTGCCACGGCCAAGGCCAAGAGCAAGCCGGGCAAGGGCGAAGACGACGCCGATTCCAAGGTGCCGATCGACGAAATCCGTCGCTACGTCGCCGTCTACAACGCGGTGAAACAGGCCTATGTCGAACCGGTCGACGACGCCAAGCTGATGCATTCGGCGATCCGCGGCCTGTTGCTCGATCTCGATCCGCACAGCGTCTATTTCGACAAGGTCGCCGCGGAGGATTTCGACGAACAGTCGCGCGGCAACTACGAAGGCATCGGCGTGGAACTGCAGCGCCAGCCCGACGGCACCCTGCGCGTGATCTCGCCGATCGACGACACGCCCGCCACCCGCGCCGGCATCAAGGCCGGCGATCTGATCACCGCCATCGACGGCAAGCCGTTCAAGGTCGATGACGCCGACAGCTCCGGCCCGCTGCGCGGCCCGGCCGGCAGCAAGGTGGTACTAACCATCATCCGCGAAGGCCGCGACAAGCCGTTCGATGTCACCGTCGCGCGCGAAACCATCCGCGTGGCCAGCGTCAAGGGCCGCATGCTTGAACCGGGTTACGGCTACATCCGCGTCGCCGCGTTCCAGGCCGACACCGCCGCCGATTTCGAGACCCAACTGGAGAAGTTGAAAACCCAATCCGGCGGAAAACTGCGCGGCCTGATCATGGACCTGCGCAGCAATCCCGGCGGCCTGCTGACCGCGGCGGTGCAGATCGCCGACGACATGCTCGAAAGCGGCAAGATCGTCAGCACCCGCGGCCGCATCGCGATCAGCGACGCCGAGTTCGGCGCGACCCCGGGCGACCGCCTCGACGGCGCGCCGCTGGTGGTGTTGGTCGATGCCGGTTCGGCCAGCGCCTCGGAAGTGCTGGCTGGCGCCTTGCGCGACAACGGCCGCGCGCGCGTGGTCGGCAGCCGCACCTTCGGCAAGGGCTCGGTGCAGACCGTGCTGCCGCTGGACAACGGCGATTCGGTCAAGCTCACCACCGCGCGTTACTACACGCCCAGCGGCAAATCGATCCAGGCCTTGGGCATCGTTCCCGACGTGGTGATCCGCGCGCCGAAGACGCCGGACAACGACGGCCGCCCGAGCTACACCGAAGCGACCCTGCCGGGCCATCTGCACGGCGACGAAGAAGACGCGCCGGGCAGCAACGCCGGCGAAGTGCTCGAAGGCGACGCGCCGATCGCCTCGGCGTTGGCGGAACTGAAGAAACCGGCCGGCGCCAAGGTGCCGACCGCGGTGAGCAAGAGCGCGACGCCGAGCGCGAACCGGCGCTGAGCGGTAGCGGTTCGGCGATTGCTCGAGATTGCGAAAACACCCGGCCCCGGCCGGGTGTTTTCGTTTGCGCGAAGTCTTTTGTAGGAGGGGCTTCAGCCCCGATGCTTTTCGTTCCGACAAGGCAAGTCTGTCGAGGTCTGATAGAAAAGCATCGGGGCTAAAGCCCCTCCTACAAAAGACGTCGTGGCTTCGCGGTTTGTGATTGTGTCGCTATCCCGAAGTTGCGGATGCGAACTCACGCGCGCTAACCGCTCAGCGCGGCTTGGCCGGAAACGGAAACGGCGTCACCACTTTTTCGCCGGTGGCCGCGTCGCGGATCGCCGACTGGCCTTTGCGCTCGACTTCCTCGATCCGCACGATGCTCTGCATCGGCAGATGCAGCACCCGCGTGGTGCCGAACTCATCGCGCAGGCGTTCTTCGGTGGGATCGACCACCACGCCCTCGTGCAGGTCGAACACCAGCTCGCTGATCTCGGTGAAACCCCACAACGTGCCCGAGGCGATCTTGCGCGCGTACAGCTCGTAGATCTTACCGGCGTTGAGGAAGGTGACTTTGTAGAGAGTGGGCATGGGAGGCCGGGGAGCGTGAATGGAGAATCAGGAATCGGGAATCGGGAATCGGGAATCGTAAAAACGGTCACGCCGTGAACTGAAATTACCTTGGGGTTCGCGACTTCAACACAAGGGCGATAGTGTTCCACCACGGCTTTTACGATTCCCGATTCTCCATTCCCGATTCCCGGCCCTTCAGTATCCACGCTTGCGCCGCAGCCGCCGCGCGATGCCGGCGCGCGCGATCAGCGCGAACGCGCCGCCGAAGGCGAATCCGGCCAGATGCGCCGACCACGCCACCGCGCCGAACGCCGGGCCGATGAAGGTGAACACGACCTGCAGCAGCGCCCACACCCCGATCAACAACGGCGCCGGCACCTTCACGAACTGCAGGAACAACCCCAGCGGCACCACCACGCCGAGCTTGGCGCTGGGGAACAGCGCCAGGTATGCGCCGATCAGCGCCGACACCGCGCCGCTGGCGCCGATGATCAGCCGGTCCGGCGTGGCGATGGCGATCACCGCGGCCAGATTGGCCACCGCGCCGCCGAACAGGAACAGCGCCAGCAACCGCCACGGCCCCATCGCGCGCTCGGCCGGCAGGCCGAAGATCAACAGGAACACCAGGTTGCCGAGCAGATGCGCCCAGTCGGCGTGCAGGAACAAGGCGCTGAACAGACGCAGCACGCTGCCGTCGCGGATCGCGTCCCACCACGCCTCCGGGTTGGACAGGCCGCCCGACAACGCGCCCCATTCGACCATCAGGCGGCGCTGCTCGGGATCGGGCAGGACCACGGCCGAGACGATGAAGCACATCCACAGCAGCGCGAACAGCAGCGGGGTGGCCCAGCGCAGCCGGGTGCGCTCGCGCGAGGGAATCGAGACGAACACCGTTCAGCCCCGCCGGCCGGGCACGCGGACGGTGCCCCTGTTAAGGCAGAAATACGACGTAAGTCTCTGTGAAACCTGGGTTTGCGACATCGGTACGGGATGGGTTTGCGGGGTTGGGCGTATTGTTAGCGTTCGGTTAATAGCCGCGCTATAGTGCATACGGCGTCGTACGTCGGGAGGGGTTTCCGGCGGCACGAGGGTCGCTTCGGCGGCTTGCGTGCACACGGCCGAGTCAGACGAAAAATACTCCAACGGAGACTACACGCATGCAACCCTCACACCGCTACACCCGCCTGACCGCGCTCGCGCTCGGTATCGCTGGCGTCATCACTTTCGGTTCGGCCGGTGCAACCGGTTTCCAGATTCGCGAGAACAGCGTCAAGAACCAGGGCCGCGCATTCGCCGGCAGCGCGGTTTCGGAAAACGACGCCTCGGTCGTTTCCAATAATCCGGCCGCGATGGTCAACCTGGATACCGTCACCATCCGTGGCGACGTGACCGCGATCGATCTGACCGCCAAGTTCACCGGCGGCGGCAGCGCCGCGGCCGGCACCCCGCTCGCGCGCTCGCTGACCGGCGGCAACGGCGGCGACCCGGGCGACATCACCGCCGTTCCGGCGATGTCGATCGTCGTACCGCTGCACGGCGCCTTCGAGAAGCTCACTCTCGGCGCTCAGCTCAGCGCGCCGTTCGGCCTGAAGACCGAATACGACAGCGACTGGGTCGGCCGCTACAACGCGATCGAGTCGGAAGTGAAGACCATCGATCTGACGCTGTCGGCCGCGATCAAGCTGACCGATCGCTTCTCGATCGGCGCCGGCTTCATCTACGAGCGCGCCGAAGCGACCCTGACCAACGCGGTGGACTTCGGCTCGGCGATCTGCCGCGTCTCGGTCGCCGCTTGCGTCACGCCGAACCCGGTCGCCGCACCGTTCGGCCCGCAGAAGAACGACGGTCTGGCCAAGGTCAAGGGCGACGACACCGGTATCGGCTGGATCCTGGGCTTCCAGTGGAAGCCGACCGACGCGCTGGCGATCGGTTACTCGCACCGCTCGGAAATCGACCACGACCTGGAAGGCAACATCACCTTCACCAAGCCCGGCTCGGTGGCGGCGCTGTTCGCCGCGCGCGGCATCAACACCTACAACAGCGGCCCCGGCGGCGCGGCGTTGACCACGCCGAGCACCGATACGCTGAGCGTGTCGTACAAGTTCACCGACCAGTTCCGCATGATGTTCGACGCGCAGAAGACCGACTGGCATTCGCTGCAGTCCGTCGATATCAAGCGCGCCGACGGCACGCTGATCACCAGCGAGCAGTTCAAGTGGGAAGACACGATGATGTACGCACTCGGCGCCGAGTACGACTTCAACGATTCCTTCACCCTGCGCGGCGGTGTGGCCAAGGACGAGTCGCCGACCAACGACACGCACCGCACCCCGCGTCTGCCCGACAACGACCGTACCCTGTACTCGTTGGGCCTGACCTGGAACGCGAACGAGCACCTGAGCGTCGATGCGGCCTACACCCGCATCCAGATCGACAGCCCGGACGTCAACGTGGTGTCCTCGAGCGGCTCGACCCTGGTCGGCAAGTTCAAGGGCCACGCCGATCTGTTCGGCATCGCGGCTCAGTACAAGTTCTGATCCAACGCCGTATCGCTGAACGAAAAACCCCGCTTCGGCGGGGTTTTTCTTTTGCGGCGATGCGAGGATGGCGGTATCCGAGCGGCGGCGCCGTCCTGATGGCGGCGCCCGAGCGCGACGCACCGGCGATACGCCGCGCCGGCCGCGATGTCATCCGGGAGCGTCCTCGCCATGATCCGAACCCGCACCGTCATCGACTCGCTGCTGCGCGGCCGCGCGCGGCCTTACACGCGCCCGGGCAGCGTCAGCGCGATCGCCAAGACGCCGTTCGCCGGCCGCGTGCATATCGGCGAAGCGGGCGTGGACGGCGACGAGCAGGGCGACCGCCGCGTGCACGGCGGGCCCGACAAGGCCGTGCATCACTATCCGCGCGAGCATTACCGTGCCTGGCGCGAGGACATCGGCGATCACGCGCTGCTGCGCGCGCCCGGCGCGTTCGGGGAAAACTTCAGCGGCGAAGGCCTCACCGAGGCGCAGGTCTGCCTGTGCGATCGCTATCGCATCGGCGGCGTCCTGCTCGAAGTCAGCCAGGGCCGGCAGCCGTGCTGGAAGCTCAACGATCGCTTCGGCATCGCCGACATGGCGCGGCGCGTGCAGGCCAGCGGCCGCACCGGTTGGTATTACCGGGTGATCGAAAGCGGCGAGGCGGCGGCCGGCGACACGCTGGAGCTGGTCGAGCGCGCGTGGCCGCAATGGACGCTGCAACGCATCGCCACGATGCTGTACACGCGCACCCTGGATTTCGAAGAGCTGCGCGCGGCGCAGGCGCTGCCGCTGGTGCCGTCGTGGCGCAAGCTGGTGCAGATGCGGCTGGAGCGCGGCGCGGTCGAGGATTGGGGCTCGCGCATCGACGGGCCGGCGGCGGGTTGAGGCCGGCGACCGCGATGCGTGCGCGGCGGTTATCGTATGGCTTCACGCAACGAGCAGACACGGATATGGCCGAAATCAAGTTCACCGATGCGGAAAAGGCGTCGATCGTCGCCAAGCTGCAAGGCTATTTCAACGATGAGCTGAATCAGCAGATCGGCCGGTTCGACGCGGAGTTCTTGATCGATTTCATTTCGGAGGAAATCGGTGGCTATTACTACAACCGAGGTCTTTACGATGCGCAGACGCTGGTGGCGGCCAAGCTCGAAGCGGTCGGCGATGAGTTGCTGCAGTTGGAGCGGCGGACCGATTTCAGTCGGTGAGGTCGGGGCCGGGTTGGTCGGGGCTGATCGGAAAGCGTCGGGGCTGAAGCCCCTCCCACAAAAGCGGGCCCTCGCATGTTGCGGGGGGCGTGCTGCGGCGATGGGGTTGTCGGGGCCGACCGCCGCGGGACGGTAGATCAGCCCGCAGTCTTTGTACGCGCCGACTGCTGCGCAAAGCACGCGCGCGCCGGCGCGCTCACGATCAACACCGCTTCCTGTTTGAAGCGACGCTTGTATTCGTCGGCGATCTCGACCACGCGCTTGCGTTCTTCGGCGGTGTCCTCGTGGATCAGGTCGATCGCGCGCGAATCTTCCTGTTCGACCTGTCCGCTGTCGCCGCGCCACTGGCCCTTGGCCTGATACACGGTGAGGCCGGCGGGAAAACGCGGAGTCACGAATTCGGCGAGGAAGGCCTGCCACTGCGCTTCGCTGACCGGGCCGTCGGGGCTGTTCATGCCGAACAGCACGCGGTCGGCGCGGCGTTCGGCGCAGGCCGAGGGATCGCCGGGTTTGACCGGCAGCGGCGCCAAGGAAGCGCAGGCGGTCAGCGCGCACAGCAGCGACGCGGACAACAAGGATTTGCAGGACATGATCCGTATCTCCCGGGTGGGCGGCTCGCGCCGATGACGCGAGCGGGCGGCTTATTTTCGCAGCAAGCGCGGCGCGGTTTCGCGCGCGCAGTCAAGCTTATCTGCGATGCCCGTCGCAGGCTCGCGCCGCGAGCAAGCGCTAGGCTCGGGCACGGCCGCGGCGCTTGGTGAGCGACGCGGCGCGCCGATCGCAAAGTTGTGGAGTCCGCTCATGCCGCGCCCTGTTATTGTGGCTTTGTCGCTCGCTGTGTTCCTCGACTTGGGAGCCGCCATGAATTCTTCTTTCGCCCAGTCCCGCCTGCAGGCCTTGCAACCTGGGGATGCCGATTACGCGATCCTGCTGGACCTGGCCACGCCGCATGCGCGCAAGGCCACCGGCCTAGCCTTGAACTTGAAGATCGACGAACTCGATCGCCAGGGCGATTGGGCGTTCATGCGCTCGCAGATGCGCGGCGCCGACGGGCGCCGGCCCGATTGGAGCGCGAGCGTGTATGCCGAGCAGGCCGCGGCGGGCGGGATGTCGGACACCTATGCGGCTTTGTTCAAGCGCAACGGCGATCGGTGGAGTCTGGTCGCCGAGGCGGTCGCGCCGGGCGATGTGGCCTGGGAGTCGTGGCCGCAGCAGTACGGTGCGCCGGCTAGTTTGTTTGGGTATTGATCGGAGCGAATGGTCTGGCCTGAGGGGCGTGGCTTTCGTTCGCGTCGATGTTTCGTCTGGTGGTCGAGGTTGTCTGACTGCGGCCATCGACGCGATTGCCGACGATCCAACCAGCCGTCATTCCTGCGAAGGCGGGAATCCAGCGACTTCAGGCGTTCTCGCACGAAAGGCCCTGGATTCCCGCGTTCGCGGGAATGACGGTAGATAAGTAAGTCGCAGTGGGGGCGTACTTCGGTAACTGGAGAAGACGCAGCCCAGCAGCGACTCAGGGCTTCGACAGAATGTACCAATCCCCCGAAGCCCCGCCCCAGCTGATTTCCTGCGTGCCGTCGGCATTGCGGTTGTTCGAGCCGATGAACTGCGGCCGCCCGTTGCCGTCCAGGCCGGCGAACAGCACCGTGTGCGATTGCCGCGAGTTCTGCATGATGACCACGTCGCCGGGCTTGGCATGACTCACGTCCACGCGCTTCCAGCCTTCGGCGCTGAGTTTGTCGCGCAGCACCGCGACCGAATCGGTATGCCAGTTGATCGCACCGGCCTTCTGCAGGCAGGCGGTGACGAAGTTGGCGCAGCACACGTTGCTGGGCACGTTCGGATTCATCGGCAGCTCGCCGCTGCGCTTGAGGTCGCTGGCGTCGCGACCGAGGTACTGCTTGGCGATCGCCGCGGCGTTGCCGCTGCCGGTGCCACTGGGACGGCCGGTCTTTTCCGGGCCTTGAACGCCGGTGTTTCCGGGCCCCGCGCGGCCGTCGATGTTGAGCGTGCGGCCGGCGTAGATCAGGTCCGGATCCTTGATCTGCGCGTTGAGCGACATCAACCGATCGACGCTGGTGTGATAGCGCATCGCGATTTCCGACAGCGTGTCGCCGCGGACGATGTTGTGGATCATTGGAGACTCTCCCGTCGGATTCGAGGAAACCGGTAATCGGAGAGCAGCCCCCTGACTGCACTTGCAGCGCAGTGTTCCGCGCCGCGCCGCGTCGGGAAAGCCGGGACGGACCCTAGCTAGGGTCATCCCTGATAGGCCCGCAAACGAAAACGGCGCCGCCCGAAGGCCGCGCCGTTTCGATGTGTCGCACAAGCGGTGCCGCAACCGCGCGACGGGAGCGATACCCCCGCCGCGCGCGCCGATCAATCGCCCAGGGTCAGCAGCGAGGCGTTGCCGCCGGCCGCGGTGGTGTTGACGGTGATGGTCTTCTCGGTGGTGAAGCGCGGCAGGTAGTGCGGGCCGCCGGCCTTGGGGCCGGTGCCGGACAGGTTCTGGCCGCCGAAGGGTTGCACGCCGACGACCGCGCCGATCTGGTTGCGGTTGACGTAGCAGTTGCCGACCTTCACCCGCGTGCTGATGCGGTCGATGGTCTCGTCGATGCGCGAGTGGATGCCCAGGGTCAGGCCGTAACCGGTGGCGTTGATCGAATCGATCACCGCGTCGAGCTGATCGGCCTTCCAGCGGATCACATGCAGCACCGGGCCGAACACTTCCTTATGCAGTTGATCCAGCGACTTGAGCGCATACGCGCGCGGCGCGAAGAAACTGCCGTGGGCGCTGCCGGCATCGACCGGCACTTCGGCGATCTTGCTCGCTTCGGTGTCCATGCGCGCGGCGTGATCGACCAGCATCTTCAGCGCGTCTTCGTCGATCACCGGGCCGACGTCGGTGGACAACAGGCCCGGATCGCCGACCTTCAGCTCGGCCATGGCGCCGGCGAGCATGGTGGTGACCTTGTCGGCGATGTCTTCCTGCACGAACAGCACGCGCGCGGCCGAGCAGCGCTGGCCGGCCGAGGTGAAGGCCGAACCGATCGCGTCCTTGACCAGTTGCTCCGGCAGCGAGGACGAGTCGGCGATCAGCGCGTTCTGGCCGCCGGTCTCGGCGATCAGCACGCCGATCGCGGCGTCGCGCGCGGCCAGCGAACGGTTGATCGCGCGCGCGGTGTCGGTGGAACCGGTGAAGGCCACGCCGGCCACGCGCGGGTCTTTCGTCAGCGCCGCGCCGACGGTGGCGCCGTCGCCGGGCAGGAACTGCAGCACCGCTTCGGGCACGCCGGCTTCGTGCAGCAGCTTGACCGCGTAGTAGCCGATCAGATTGGTCTGTTCGGCCGGCTTGGCGATGACGCTGTTGCCGGCGGCGAGCGCGGCGGAGATCTGCCCGGCGAAGATCGCCAGCGGGAAGTTCCACGGGCTGATGCAGACGAACACGCCGCGCCCGGACAGGTGCAGGGTGTTGGATTCGCCGGTCGGGCCGGGCAGGGCTTCGGGCGCGAACAGCTTGCGTGCCTGGGCCGCGTAGTAGCGCAGGAAATCGACCGCTTCGCGCACTTCGGCGACGCCGTCGGGGATGGTCTTGCCGGCTTCCTTGGTGCATAGCGCGATGTATTGCGGCATGCGCTCTTCCAGCAGAGTCGCGGCGTGTTCGAGGATGGTGGCGCGGCTGGCGGCCGGCATCGTGTCCCACGACTCCTGCGCGGCGACCGCGTTCTTCAGCGCCAGCTCGACCGTGGCACTGTCGGCGGCCTTCCATTGGCCGACGATTTCGCGGCGGTCGGCGGGGTTGGTCACGGCGATGTCGGGACCGGTCGCGCTCGCGCCCGGTACCAGCGGCGTGGCGCGCCAGTCGGCGGTCGCGGCGGCGTTGACTTGCTCGGCGAGGGTCTGCAGTTGCTGATCGTTGGCGAGATTGACGCCCATGGAATTGGTCCTGTCGAAGCCGAAGCTGCGGTAGAGATCGGCCGGAAGCGGAATGCGCGGATGCGGGATGCTGTCGAAGGCGGACACGGTCTGGACCGGATCCTGGATCAGGTCGTCGATCGCGATGGCTTCGTCGGTGATGCGGTTGACGAAGCTGGAGTTGGCGCCGTTTTCCAGCAGGCGGCGCACCAGGTAAGGCAGCAGGTCCTCGTGCGAACCCACCGGCGCGTACACGCGGCAGGGCGCGTTCAAACGGTCGGCCGGGATCACTTCGGCGTACAGGTCGTCGCCCATGCCGTGCAGCTTCTGGAATTCGAAGTGCTGCTCGCGGCCCATGGCCTTGGCGCGGCGGTGGATGGTGGCGATGGTCTGCGCGTTGTGGGTGGCGAACATCGGGTAGATGGCGTCGCTGGCTTCGAGCATGCGCCGCGCGTTCGCGAGGTAGGACACATCGGTGTTCGGCTTGCGCGTGAACACCGGATAGCCGGCCTGGCCATCGACCTGGGCGCGCTTGACCTCGCTGTCCCAGTACGCGCCCTTGACCAGGCGCACCGGGATGCGGCGGCCGGTCTTGCGGGCGAGCTCGGCGATGAAGTCGATCGCTTCCGGCGCGCGCTTTTGATAGGCCTGGATCGCCAGGCCGTAGCCTTCCCAGCCGTCCAGCGACTTGTCGCTGTACGCCGCGGCGATCACGTCCAGCGACATCTCCAGGCGGTCGGCTTCTTCCGCGTCGATGGTGAAACCGATGCCGTAGCCCTTGGCCAGCTGCGCCAGTTCCAGCACGCGCGGGATGAGTTCGGCGAACACGCGCTCGCGCTTGGCGTGCTCGTAGCGCGGATGCAGCGCGGAGAGCTTGACCGAGATCGACGGCGTGGCGAACACGTCGGCGTTCTTGTAGTTGCCGCTCTTGCCGATCGCATGGATCGCGTCGCGATACGCCTGCAGATAACGCAGCGCGTCCTTGGTGGTCAGCGCGCCTTCGCCGAGCATGTCGAAGGAATAACGGTAATTGGCGTTGTCGCCCTTCTTCGAACGCGACAGCGCCTCGCCGATGGTGCGGCCCATGACGAACTGGTGGCCCATGATCCGCATCGCCTGGCGCACGGCCAGACGGATCACCGGCTCGCCGACGCGGCCGACCAGGCGCTTGAAGGCGTTGTGGACGTCGCGCTTGGTGTCGTCGGCCAGATCGACCAGCTTGCCGGTCAGCATCAGGCCCCAGGTCGAGGCGTTGACCAGCACCGAGTCCGACTGGCCCAGATGCCGCTTCCAGTCGGCTTCTCCGAGCTTGTCGCGGATCAGCTTGTCGGCGGTGTCCTGATCCGGAATGCGCAGCAGGGCCTCGGCCACGCACATCAGCAGCACGCCTTCGTCGCTGCCCAGGTCGTACTGGCGCATGAAGGCTTCGATCGCGCCCTGATCCTGGGCGCGGGCGCGCACGCGCTTGACCAGATCGGCCGCGGTGGCCTGGGCGGCGTCGCGGTCGGCGTCGGGCAGGCGCGCGAGTTCGAGCAGATAGCGCACGTGCTCGGCTTCGTCGCGCACCCAGCCGCGGGTGAGCGCGGCGCGCGCGCCCTCGGGCGCGGGCGGCAGTTCGGGGCTGATCATCGCGTGCGGCGGCGGGGTGCCAGGGCGCGGCGGCGGGCCGTCGCTGGCGACGGCGGAGGAGGCGTTGGTGGACATCGGACCCGGGACAGGGGTGGGAAGTCCGCCATTTTAGAGCTTTATCTCGGGCGCCATCTGCTCTTTTTCGGCCGGCTGCGGGGCGGCCGCGCCGTGCGCGGGAGTAGGGTGGCGGCACGCCGGCCGGCGCAAGGGCGGCCCGGAACCGGCGGCGGATGCGCGAACCGACCGGCTCGGCAAGGTCGCATCGGCGCGCCAAGACTGCGCCGATCGCCACCGGAACTTGCACCGGTCACGTTTGCGACGCGCGCTCCGCCATGCTGTACAACGGACGTCGATCGGGCGAAAACCGCGTCGTTTCTGCCGCCGGGCGCTTCCGCTCCGGCAAGCTCGACGCAAGTGGCGGGTTGCCGCAGGACGGGGCGGCCGCTACCATTTCTCGGTTATCCGTAGCGCCGATGCTGGCGTGATGGGCCCGGTCAGGGCTCGCCAGCCACCTCTAGCCCCCCGCATGTCCCTCGCCCTGGTCGGCGCGGCCAGTGCCGGGAGCTGAGGCAGCCCGCGGAGCGCGTTAGATCACCACACTGATTTTTCGGGGCTCGAACTGATGAAAGCCGGTCGTTTCAAGCAGTGGGCAGCAGGCATCGCCTCGATGGCGCTGCCAGTCATTGCGTTCGCTCAGGCTGCGGACCCTAAGCCGTGGCAGCTGAATATGGGCAAAGGTGTCACCGCCCAATCGATGAACGCCTACTCGGCTCACCAGCTCGCGCTGTGGATCTGCGTGGTGATCGGCATCCTGGTCTTCGGCGCGATGGCCGTGGCCATGTTCAAGTTCCGCAAGTCCAAGGGCGCGGTGCCCGACAAGGACTTCACCCACAGCACCAAGCTGGAGATCGTCTGGACGGTCGTGCCGGTGGTGCTGCTGGTGCTGATGGCGTTCCCCGCCACCAGCAAGCTCATCAAGATGTACGACACCCGCGACTCGGCCATGACCGTCAAGGTCACCGGCTACCAGTGGATGTGGAAGTACGACTATCTGGGCGAGGGCGTGGCCTTCACCAGCCGCCTGGACCGCAAGAGCGACCAGCTGCGCCAGAGCGGCAAGCACGTCACCCAGGCCGACCACGAGCACTACCTGCTCGACGTGGACAACGTCCTGGTCCTGCCGACCGACACCAAGATCCGCTTCGTCATCACCGCCGACGACGTGATCCACGCCTGGTGGGTGCCGGCCCTGGGCTGGAAACAGGATGCGATCCCGGGCATCGTCAACGAGGCCTGGACCGACATCAAGGAACCGGGCATCTACCGCGGCCAGTGCGCCGAGCTGTGCGGCAAGGACCACGGCTTCATGCCGATCGTCGTGCGCGCGGTGCCCAAGGCCGAATACCAGCAGTGGCTGGCCGAGCAGAAGGCCAAGAACGCGCCGCCGGCGCCCGCTGCTGCACCTGCCGCGCCGGCGACCCCGGTTGCTGCGCCTGCCGCCGCTCCGACCGGAGCCGCCGCGGCGACTCCGGCCGCTGCGAGCACCCCGAATTCCGACGCCCCGGTCGCCGCCCCGAAGGGCGCCGCGACCGCGGGTTGATCGTCAAGCATTAATCAGAGGTAGGCCATGGCAGCCACGCATCCCGTCGCCGATCACCACGATGATCACGCCCACAAACAGGGCTTCATCGAGCGTTGGTTCTTCTCGACCAACCACAAGGACATCGGCACGCTCTACCTGATCTTCAGCTTCGTGATGTTCATCATCGGCGCTGGCATGTCGGTGGTGATCCGCGCCGAGCTGGCCGAACCGGGCCTGCAGTTCGTGAAGCCCGAGTTCTTCAACCAGATGACCACCATGCACGCGCTGGTGATGATCTTCGGCGGCGTGATGCCGGCCTTCGTCGGCCTGGCCAACTGGATGATCCCGCTGCAGATCGGCGCGCCGGACATGGCGCTGCCGCGCATGAACAACTGGTCGTTCTGGATCCTGCCGTTCGCCTTCACCCTGCTGCTGATGACCCTGTTCCTGGACGGCGGCGCGCCGGCCGGCGGCTGGACACTGTATCCGCCGCTGTCGCTGCAGGGCGGCAACAACGTCGCCTTCGCCATCTTCGCCATCCACATGATGGGCATCAGCTCGATCATGGGCGCGATCAACGTCATCGCCACCATCCTCAACATGCGCGCCCCGGGCGTGGACCTGTTGAAGATGCCGATCTTCTGCTGGACCTGGCTGATCACCGCCTTCCTGCTGATCGCGGTGATGCCGGTGCTGGCCGGCGCGGTGACGATGCTGCTGACCGACAAGTTCTTCGCCACCTCGTTCTTCAACGCGGCCGGCGGCGGCGACCCGGTGATGTTCCAGCACATCTTCTGGTTCTTCGGGCATCCGGAGGTCTACATCATGATCCTGCCGGCGTTCGGCGTGGTGTCGGAGATCATCCCGACCTTCAGCCGCAAGCCGCTGTTCGGTTATCAGGCGATGGTCTACGCGACCGCGTCGATCGCCTTCCTGTCGTTCATCGTGTGGGCGCACCACATGTTCACCGTCGGCATGCCGCTCGGTGGCGAGATCTACTTCATGTTCGCCACCATGCTGATCGCGGTGCCGACCGGCGTGAAGGTGTTCAACTGGGTCACCACCATGTGGCGCGGCTCGATCTCGTTCGAGGCGCCGATGCTGTGGGCGATCTCGTTCGTGATCCTGTTCACCATCGGCGGTTTCTCCGGCCTGATGCTCGCCATCGTGCCGGCCGACTTCCAGTACCACGACACCTACTTCGTGGTCGCGCACTTCCACTACGTGCTGGTGACCGGCGCGCTGTTCTCGATCATCGCCGCGGTCTACTACTGGTGGCCGAAGTGGACCGGCCGCATGTACAACGAGACGGCGGCCAAGATCCACTTCTGGTGGACGATGATCTTCGTCAACCTGCTGTTCTTCCCGCAGCACTTCCTGGGCCTGGCCGGCATGCCGCGCCGCATCCCGGACTACAACGTGGTGTTCGCGGACTGGAACCTGGTCAGCTCGATCGGTGCGTTCGGCATGTTCCTGACGCCGTTCATGATGCTGGGCATCCTGCTGCACTCGAAGCTCGCCGGCGCCAAGGCCGAGCCGCGTTCGTGGGAAGCCGCGCGCGGCCTGGAGTGGACGTTGCCGAGCCCGGCGCCGCACCACACCTTCGGCACGCCGCCGGTCATCCGCGACGGCGATCTGGCCCACGGCGACATCACTCACTGATCCAGGCGCGGCGGCATGCGCGGCGGTCGGTGACGATCGCGGCGCGGCCCCGGAGACGGAGACCATGAACCAGCCCAGCGACCAGCACGATCTCGCCCAACGCCGTTCGGCCGCGCGCCGCACCGCGCTGTGGTTCGGGCTGGCCGCGGTGGCGGTGTACGTGTTGTTCATCGTCGCCGGCGTGGTCGGCGGGATGGGCAAGTGAACACGTCCGGCCCGCAGCACGACGACGCCTCGCGCGAGCTCGCCCAGCGCGACCTCGATCAGGCGCGCAAGCAGGCCAGTCCGAAGATGACCAAGATCATGGTCTTCGTCGCGCTGGGCGCTTTCGGTTTCACCTTCGCGCTGGTGCCGATGTACCGCATCGCCTGCGAGAAGGTGTTCGGCATCCGCCTGGAACGCGGCGTGGCCGAAGCCGATCGCGGCGGGCACGCGGTGTCCGATCGCATGGTCACGGTGCAGTTCGACGGCAGCGTCAATTCCAAGCTGCCCTGGGACTTCAAGCCCAACCAGCTCAGCATGAAGGTGCGTCCGGGCGAGCAGTACGAGACCACCTACCACGCCCGCAACGCCACCGACCGCGCCATCGTCGGCAGCGCCTCGCCCTCGGTGGCGCCGGCGCGCGCGTCGGGCTATTTCAACAAGACCGAATGCTTCTGCTTCACCGCCCAGACCCTGCAGGCCGGCGAAGTGCGCGAGATGCCGGTGCGTTTCATCGTCGATCCGAACCTTCCGGCCGACGTGGAAACCATCACCTTGTCCTACACTTTCTTCAAGAACGACGTGCTCACCGCACGGCTGCAGCAAGGCGCGGTCTCCAAGACGCCGTCCTCGCCGCTGGCCGCGCCGTGAGCTGGCTCAGCACCACTTAATTACGGAACGCCGCCATGGCCCACGCTCACACGCCAGACGCCAACATCTATTACGTCCCGCATAGCAGCCGCTGGCCGTTCCTCGGTTCGATCGGTCTGTTCACGACCATGATCGGCGTCGCCAGCTGGCTCAACGAAGTCAGCTGGGGCAAGCCCACCTTCTTCGTCGGCATCGCGTTCCTGATCGGCGTGCTGTTCGGCTGGTTCGGCGATGTGATTCGCGAATCGGTGCGCGGCCACTACAACAAGCAGGTGGACGTGTCCTTCCGCATGGGCATGGTCTGGTTCATCTTCTCGGAAGTGATGTTCTTCGCGGCGTTCTTCGGCGCGCTGTTCTACGCCCGCCAGTTCGCGCTGCCGTGGCTCGGCGGCGACGGCGACGGCGTGATGACCAACGCCCTGCTGTGGCCGGATTTCAGCGCGGCCTGGCCGAGCAGCGGCCCGGCCGGCGTCGGCGGCAGCTACCAGACCATCCCGGCCTGGGGCCTGCCGCTGCTCAACACCCTGATCCTGCTGACCTCCGGCTCGACGGTCACCGCCGCGCACCACGCGCTCAAGGGCGGTCACCGCAAGGCGCTGCTGTTCTGGCTGGGCATCACCGTGTTGCTGGGCTGCACCTTCCTGTTCTTCCAGGCGGAGGAGTACATCCACGCCTACACCGAGCTGAACCTGACCCTGGGTTCGGGCATCTACGGTTCGACCTTCTTCATGCTCACCGGCTTCCATGGTCTGCACGTGACCCTGGGTACGCTGATGCTGGCGATCATCTGGTTCCGTTGCCTGAAGGGCCATTTCGACAAGGACAACCATTTCGCGTTCGAAGCGGTGGCCTGGTACTGGCACTTCGTGGACGTGGTCTGGCTGGGCCTGTTCCTGTTCGTGTACGTGCTGTAAGCGCGGCGACAGGATCGGCAAAGCAGAACGAGGGCCGGCGCTGCCGGCCTTTCGTTTTTAAGGCGGGTGGTTGGGTGGCGGCGGCGCAGACGCTTGGTCTGGGCCGAGGTTGTAGAGAGCGCTTTAGGCTTGCGCGTATGGGTTTGCGCGTAGCCACAAGGTCATTCGCGTAACTACAAGGACGTCATTCCCGCGAAAGCGGGAATCTAGGGCCTTTCGTGCGAGAACGCTTGAAGTCGCTGGATTCCCGCCTTCGCGGGAATGACGGTCTTGTAAGAGGCGTCGTCGTTGCAGGTCGTCGGCTTCGGGGCGCGTAAGCTGTTACTCGGACGCATTACCGGCGTCGGCTACCGCCACTCGTAGTCCGCAGTCCGCGCCACATCCACGCCATCAGCCAGCCAACCCCGGCCAGCCGGCGTCAATGCGGATTGGACCCCACGCCATGCGGTGTGATCCAGCCCATGTAGATCGCCAGGATCACGAGCAGAATCAACGCGACTGACAGGACGATACGGCGGGTCAGGGCATTGACGGTGCGTTTGCTCTGGCCCTTGTCCACCAGCATGTAATACAGCCCGGCACCCAGGTTCCACAGAATGACGATCAGGAAGGCGACAACCAGCAAGATCTTCAGCGATTCGTTCATCGCGGCCTCCTCGGGTGCGCGCAGCGGGCGCGCGGATGCGATGCGCGGATTATCGCAGTTCGCCCGCGCTTGCGGCGGCCACGCGCCGTGAGCCGCCGCGGCGGACGCTGGTTCGGCTGGGCGCTGGCGCTGGCGGTGATCGCGCTGTTCGTGCACCTGGGCCTGTGGCAGGCGCGGCGCGCGGTCGAGAAGCAGGGCATGCTGGATGCCGCCGCGGCGGTGATGAGCGAACGCATCGCCCGCCCGCTGTCGATCGCCGCCGACGCCAAGCGCGCGCACGCCTACGACTGGGCCTCGGGCCTGGGCCGGTTCGATCCGCGCGGCGCGCTGCTGCTGGACAACCAGCAGCGCGGCGGTCGCGCCGGCGTGCGCGCCTATCGCATCTTCCTGCCCAACCAGGGTGCGCCGCTGCTGGTCGATCTGGGCTGGCTGCCGCTGGCCGGCGACCGCAAGCTGCCGGCGATCGCCCGCCCCGACGGCGAACTCGCGCTCAGCGGCCTGCTGACCGCGCCGCCGTCCACCGGCATCGCCCTGGGCGCCGGCATCGGCCGCGAAGGCGAGGGCTGGCTGCTGACCCGGGTCGATACCGCTGTGATCGCGCGCGAAACTGGCCTGAGCGCGCCGCTGGCGCCGCGGGTGCTGCGGCTGGACCCGGCGCTCAAGCTCGGCTATGAGCGCGATCTGGAATTGCTGGCCAATACCCTGCCGCCGCAGCAACATCGCGGATATTCGCTGCAGTGGTTCGCGCTCGCCGCCGCGGTGCTGGTCACCGCCCTGATCCTCACCTTCCGCCGCAAGCGGCCCCGCAACGAGTCAGACCGCCCATGACCGATCCCGATACTTCCAACTCCGGTGCCGGCGCTTCGGGCCCTGGTGGCGCTCCTCGCGAGTCCGGCGCCGCTTCCCGGAAGTCCGGCGGCGCTCTTCGGAATTCCGACGCTGCTCCTCGGGAGCCTGGCGCCGCTTCTGCGGGTTCTGCGTTGGACTCCGAGTCTAATCGGCAGCGCAACCGTAATCGTTTGGTGTTGGTCCTGATCGCAGCGTTCTTCTTCGTGCCGATGCTGATCGCCGGAATCATGCGCTTCACCGATCACCATCCGGCGGTGACCCGCCAGCACGGCGAGCTGCTCGATCCCAAGCCCGACCTGCGCGCGCTGCAACTGCGCGGAGCCGATGGCGCGCCGTATGCTTGGAACCCGCAGGCGCGGGTCTGGCGCATTCTGGTCGCGCCGCAGCCCGGCTGCGCCCGCCTGTGCGTCCGATTGTCGCGGCAGCTGGACACGGTCTGGCAGCTGTTCGGCAAGGACGCGGACCATGTCGAGGTGCTGTGGCTGGGCGAACCGCCGGCCGGCGCGGCGCGTCCGGCCTCGCTGCGCGTGCTGGAGCGCTCGCCCGAACTGCTCGCCCGCCTGCCGCGGGTGGACGACCCGGCCGGGCTGCCGGTGTATGTGATCGACCCGAACGGCTTCGTGATTCTGCGCTACCCTCCCGGCTTCGATCCGGGCGGCCTGCGCGCGGACCTCGCCAAGCTGCTGAAACTGATGTGATCGGCGGGCCGGCGCGGCGGCGCCGTCGCCGGATCGCAGGCATCGAGCAGGAAAGAGTTTTCGAATGAGCGTAACCAGCATGACCGGCCTGAACGCCTCGGGCCTGTACAAGAATTTCCACCGCATCGCGTGGCTGGCCGTCGCGCTGGCGCTGTGCGTGATCGTGTTCGGCGCCTTCGTGCGCCTGTCCAACGCCGGCCTGAGCTGTCCGGACTGGCCGACCTGCTACGGCCGCGCGGCGTGGCCGACCACCGCGCACGAGATCACCGACCATGCCGCCACCGCGATCCGTCCGGTGGAAGTGCACAAGGCCTGGCGCGAACAATTCCATCGCATGATCGCCGGCTTGCTGGGCGTGCTGGTGCTGACCCTGGCGCTGGTGTCGGCGCGCCGGCGCGGCAAGGGCATGGCGCAGATCGCCGCGGCCGCGCTGGTGGTGGCGATCGCGATCCCGCTGTACATGAAGGGCCAGCACGTCGCCGCCTCGGCCTTGGCGATCCTCGGCGAAGGCATCCTGCTGGCCGCCGCCGCGCGCTGGAGCAATACCGATCTGTCGCGGGTGTCCGCGCTGACCCTGGCGGTGATCATCTTCCAGGCCCTGCTGGGCATGTGGACGGTGACCTGGCTGCTCAAGCCGATCGTGGTGATGGGCCATCTGCTCGGCGGCCTACTGACGTTCTCACTGCTGGTGTGGACCGCTTGGCGCGCCACCGACCAGCCGATCCGGCTCGCCGAAGCAGCCAGCGTGCGCCGCCTGATCATGTTCGGCATCGCCGTGCTCGGCGTGCAGATCGCGCTCGGCGGCTGGACCAGCGCCAACTACGCCGCGCTGGCCTGCGGCAACGATTTCCCGACCTGCGTCGGCCAGTGGTGGCCGCGTCACGACTTCGGCGAAGCCTTCGTGCTCTGGCGCGGCATCGGCGTGGACTACGAAGGCGGCATTCTCGACGGCGAGGCGCGCATCGCGATCCAGCTCGCCCATCGCGTCATGGCCGGCGTGGTTTTCGTCTATCTGCTGGGCCTGACGGTCAAGCTGCTGCGCACGCCGGGCATGCGCGGCTGGGCCACGCTGCTGGGTGCGCTGACCTTGTTGCAAGTGGGCCTGGGCATCGCCAACGTCAAGCTGAGCCTGCCGCTGGCGGTCGCCGTCGCGCATAACGGCGGCGCCGCGCTGCTGCTGTTCGCGCTGGTGTCCCTGCTCGCGCGCCTGCGCACACCGGAGCCGTGATGAACGCACCCAGCCGTCCCACCGCCAGACAGTACTGGGCGCTGACCAAGCCGCGCGTGGTCGCGCTGATCGTGTTCACCGCGATCGTCGGCATGTTCATGGCCGTGCCGGGCTGGCCGCCGGCGCGCGAGGCGATCCTGGGTTTCCTCGGCATCTGGCTGGCCGCCTCTTCGGCGGCGGCGATCAACCAGCTGCTGGATTCGCGCATCGACGCGAAGATGGCGCGCACCTCGTGGCGGCCGATCGTCGCCGGCCAAGTCACGCCGACGCAGGCGCTGGTGTTCGCGCTGATCCTGGCCGCGGCCTCGATGCTGATCCTGGTGCTGTGGGTCAACATCGTCACCGCGGTGCTGACTTTCGCTTCGCTGATCGGCTACGCGGTGATCTACACCGTCTTCCTCAAGCGCGCCACGCCGCAGAACATCGTCATCGGCGGCGTCGCCGGCGCCGCGCCGCCGCTGCTGGGCTGGGCCGCGGTCACCGGCATGCAGGGCGAATGGGACTGGGCGCATGCGCTGCTGCTGGTGCTGATCATCTTCGTGTGGACGCCGCCGCATTTCTGGGCGCTGGCGATCTTCCGCCGCGCCGACTACGCCCGCGCGATGGTGCCGATGCTGCCGGTCACCCACGGCGTGCAATACACGCGCTGGCAGATCCTGTTCTACACCGTGCTGCTGGTCGCGGTGACCGTGCTGCCGTGGGCGGTGGGCATGAGCGGCCTGTTCTACCTGGGCGGCGCGCTGGTGCTGGGCGCGGTGTTCCTCTACTACGCCTGGAAGCTGATGGACCCGCCGGATGAACTCTATGCGATGCGGGTTTTCAACTACTCGATCGTCTACTTGATGGCGTTGTTCGCTTTTCTGATGATCGACCACTGGCTGCTGTCTGCGCTGCAGCCGGCGGCGGCGTTCGAACTGCTGCCGATGCGTTGATCGCCCGCGCCGCAACGGCGCCGGGCACCGTCGTCCAAAAATCCGGGGAGTGGCTGTCGATGAGGAAACCGATCCTTCATTTCGTCGCGGCGCTCCTGCCGCTGGCGAGCGCGTTCGCGGCGCAGGCGCAAGACGCGCAGGCCGCGCCGCCGCGCGAACTGGTGGTCACCGCCGCCAAGCTGTTCGATTCGCGCAGCGGCAAACTCATCGATCGCCCGCAGGTGCTGATCCGCGACGGCCGCATCGTCGAAGTCGGCCGCGTCGGCGACGCCGCGCCGGCCGCGGCCAAGCGCCTGGATCTGCCCGGCATGACTTTGCTGCCGGGCTTGATCGACATGCACACGCATATCGACTCCGATCCCCATTACGGCGGCTACACCTATCTGCAGTTCGGCGACCGCTTCTGGTCGATGCTCGCGGTGAAGCACGCGCGGCAGACGCTGGACGCCGGCTTCACCACCATCCGCAACGTCGGCTCCGACGCCTGGAACGACATCGGCCTGCGCCAGGCTATCGACGAAGGCGAACTCCCTGGCCCGCGCATCGTCGGCGCCGGCTACGCCTTCGGCGCCACCGGCGGCCATTGCGACTCGACCTTCTTCCCGCCGTCGATGGCGCAGAAGAGCCCGTACAACGCCGACACGCCCGAGCAGGGCCGCCAGCGCGTGCGTGAGCTGCGCAAGTACGGCGCGACGGTGATCAAGATCTGCGCGACCGGCGGCGTGTTCTCGCGCAATACCGAACCGGGCCAGCAGCAGCTGAGCTATGAGGAAATGAAGGCGATCGCCGAGGAAGCGCATCAGTGGGGCCTGCGCGTGGCCGCGCACGCGCACGGCGCCAGCGGCATCCGCGACGCGATCCGCGCCGGCATCGACACCATCGAGCACGCCAGCCTGATCGACGATGAAGGCATTCGTCTGGCCAAGCAGCACGGCACCTGGTTGTCGATGGATATCTACAACACCGATTACACCCAGGCCGAGGGCAAGAAGAACGGCGTGCTCGAAGACAATCTGCGCAAGGATCGCGAGGTCGCCGATATTCAGCGCGAGAACTTTCGTCGCGCGCATGCCGCCGGGGTGAAGATGGTTTACGGCACCGACTCGGGCGTGTATCCGCATGGCCTCAACGGCCGGCAGTTCGCGGTGATGACGCGTTACGGGATGAGCGCGGCGCAGGCGATCCAGAGCGCGACTTCGAATGCGGCCGAGGCGTTGGGGCGGAGCGATGTGGGTATCGTCGAGAAAGGGCGATGGGGCGATTTGATCGCGGTGGCGGGGGATCCGACCGCGGATGTGAAGTTGCTTGAATCGGTGCCGGTGGTGATCAAGGGCGGCGAGGTGGTGAAGGACGCGCGGTGAGGGCTGCCTTTGATCTTCACGCGTAAATTTGCCCCCTTTGAAAAAGGGGGCGAGCGCCCGGCGCAAGTTTCGTTTCGAAGTGAAGAGCCGTAGCGCGGGGGATTTGCTTTTGGCGCGAAGCGCAGAGCAAAAGCAAATCCCCCCTGGCCCCCCTTTTTCAAAGGGGGGAATCCTTCGGGTTGGGATTGGTGGGCGGGTTAGTCCGCGGCTTCTTCCAGCGCAGGCGCCGTGGTCGCGCGCTGCGCATACCGCCTGGCAATGCTCGCGCAAACGATCAACTGAATCTGATGGAAAATCATCACCGGCAACACGATCGCCCCCAGCGCGCTGCTCGCGAACAGAATCTTCGCCATCGGCACGCCCGTGGCCAGGCTCTTCTTCGAACCGCAGAACACGATCGCGATTTCGTCCTCGCGCGAAAACCCGAGCCGGCGCGCGGCGAACGTCGTCGCCACCATCACCACCGCCAATAGCAGCGCGCAAACGCCGATCACCACATACAACGCCTGCACCGGCGTGCTCTGCCACAGGCCGCTGCTGACCGAGGCGGCGAACGCGGTGTACACGACCAGCAGCACCGTGCCCTGGTCGGTGTAACGCAGCACCGCGCGCTGGCGTTCGACCCAGCCGCCGACCCAGCGCCGCAGCAGATGGCCGGCGACGAAGGGCACCAGCAGCTGCAGCATGATCTTGCCGATCGCCTCGCCCGGATTCGCCATCGCCCCGTGCGAGCCGGCCAGCGCGCTCATCAGCAGCGGGGTCAGGAACACGCCGAGCAAACTCGACGCCGACGCGCTGCACACCGCCGCCGGGACGTTGCCGCCTGCCATCGAGGTGAACGCGATCGAGGACTGCACGGTCGATGGCAGCGTGCACAGGAACAGCAAACCCAGATACAGCTCAGGCGTCAGCCAATGGCCCGACAACGGCTTCAGCGCCAGGCCCAGCAGCGGAAACAGGATGAAGGTGCTGGCGAAAATCACCAGGTGCAAACGCCAGTGCAGGGCGCCGGCCACGATGGCCTCGCGCGACAGCCGCGCGCCGTGCAGGAAGAACAGCGCGGCGATGGCGATGTTGGTGAAGTCGTCCAGCCCGCGTGCCGCCGCGCCCTGCAGCGGAAACCACCAGGCCAGGGCGACCGCGCCCAGCAGGGCCAGGGTGAAACCGTCCACGCGCAAACGTTTGAGCCACGACATCGATCGGCGCCTCGCAAACAGGGAAGGGCGCAGGGCCGCGGCGGTGGTGAGTGAGCGCGCGGCGATGCGGGCCTGAGCCTCATTCTGGCCGGCGCGCGCGGCCCGGTCCATGGCGGAACGTGGCGGCGAGTTTGGGGCGGGCGTGAGGGTGCCGGGCGCGGGAGTGTATTGGATCGCTTTGCAGGCTTGGAGGATGGCTGCAGGGCGGGGGTCAACCGAAGTCAGGTACGCAAGCGTCGCGTCCGAAGCCTGCGCATATCAGGCGGCAAAACCATCGAAGGTCGTCAGCCTGCGCACATCAGGCGGTAAAGCCACCGAAGGTCGTCAGCCTCTGCGTATCAGGCGGCAAAACCACCGAAGCTCGTCAGCCTCTGCGCATCAGGCGGAAAAACCACCGAAGTTCTTCGCTTCGGTGGATTGAGTGGCATTGCACCTTTTAAATTGGCCGTACCCGCTCGGCAATGTCGGCCGCGCTGTCGGGCGTGACATACCACTTGCCCGGTTCCTCGTATTCGAAATCGATCGCCACTTCCGCCGCCTCGCGGTTGATGCGCACGATGCACACCCGCCACGGCGCCTTGTCCTTGGTATGGGTGACGCGGCGCAGCTCTTCCAGGCGGTTCTCGATCTCCACGCTCGCCGGCGTCAGCGGTTCGCCCGGCTGGCCTTTGTCGTAGCGGAAGCCGTTGAGGCGGCTGATGCCTTCGCCGTACCAGGCGATCAGCGAATAGCCGTCCCAGGGGCGTTCGCCGGCCTTGGGATCGACCACGATCAAACGCGCGATTTCGCCGAGCAATTCGTCTCTGTTCATGTCCTGCCTTAAGGGCGTGTCGGTTAGGAGTCGGCCGCGATCAACTCGTCCATCTGCGGGCCATCGACCCGGTCGTAATGCTGGCCAGCGCGGTTTTCGAACGTCACGCGCTGATCGTAAACCCTGCTGCCGTCGGCCGGGTCGATCACGTCATAGGAAATGCGAACCCGGTCCGGTCGATCGACCTCGCGCGGGGTCAGATCGATGTCGATGCGCACGTCCATGCCTTTATCGACCCAGGCGGCCCACTCGTTTTCGAGGGTTTTGTACGCGCCCATGTTGAAGTTGCCGTTCTGCGGGAACAGGTTCTTCAGGCCCTGGTCGGTGACGAAGCGATGGCCGAACACGTGCCCGCCCTGGTCGCCTTCCACGCCGCGGTCGGCGGCGGTGCGTTGCGCCTGGGTTTCCGCGTCGCTGCGCTCGATCTTGCTGAACACGGTGCGCAAGGTGCCCTCGGCATGCACCGGCCGGCCCTGCTCGTCCACGGTCCAGGTCGCGTCGTTGATCTCCCCGCTGTCGGGGTTGGTCACCGTCGCGGAGATCTCGTGGGTGTCGGCGGATTCGGATTCGCCCAGGCCCAGCCAACCTTTGACGGTATCGACCACGCCGTCGATCAGCCCGCCCTCGCGCGGCAGCGCCGCATAGGCCTCGCGCACGTCCGCGCCGCTGCGCCGGTCCACCGCGTCGGCGATGGTGTCCTGGCCGAACGCGGCTTCCAGCTTGCGCAGCTGCGGCGCGTCGAGCTTGCCGGCCAGATCGTTGGCCAGCGTCTGGCGCTCGGCCAGCGGCAGCGCGTCGACCTGCTCGCGCAGCGCATCGAGCTGCGGCGGCGTCAGGCCATCGACCTGCGCGCGTGCCTGCGGCGGCGCGGCTTGCTGCAACGTCCGCGGCGTCGGCACCGGCTGAACGGGCTCCAGCGGCGGCGGCAGGGGCGGGGCGAGGCCGGCGGAGATCGGGTCGGTCATGGGTGTGCCTGATCGATGCGAAGCAGGCACTCAAAGTATCCAGAATCGGCACGCCTACCCATTGGGGAAAACCCCAGTAATCCGTGACGGTTCAATGACTTCGTCGGGGGCGGATAGGGTTGGCCCCATCTGGCGGTGGTGCCGGGATTCACCGTGTTCGACTCGGATCGCCAGGGCGCGCGTCGGGTGATCGTGGGTTACCTCAGTGATCGGGACGGCGGACGGTATCGGCCAGATCGACTGATCGCGGAAGTTTCGCGCGGTTGTTGCGGTTGCGCGCAAATCCCCCGCGCTGTGGGTTCGTTTCGGCTTCCAAGCGCATCGGGCGCTCGCCCCCTTTTCCAAAGTGGGCGCCGATTTTCGTCGGCGGTGAAGACTCACGGTCCGACACACCTCCCAGACCGGTTCCCCCCTTTGAAAAAGGGGGGCTAGGGGGGATTTGCTTTTAACCAGCCGCCGCGAACCTCACTCCCCACCCATCAAATGCCGCTGCCAGAACTCCATCATCGCCGCACCGAAATAATCGGTATTGGCCTTCTTCTGGAACCCATGCCCCTCGTCGTTGAACATCAGGAACCAGACCGGCTGCCCGTTCGCCCGCACCGCCTTCACGATCTGCTCGGCCTCGGTGTACGGCACGCGCGGATCGTTCTTGCCCTGCGCCACGAACAAGGGCGAGGCGATCTTGCCGGCGTTCTTCAACGGCGAAATCCGGTCGAACACCGCCTTCATTTCCGGAATGCGCTCATCGCCGTACTCGGCGCGGCGCAGATCGCGGCGATAGCTTTCGGTGTTGTTGAGGAAGGTGGTGAAGTCGGAAATGCCGACCACATCGACGCCGGCGCGGATGCGGTCGCTGTAATGGGTCAGCGACGCCAGCACCATGTAGCCGCCGTAACTGCCGCCGTACACGCCGACCCGCTTTGCATCCAGCTCTGGCTGCTGGCCCACCCAGTCGAGCAGCGCGCCGATGTCCTTGACCGAATCCTCGCGCTTTTCCGCGTTGTCCAGGCTCAGGTACGTGCGGCCGTAACCCGATGAGCCGCGCACGTTCGGCACCAGCATCGCCACGCCGAGTTCGTTGGCCAGGAACTGCGCGGTGGCGTTGAAGCTGGGCTGCGACTGGCCTTCCGGGCCGCCGTGGATATTGATCACCACCGGCAGCTTCTTGCCGGCCGGCACTTGCGCCGGCTTGTAGTAGAACGCCGGAATCGTGCGCCGCACGCCGCCGTCCACGGTGTCGAAGGTCGGATAGCGGATCAGGCTCGGGGTGACGAAGCGGGTCGAATCCAGCCCGCCGACTTCGCTGCGGGTCCAGCGCGCCAGCTTCGCGGAGGCCAGATCGATCACGTACAGATCGCTGGGCGAGGTCGCGGTGTTGATCGCCAGCGCGATGCGCTTGCCGTCGGGCGAGAAATCGGCGCGGCCGATCACCCCGACCGGCAACGCCGGCAGCTTGATCTCCTTGTGTTGCGGCAGCGACAGCACGTGCAGCTTGCCCACGCCGTCTTCGTTGCTGACGAACAACAGATGCTTGCCGTCTTCGGCCAGCGCCAGCTGGTCCACATCCCAGGGAATGTTCGCGCTCAGCACTTCGAACTTGCCGGTAGACGGCTCGTGCCGGCGCAAGGTGCGGAACTCCTGCGGCTTGCCGTCCACCGGTTCGTCGGAGACGAAATACACCGCGCGGCCGTCGCGGGAGAAACGGAAATCGCTGATCGAGGCCTTGCCGCCATCGACCGGGAACAAGGTCAGCTTGCCGCTGTCCAGATCGACCAGGCCCGGATACGACTCGCCGGCCGAGACGAACTTGATCACCAGCAACTGCTTGCCGTCGGGCGAGAAATCCTGCGCGCTCCAGGTGCCGCCGTCGGTGACCACCGCGCGCGCCTTGCGCGTGGCGGAGTCCATCACCCACACGTCGATGTCGCGGCCGTTGCGCGCGGTGCTGCTGTAGGCGAACTGCTTGCCGTCGTGCGAGAACAGCGGATTCTGGTTGCGCGCCTTGCCGTCGGTGAGCAGGCTGACCTGGCGCGTGGCCAGATCGAAGTAATGCAGTTGCCAGAACTCGTTGCCGCCCACGTCCTTGCCGAACACGAAACCGTTGGCCGGCGCCGGCGCCACGGTCAGGTTGTTGACCGGTTCGGGATAGAAGGTGAGCTGCTCGCGCATGCCCAGCGGCTGGCAGACGCGATGGGCCTGCGCGGTTTCGGCGAAGCGGGTGCCGATCAGCAGGCAGCCGTCGTGGGTCCAGCCGCCGAAGCTCGCGCCGCGGGTGTTCTGGTAGCGGTTGAGGCGTTCCAGCAGCTCGGCCGGAATGGTCGGGAGGTTCTCGCTGACCCGGTTGCCTTGTTCCTGGCGGACGACCTCGCCGCCGGGCTGGGCGGCGTCGCGGGCGTGAGCGGTGCCGGCGCAAGCCAGCGCCAGCGCGGTGAAAGTCAGGACGTGGCGCAGCGACATCGTCGTCTCCCCAGGGTGCGGTGATCGCGTCCGGCCGCAGCGCCGGCGCACGGACCCTGAGCTTAGCGCGCGCGGTGCGCGCCGATCCCCCCCGAAAGTCACGGCTTCGCAAGGCCGCTGCGGGGCTTAGAGTGCGTTGACTGCATTCAGTGCGCCGCGATCGCGGCCGCGCCGCGCGACCGCTGCGGCGCAACGGTTTCATCCAGGGAGATATCGATGCTCGACCGAAGGAGGTTCCTGATTCAAGGCGCGCTGGCCGGCGCCGGCGCGCTGGCCGGCGGCTGGGCCGCACCGCTGCGCGCGGCCGCGCCGCCGTCGCAATGGCCGCCGTATGCGCAGGCGATGGTGGTCGATGGCTGCGGCTTCATCGGCAGCGAGGACGCGCAACCCGGTGAAGCGCTGTCCAAGGCGCTGGTCGAAGACGCGCGCGTCAGCGGCCTGCGCGTGCTGCAGACCACGGTCGGCCCGGTCGCGCAGTACGAAGGCGCCTACGAGGCGGCGATGCGCGACATCGCCTATTGGGAAAACGAAATCGTCCTGCATCCGGACGTGTTCATGGCGGTGCGCACCGGCGCCGACCTGGAGCGCGCGCGGCGCGAGAACAAGATCGGCATGGTCTATCAGTTCCAGGACAGCGCGCCGATCGGGGAAAAACTCGAACGCATCGACGATTTCCAGCGCATGGGCCTGCGCACGGTGCAGCTGACCTACAACGTGCGCAATCTGGCTGGCGACGGCTGCATGGAGGCCGGCGACGCCGGCCTGAGCAAGTTCGGCCACAGCCTGATCGAGCGCCTCAACCAACGCCGCGTGCTGGTCGATCTGGCCCACAGCGGCCGCCGCACCGCGACCGAGGCGATCGCCGCCTCGAAAGCGCCGGTGTTGATCAGCCACACCGGCTGCGCGGCGCTGGTCGAGCGTCCGCGCAACAAGACCGACGCGGAAATGCGCGCGGTCGCCCAGGGCGGCGGCGTGGTCGGCATCTACCTGATGCCGTTCCTGCGCGAGAGCGGCCAGCCGATGGCGGCCGACGTGGTGCGGCATATCGAACACGCGCTGCAGGTCTGCGGCGAGGACCATGTCGGCATCGGCACCGACAACACCGTCTCGCCGGTCAAGCTCACCGAGAAATACAAGCGACTGCATGCCGAGTCGATCCGCGAACGCCGCACGCTGGGCATTTCCGCGCCGGGCGAAAGCGAGACCGTGTATCTGTTCGTTCCCGACCTCAATACGCCGCGCCGCTTCGAGATCATCGCCGCGCTGTTGTCGCAGCGCGGACACAGCGATGCGCGCATCGGCAAGGTGCTGGGCGGCAATTTCGCCCGGGTGATGGGCGAGGTGTGGGGCTGAGGGAGTGCAGGTAGATGCCCAACCGGACCCGCGCGCGATCGCGTGCGGGTCCGGCCGATATGCGCTTCAATCGCGATGAGCGTTGACGACCCGGCTGGCGGCCGTGTCGTATTCCTTTTCCGCCGCGCCCTCGTACGGAGCATTGTTCTTTTCGCGCGGATAGGCCCGGTCGCGCAGCTCATCGCGCGCGTTCTTCTGACCGCTGGCGATATCCGCGGCCAGCGCATCGTCGGCGACGACGTAGACACCGTTGGCCGCGGCGCCGAATGCGCCGGCGGCTGGATTCGCCGCTCCGAGCGCGCCGGCGGTGGTGCCGAACACGTTCTTCAGCAAATCGCCCTTGGCCTTGGTGTTGGTGGCTTCCTCGTTCATGCCGACCTCGATGGCGCCAACGAAATAGCCGAGCGTCTGCGCATGGGGATAGTAGAGGGCGTTTCTCGAGTCGGCGACCGGCTCGGCGATGTAATCGGCCGAATTCGTGCCCGCGACCGGGCCGGTCTTCAGGCCTTCGATGATCTCGCGCAGATCCAGCCCGCGATCCTGCGCAACCATCTCGCTGGTGTATGGGATCAGGCTGTTGCCGTAGCGATCGAGCTTGCTTTCCAGTTCGGACATGATGCCGGAGGGATTCTTCTTCAGCAGGCCGGTCATCGCATCGGTGACCGCGCGCAGGTCGTTGCCCTGATCGACATAAGTCGATGGAAAGCTCACGTTCTCACGCATCGTCTTGAGCTGTCCGGACGCAGCCTGGAACGTCTTGGCTTGTGCCGATGAGTCGCCGCTCTTGGCGGCGTTGTCGAGGATGCGGGTCAGCAGGCGCGGATCGTAGTCGATGGCCACGCCGGAGGGCACGCCATTGGAGCTGTAATTGAGAGCCGGCGAGCTGATCGTCACGCCAGCAGCGGTCTTCATCACCGCGGCCAACTGGTCGCTCTTGAGTCCGTCGATCGCCGCGCCGAACGCGGCCGGCGGCATGCTTGCCAGTACCTCGCCGACCGCGCGCGCCGCCGGGTTTTCCGCGCCCAGGCTGCCACGGCCGGCGGAACTGTCGTTGCGCGCCGCCGGGTGGGCGGTGGTTTGCGGCGCCATCGCCTTGACGTAGTCCACGGCGGTGTTGGCGTCGGCGTGCGAGGCCACGGCCTTGCCCAGGGCGATCACGTCTTCGAAGCCCAAATGCCCAGAAAAATCCGCCAATTGCGCGCCGCTCAGCTTTCCCGCCAGCATATTGAACAAATCGGTCTTCTCGCCCGCCGACAATCCGCCGGTGCCGAACCATCCGCCGCTGTTCATTTCCTCGACCCACTTGTCGAGCTTGCCGTCGGCTTTGAGTCCGTCGTAGACCTGACGCGCATCCTGCCCCGACAAATCGCGGAAGACGCCGTTGATGTCGCGCAGTTCGGCGTGGGTGACGTCGTCGAGAAAGCCGCTGTCGTCGAGTTTGTTTTGAATGGTCCGGGTGGCTTCCTTTACGTCCATGCGTGCGCTCCTCGTCGGATCGGTCCGCGGCGGCGATCGCCGCGGCACCGTGCATGGAGTGCACGCTAGTGGCCCGAATGCAGGTTGTCTGCGACCGCGCGCGGGTGTCGGCGCAGTTTCGGTGAATTGCCGCAAGCGGGCGAAGATTTTCCGAATCGCGGGGACAGAAAAATCAAAGCGCCCGCATATCGCCGCTTCAAGTCGGCGCGCGAGGAGAGCTCAGCCGCGCCTGCAGCAAGGTCAGCAGTTCACGCTTGCCGGCGTCATCGAGCCCGACTTCGCGTTGCTGCGCCTGCAACTCGTCCAGGCGTTGCACCACGGTCTGGGTTTCGAGTTGGCCGATCGCGTCCAGGAATTCGCGCTGCAGCGTTTCCTCACCGCCGGGCAAGGTCTGGCTGGCGAGTTTCTGCAGGGCGGTGGATTGTTCGTGTTCGGCGAAATGTTCCAGCAACGCGCCGGTGCTTATTTCCGGCCGCTGCTGCACCACCTCGACGATTTCGATCAGCAGCTCGATGCCGGGCTGGCGCAAGGCGGCGAAACGGTAGGGCGGTTGCAGCGCCGCGGCGAGCGAGGGCTTTTGCAGCAACACGCTGATCGCGCTGCGCACCAGCGAGCGCTTGGGCGTCGGCGCCGGACGCGAGCCCGAGTGCGCGCGCTGCGTCGGCACGTGCGTGTCCGGCGAGGACGCGCGCGCGCCGACGCCGGTCAGCTCGGTCAGGCGCTGCTTCATCAGGTCGCCGAAGGCGCCGTCGGGAATCTGCGCCAGCAGCGGTTTGGCGCGTTCGGCCAGCCGGCCTTTGCCTTCGAGCGTGTTCAAGTTGACATCGGCGGCGAGCGAGTCGAACAGGAACTGCGACAGCGGCGTGGCCTCGCGCAGGCGGCGGTCGAACCCTTCCGCGCCTTCGCTGCGCACCAGCGAATCGGGGTCTTCGCCGTCGGGCAGGAACAGGAAGAAGGCCTGGCGGCCGTCCTTCATGCGCGGCAGCACCGACTCGACCGCCTTCCACGCCGCGCCGCGGCCGGCGCGGTCGCCGTCGAAACAGAAATAGACGTCGGCGGCGTTGCGGAACAACAGCTCGGCGTGATCGGGCGTGGTCGCCGTGCCCAGCGTCGCCACCGCCGTGTCCACGCCGTGCTGGAACAGCGCGACCACGTCCATGTAGCCCTCGACCACGATCAGCTTCGGAATCTTGTTGTGGGCCTGGCGCACCTGCCACAGGCCGTAGAGTTCGCGGCCTTTGTGGAACAGCGGGGTTTCCGGCGAGTTGAGGTATTTCGGCCCGTCTTCCTTGTCGAGCACGCGGCCGCCGAAGGCGATGACGCGGCCGCGGCGGTCGTGGATCGGGAACATGACCCGGTCGCGGAATTTGTCGTAAACGCGGCCGCTGTCGTTCTTGGAGAACAGGCCGGCGCGTTCGAGCAGTTTCATGCGCCGATCGTCGGTGCCCAGCGCATCGCGCAGGCCGTTGAAGCCGTCGGGGGCGTAGCCGATGCCGAAGCGGTCGCGGATGTCGATGCTGACGCCGCGGCTGTCCAGATAGCCCTGGGCCTTGCCGCTGATGGCGTATTGCTTGAGAAAGAAGCGCTGAGCGGCTTCGACCGCGACGTACAGGTCCGAGGTCTCGGAGTTTTCGTTGCGCGCGCGGGTGTCGCGCGGGACTTCCACGCCGACGCGCTTGGCCAGCTCATCGACCGCGTCGAGGAACTCGAGGCGCTCGTAGTTCATCAGGAAGCTGATCGCGGTGCCGTGCGCGCCGCAGCCGAAGCAGTGATAGAACTGCTTGGTCGGCGAGACCGTGAACGAGGGCGAGCGCTCGTCGTGGAACGGGCAGCGCGCCGAGTATTCCTTGCCCTGGCGTTTCAACGGCACGCGCGCGCCGATCACCTCGACGATGTCGGTGCGGGCGAGGAGGTCGTCGATGAAGCCGTCGGGGATGCGGGCCATGCCGGTGGCCGCCTGCGAGGGGCGGCGCGAAACTCGTTGCGGATCGGCGACTAGGATGCCATGAGGCGGGGTGGATCGGCCGCGATTGGGGCCTAAGAGCAAATCCCCCCTGGCCCCCCTTTTTCAAAGGGGGGGGAACTCGGTAGGTGGAAGCGCAGCGTTTGGAGAGGCGCGAGAACCGGTGCCCCCTTTGCAAAAGGGGGCGGCGCCCGGCGCCAGATTGGTGTCGCGCAAACCCCCGGCGCGGGGGATTTGCCCCCAGCCGAAGTTACCCCTCCAACCCCGCCGCACTACGCTCCTGCGCCAAACGCCGCCGCACCCGCGCATGCTCGTCGAGCATCGCCGTGATCAACGCCCCGACCAGGAACACCACCGCGCAGTAGTACATCCACACCAACATGATCACCAGGCCGCCGGCCGGCCCATACGCCGTGCCCAGGCTGGCCTGGCCCAGATACAGCCCGATCGCGCTGCGGCCGAGCATGAACATCGCGGAGGTCAGCGCGCCGCCGAACAACGCGCGACCCCGGCTGACCGGACGGTCCGGCAGCCAGCGGTACATCGCCGCGAACACCAGCGCATAGAGCACGAACGACGCCACCGCCGCGAACACCGGCAGCAGGTCGGGCACATAGGCGATCAACAGCTGCAGCGCCGCCTGCACCGCCATCGACACCACCAGCAGGAAGCCGACGCTGATCACCATGCCGAACGACAGCAGGCGCTTGCGCAGCCACACCATCAACCCGCCCAGGCGCTTGGCGTCGCTGCGGAACACGCGGTTGAGCGCGGCCTGCAATTGCCCGAACACGGCCGAGGCGCCGACCAGCAGCGCGATGGTGCCCAGCAGCGCGGCGAACGAGCCGGTGCCCGGGCGGTTCTCGGCATTGGCCACGATCAACCGCGCCGTGCTTTCGACCTGGCTGCCGGCCAGCAGCCCGATCTGGCGGAAGAACTCCTCCTGCGCGGACGGATAGAGCGCGGTGGTCAGCCACAGCACCATCAAGATCAGCGGCGCCAGCGACAGCAGGGTGTAGAACGACAGCGCCGCGGCCAGCGCCAGGATGTCGTAATCGACGAAGCGCTGCGCGAACTTGCCCGGCCAGCTCTGCTCCAGGCGGGCCTGCAGGGCGTGGATGCGCTGCATCGCGTCGTGGGCGAATTCGGACGCGCCCGAACCCGCGCGATCAGTGTCCGGCGCCGGCGGATCGGGGCGTGAAGCGTCGTGATGCGCGGGCAGGGAATCCGGATTCGAAGGCATGCGGTACGAGCGTCGTCGCGGGGGTGACGCGTTCAGTATCCGCAAATCGGGTTAGCGATGCGTCGGCGATGTGTGCACAAATGCGTGATCGGGACGCGCGATCGGCCCGTCGGATACGCAAAAGCCGGGACATGCCCGGCTTTTGCGGCGATCGCGCCGTGGCGGCGCGATCGCGGGTATCGACGATTGCGCGCGATCAGTTCCTAAAAGTAGTCATCGCGCAGCGAACCGTCATGGCGGCCGACGCGCAGACAGCAGTTCCTTGAACCTCCGCGCGGAGCGGCAGGGGCATGGATCGTTGCGGCCCAGCTTCTCGACCAGTTCCTTGTCGCCATGGACCAGCCGCCGGCCGCGTTTGACGCGGGTTTCGGACGGGTAGCCCTTGCGGCGTTTACGGGTGAGTTCGAGCGCGGGCGCGGCCTGGAAGGGCGCGAGGTCGAAATCGGAGGGATCGGGCGCGACGGTATCGACGGCTTCGGGCGTGTCCGCGGCAGCGGCCTGGAGCCCGGCGTCGGTCGTTTCGATCAGTGGATCAGGCAGCGGCCTGAAAGCAGACGGCGTTGGGATTGCGGCGTTTCATGGAGCACCTCCGGTCGTGCGGCCCTTGCGGGCGATGAACCCGGACGCCGCCAGGCGGCGCCGGGGAATAACGAGGTCCGCCGCATCCGCCGGCGGACCGGGCCGGACTCAGCCGGCCAGACGCTTCTTGGTCAGCGCCGACACCTGGCCCATGTCGGCCTTGCCGGCCAGCTTGGCCTTGAGCGGGCCCATCAGCTTGCCCAGATCGGCCGGGCCGGTCGCTCCGACTTCGGCGATGGCCTGCTCGATCACGGCCAGGATCTCGGCCTCGCCCATCTTGGCCGGGATATAGCGCTCGATCACGACGATTTCGTCGCGCTCGATCTGGGCCAGATCCTCGCGCGCGGCCGCTTCGTACTGGCTGACCGAGTCGCGGCGCTGCTTGACCATCTTGTCGAGGATCGCGATCACCGCGGCGTCGTCGAGTTCGATGCGCTCATCGACTTCCTTCTGCTTGAGCGCCGCGTTCATCAGGCGGATCACGCCCAGGGTCTGCTTGTCGCCGCTCTTCATCGCGGCCTTCATGTCTTCGGTGAGGCGTTGCTTGAGGCTCATGGCTTTTTGACGGGAATGGGGAGTGGGGAATCGGGAATCGTTAGAGCGATCGCACTGCGGGTTGGGAGCGGCGCTGGGTGAAGCGGGCATTCACGATTCCCGATTCTCCATTCACGATTCCCGGCTAAAGCGCAAACGCAAAAAGCCGGCAGCGCCCGAGGCGCGGCCGGCTTGATGGTGGTTCCGCGACAGCCGGCAGGTTAGGCCTGGCGGACGCGGAACGCGCGATCAGTACAGGCGCTGACGCTTGGTGACGTCGCGCGAGGCGCGGCGCGCCTGACGCTTCACCGCAGCGGCGGCCTTGCGCTTGCGTTCCTGCGTCGGCTTTTCATAGAACTCGCGCTTGCGGGTTTCGGCCAGGACGCCGGCCTTCTCGCAGGTGCGCTTGAAACGGCGCAGGGCAAATTCGAAAGGCTCGTTTTCGCGGACTTTGACGCTGGGCATACGTAATCTCGTTAACGGGGACCGGCCCGGCAGACCGGGAGAGCCGCGCATTATAGCGATGCTCGTGCGGAAGGTGCAACATACACCTCCATGAACGCGACATTCTCCCAGAAACCGGCGGCCGATGCAGCCCGAAAGGCCCGCCCATGAAGGTTTTGGGCATCGAAACCAGCTGCGACGAGACCGGGGTGGCGGTGTACGACACCGACGCCGGTTTGCGCGCCCATGCGCTCTACAGCCAGATCGCCCTGCACGCCGAATACGGCGGGGTGGTGCCCGAGCTGGCCAGCCGCGACCACGTGCGCAAGCTGCTGCCGCTGATCCGCCAGACCCTGGCCGAAGCCGGCCTGGGCACCCACGACATCGACGGGGTGGCCTACACGGCCGGCCCGGGCCTGGTCGGCGCGCTGCTGGTCGGCGCCGGGGTCGCGCGCGCGCTGGCCTGGGCGCTGGAAGTGCCGGCGGTCGGCGTGCACCACATGGAAGGCCATCTGCTGGCGCCGCTGATGGAAGACGACCCGCTGGGCCGGCCCGAGCCGCCGTTCGTGGCCCTGCTGGTGTCCGGCGGGCATACCCAACTGGTCGCGGTGGACCGGATCGGCCAGTACCGCCTGCTCGGCGAGACCCTGGACGACGCCGCCGGCGAGGCCTTCGACAAGACCGCCAAGCTGATGGGCCTGCCGTACCCCGGTGGCCCGCAACTGGCGGCGCAGGCTGAGCTGGGCACCCCGGGCCGCTACAAGTTCGCCCGGCCGATGACCGACCGGCCCGGCCTGGATTTCAGTTTCAGCGGCCTCAAGACCCAGGTGCTGCTGGCCTGGCAGAACAGCGACAAGACCGATCAGACCCGCGCCGACATCGCCCGCGCCTTCGAGGACGCGGTGGTGGACACGCTGGCGATCAAGTGCGAACGCGCGCTGGAAGCCTCCGGCTGCAAGACCCTGGTGGTCGCCGGCGGCGTCGGCGCGAACACGCGCCTGCGCGCCAAGCTCGCCGCGATGACGCAAAAGCGCGGCGGCCGGGTGGCGTTTCCGCGGCCGATGTTCTGCACCGACAACGGCGCGATGATCGCCTACGCTGGCGCGCTGCGCCTGCAGGCGGGGCAGCATGCCGATGCGTCGGTGCGGGTGACGCCGCGGTGGGATATGGCCTTGCTCGATCCGGTCTAATCGTTGCCGCGAAGGCTTTTGTAGGAGGGGCTTCAGCCCCGATGCTTTTTTCTCCGTGCTGGAAGCACTTGCACGGAGCCAAGCCCCGCGGCGATTTGAGCGAAAGGCATCGGGGCTGAAGCCCCTCCTACAAAAGACCTCGCGGCGGCGACGGAATCCGGCGTCGCGGGTAGCATGTTTTTCACTTCTTACGCATCGCACGGCCAATCCCTCATGCCGAATCCCGCCCCCATGGACCACGTCTTCATCGAAGGCCTCGAAATCGAAGCCGTGATCGGCATCTACGACTGGGAGCGGCGCATCCGCCAGCCGCTGGTGTTCGATCTTGAAATGACCTTCGACAACCGCGTGCCCGCCGCCAGCGACGCGATCGGCGACACCCTCGATTACGCGGCGGTGTGCGAGCGCATCACCGGGTTCGTGGCGCAGTCCGAGTTCGGCCTGGTCGAAACCCTGGCCGAGCGCGTCGCCGCGATCGTGCTCGATGAGTTCAAGGTCGCCCGGGTGCGGCTCAAGCTCAGCAAGCCCGGCGCGATCCGCAATGCGCGCGGGGTCGGGGTGTGTATCGAGCGCGGTCGCTGAGGGCGGCGGCGATCTGAGCGGAAAGCATCGGGGCTGAAGCCCCTCCCACAAAAGACTTCGGGGCTGAAGCCCCTCCCACAAAAGACTTCGGGGCTTCGCGCTCGGCTCGGGAATGCCTTTGTGGGAGGGGCTTCAGCCCCGATGCTCTTGGCTTCGATCGCCGCGCCCAACCCCCGCCCAACATCACACCCTCTTGCGAATTCCCGTCACAGGTTTGACGATGCCCCGATCTTATGACCTGGGGGCAGGCGATGTTCGAGAAGATTTCCCGCAGCTGGGAGTTGGCCAAGGCCAGCGCCTCGGTGCTCAATTCGGACCGGGAGCTGTTGATATTCCCGGTGGTGTCGGCGATCTGCGTGCTGGTGGTGCTGGCCACCTTCATGATCCCGGCGGTGGCCTTCAAGCTGTTCGCCGACGGTTACAGCGCCGGCTCGCTGGCGTTCGCGTTCGCGTTTTATTTCTGCCAGTACTTCGTGATCATCTTCTGCAACTGCGCGCTGGTCAGCGCGGCGATGATCCGGCTGGAAGGCGGCAATCCCACCGTCGCTGACGGTTTCAACGCGGCGCGTTCGCGCATCGGTGCGATCGCCGGCTACGCGGCCATCGCCGCCACCGTCGGCATGATCCTCAAGGCGCTCAAGGATCGCGACAACAACTTCATCGTGCGCCTGATCGGCGGCGCGCTCGGCGCGGCGTGGACGATGGCGACCTTCCTGGTCGTGCCGGTGCTGGTCGCGGAGAACGTCGGGCCGATGGACGCGCTCAAGCGCAGCGTGGCGATGTTCAAGCGCACCTGGGGCGAGAGCGCGGCCGGCATGGCCGGCATCGGCCTGGCCTGCTTCGTGGCGATGCTGGCGCTGGGCGCGGCCGGTTTCGGCCTGGCCTATGTGCTGAGCCTGGTGTCCTCGGCGCTGGCGGTGCTGATCGGCGCGGTGACGGTGCTGGCCTTGCTGGCGCTGGCGGTGTACCAGAGCGCGCTGGGCAGCGTGTATTCGGCCGCGTTGTACCGCTATGCGGTGGACGGCGAAGTGCCGCGCGGTTTCGAAGGCCTGGCGCTGGAAGCGCCGCGCCGCTGAGTCGCCAGCGGCAACCATCGAACCGATGTTGCGAGGCCGCCCACGGGCGGCCTTCGCTTTTGCGGCTCAGCGGCCGGCGGTGAGTTCGGCCACGTCGGCGTCTTCGTCGCTGCCGAAACCGACCGCGATCCGGTCCTGCTCGCCCGGCGCGTCGGCGATGAACCACACGTGCGCCGCATCGCCCACCCGCGGCACCGCCAGCGGATCGAACAGGCCGGTCTTGGTCACCCAGCGCTCGGTGCCCAGATGGTCGGTGAACTTGACCACGAAGCGGATCCGCGGCTGGTTGTAGATCTCCACGCCGGTGTCGTGCAGTTCGGTGATCGTGCCCGGCACGCGCACGCCCTGGGTCAGGGCCTCGCGGGCGCGCCGCTCGCGCAGCGCGTGCTTGCGGTAGGCGCGCATCGCGCTCGCCGCCAGCGCCGCGGCGATCAGCAGCAACAGCGTCGGCATCCAGTATTGCGAGGTCCAGCCGGCCCAGGTCATGGCGTCCCAGGGCTGCACGGCGCCGTTGAGCGGATCGGTGAAGCCCACCCGTTGCGGCGGCTGCCAGCGATCGACGGCGCCGCGCCAGAAGCCCAGCGCCATCCCGGTGAGATTGGCGGCGAAGGTCGCCTGGGTGCCGGCCCACAGGCCGAACACCGAATCCAGCGCGGCGTTGACGAAGAAGCTCAGGATCATGCCGCCGAACGCGCCGACGAACAGCATCCACAGCAGCGGCGGCGTGTCGCTGGGCGGCTGCTGGGCGGGCACGAGGTAGGACGAGGTCAGCCCGTAGTTCATCGCATCGGTGATGCCGTAAGCCATCAGCCCCCATAAGCCGGCGCAGACCGCGACGAAGCTCCACAGCCGCAGGTGCGCCACGCGCATCGGGCCGGATTCGATTTGTTGCCGGCGTCGCTCGGCGGCCGGATCGACGGTGCTCATGCGGACGGTTCCATGTCGGCGCTGGAATGCGCGCGGCCATCTTGCACGCGATTGTTGAAAATAAAGTGCAGCCGGAGTTAAACGCCGGGCAAAACCGCGGTTTTTAGTACCAAAGCGCTAGCCTGCTTTATCCTGGCGGCCTGCTCCCGACCTGCGTAACGCCGCCACGTGAAACCCTTCGATCTGCCGCCTCCCGACGCCGACGCCCTGGCCCACAGCGCGCGCCTGACCCAGCTGATCCGCGAACAGATCGCCGCTCACGGCGGCGCGATCGCGTTCTCGCGCTTCATGGAGCTGGCCTTGTACGCGCCGGGCCTGGGCTACTACAGCGCCGGCGCGAGCAAGTTCGGCGCCAGCGGCGATTTCGTCACCGCGCCGGAACTGGGGCCGATCTTCGCCGCCTGCGTGGCCGAATCGGTGGCACCGGTGCTGCAGCAGATCGGGCCGCAGGCGCGGTTGCTGGAACTGGGCGGCGGCACCGGCGCGTTCGCCGAGGTCGCGCTCAAGCGCCTGCTGGAACTGGACGCGCTGCCCGATCGCTACGCCATCCTGGAGCCGAGCGCGGAGCTGCGCCATCGCCAGCGCGAACGCCTGCGCGAACGATTGGTGCCGCCGTTGTTCGATCTGCTGGAATGGCCCGACGGCCCGTTCGGCGACGAGTGGGAAGGCGTGCTGTTCGCCAACGAGGTGATCGACGCGCTGCCGACGCCGCGCTTCGCTATCCACAACGAAGAAGTGTTCGAAGAACACATCGTCATCGACGGCGAACGCTTCGCCCGCGAGCTGCGCCCGGCCGACGATTTTCTCGCCAACGCGGTGCGCCAGGCCGAACGCCGGCTGGAGCGGCGGTTCGAGGAAGGCTATCGCTCCGAACTGCTGCCGCAGCTGCCGTACTGGATTCAGGCCGTGTCCGGCGGCCTGCGCCGCGGCGCGATGCTGTTCGTCGATTACGGCTATGCGCGCTCGGAGTTCTATTCGCCCGATCGCAGCGACGGCACCTTGCGCGCGTTCTACCGCCATCGCATCCACGGCGATCCCTTGCTGTGGCCGGGATTGCAGGACCTGACCGCGTCGGTGGATTTCACCGCCCTGGCCGAGGCCGGACTGGCGGCGGGCTTCGATCTGGCCGGCTACTGCTCGCAGGCCAGCTTCCTGCTCGGCAACGGCCTGGCCGGGGTGCTGCAGCGGATCGAGGGCCTGCGCGACGAAGTCGAGAAGCAGCGCCGCATCAGCGAGGTCAAGAAGCTCACCCTGCCCAGCGAGATGGGCGAGCGTTTCCAGGTGATGGGGCTTGAGAAGGACGTCGAATTCGGCGTCGCCTTCATGGCCGGCGACCTGAGCTATCGCCTGTGAGCGCGGTGCCTGCACGCGCGCTGCTGCGCGAGTTCGATCGTCCGCTGCTGTGGTGCGCCTTGTGGCTGGCGATGATCGCGACGGTGATCGCGACCTGCCTGCTGCCGGCGCACGATCTGCCGCCGCCGCCGTTTTCCAACTTCGACAAGATCGAACACTTCGGCGCCTACCTGGCGCTGTCGTCGTACGCGGGCATGTTGTTCGCGCGGCTGCGGCCGCAGGCGATCGCGGTGGCGGGCTTGATCGCGATGGGCGTGGGCCTGGAGTTCGCCCAGGCCACGCTGACCGATTCGCGCAGCGGCGATGCGATCGACGCGTTGGCCAACAGCCTGGGCGCGCTGGCGGGCTTGTTCGTGGCGCGCACGCCGGTGGCGCTGTGGCTGCTGTGGGTGGATCGCCGGCTTTCGCGCAAACGCTGAGCCGGTCGGCCGCAAGCGGGGAAATCCGCCGCGCGGCCTGGGTAATTTATGTGCCTGGCGAGCCGGTCCACGGCACGGCCCCGCCGGCCCTGTTCAGTGACCGCCCACCCATTCAGGCCTGAACCGGTCATTAGCCGGTTCGTCGTTATAAGAAATCTGTCACAAAGCCATAGTCGGCACAGTCACACGACGTATTGCGAAAAAGTTAAGAAATGGTGAGGCTCAGCCCGGGCCACGGGAGCCCACCTCACTTTCGCAAGGACAACGACTCATGCCCTCAGTGCACCGCAACCGTTTGGCGCTGGCCGTGGCCGCCGCCATGGCCGCCAGCGCCCTCGTCCCCGCTTACGCCCAGGACGCCGCAGCGCCGGCGCCGGCCACCCGCGAGGCGACGACGCTCGATGCGGTCCAGGTGACCGGTTCGCGCGCGCGCGGCCGCGCCGCCGAGGACACCGCGGCGCCGGTGGACGTGATCGGCAAGGAAGAACTGACCGCGACCGGCGCGACCGAGATCGGCCAGATCCTGCAGATGCTGGAACCCTCGTTCAACTTCTCGCGCACCTTCGTCAGCGACGGCACCGACATCCTGCGTCCGGCGACGCTGCGCTCGCTCGGCCCCGATCAGGTGCTGGTGCTGGTCAACGGCAAGCGCCGCCATCAGCAGGCGCTGGTGAACGTACAGCAGACCATCGGCCGCGGTTCGGCCGGCACCGACATCAACGCGATCCCGCTGTCGGCGATCGAGCGCATCGAAGTGCTGCGCGACGGCGCCGCGGCGCAGTACGGCTCGGACGCGATTTCCGGCGTGATCAACATCATCCTCAAGAAGCAGACCGAGGAAACCCAGCTGTCGTTCCAGGCCGGCAAGTACTACGCCGGCGACGGCGCCAACTACCAGGGTTCGGTCAACACCGGCGTCAAGCTCGGCGACGACGGCGGCTTCCTCAATCTGTCCCTGGAATACCGCGACCGCGCCGAGACCAACCGCGCCGGTCCCGACAGCCTGCGCGTGAGCCCGCCGCGAGTGACCCAGCGCCTGGGCGACGCCGACGCCACCGACGCCTATTTCTGGTTCAACGGCGGCCTGCCGGTGGGCAAGGGCGAGCTGTACTGGTTCGGCGGCCTGTCCAAGCGCAAGGGCGATTCCTCCGGCTTCTTCCGCAGCCCGGGCGACAACCGCACGGTGCCGACGCTGTATCCGAACGGCTTCCTGCCGAACATCCTGACCAAGGTCGATGACACCTCGCTGGCGGTCGGCTACAAGGCACCGATCAACGACAACTGGGATTGGGATATTTCGATCAATCGCGGCCGCAACAAGTTCGGCTTCGAGGAAAGCAACTCGGTCAACGTCAGCTGGTGGTACGAGCCCAAGCCCGGCGGCGGCATCTACGCGCAATCGCCGACCAAGGCCGACACTGGCACTCTGCAGGCCGACCAGACCACCTTCAACCTGGATTTCCGCGGCACCCTGCAGGGCTTCAACAGCCATCCCCTGTACCTGGGCACCGGCGTGGAATACCGCAAGGACGAGTACAAGATCACCCCCGGCGCGCCGGTGACCTACACCTACGGCCGCAACAACGACCGCACGATCCCGATCCTGGGCCAGGCGGGGGAGACCGCGCAGCCGGGCATGCAGGGCTTCCCGGGCTTTTCGCCGAACGAAGCGGTGGACGACGGCCGCCACAACTACGCGGTGTACCTGGACGCGGAAACCAACCTGACCGATCGCTTCCTGCTCGGCGGCGCGGTGCGTTACGAGGACTACTCCGACTTCGGCAACACCACCACCGGCAAGCTGTCGGCGCGCTTCGATGCGACCGAGCAGTTCGCGATCCGCGGCACCGTGTCCACCGGCTTCCGCGCGCCGGGCGTGCAGCAGCTGTTCTACAGCCAGCGCTCGACCAACCTCAATGCCGCCGGCGTCTTGACCGACACCCTGACCGCGCGCCAGGACAGCGCGGTGACGCGCGCGTTCGGCATCGAGCCGTTGAAGGAAGAAACCTCCAAGAGCGGATCGATCGGCTTCGTGCTCAAGCCCAACGATCGCTTCTCGGTGACCTTGGACGTGTTCCGCATCGACATCGACGATCGCATCATCTTCTCCAGCAACATCCAGCCCGAGAGCGTCGGCAATAACGGCCAGCCGTGCGCGCCGGGCAACGGCAACTGCCCGATCCGGGCGATCCTCGATCCGATCGGCGTGGGCCAGGTGTTGTTCTTCACCAACGCCATCGACACCCGGACCACCGGCATCGACCTGGTCGCCAACCACAACACCGAATTCGCCGGCGGTTCGAAGTTGAACCTGACCGCGTTGGTGCACTTCAACAAGACCGAAGTGAAGGACCGCCGCTCGCAGTCGGCGATCCTGCCGCCGAATGTGTTGTTCGACGACACCCAGGTGACCTTGATCGAGAAGGGCCAGCCGCGTCAGCACCACGTGCTGCAGGGCGTGTACGAAATCAACAAGTGGGAATGGACCGCGCGCGCCAACTACTACGGCCCGGTGACCGGCGAAGGCTTCACCCCGGGTGTCAAGCAGACCTGGAGCGGCAAGTGGCTGGCCGACTTGGCGGTGCGTTACAAGTTCACCGACAAGCTCAGCGTGTCGGTGGGCGGCAACAACATCTTCGACACCTACCCGGACAAGTGGGATCCGAACACCGGCGCGCCGTTCCCCCAGCTGGGCTTCAAGTACGGTTGGGAGACCCTGCCGTTCGGCATGAACGGCGGCAGCTACTACGCCCGGATCGATTATCGCTTCTGAGTTTGGGTGCCGATGCCAGGGCGGCGATGCGAGTCGTTGCCTGATGGGTCCAGGAACCGCCGCGCGAAATTCGCGCGGCGGTTTTTTTTGTGGGGAAAGACTTCGGCGGAGTCGAATACCTTCAAGTCGTCATTCCCGCGAAGGCGGGAATCCAGAGACTTCAGCGTCATCTTTCCAGGCCGTCATTCCCGCGAACGCGGGAATCCAGAGACTTCAGCGTCATCCTTCCAGACCGTCATTCCCGCGAACGCGGGAATCCAGGGCCTTTCGTGCGAGAACGTTTGAAGTCACTGGATTCCCGCCTTCGCGGGAATGACGAGCAAAAAATCGCGGAGCAAGAATCCCGAATCCCAAATCCCGAATCACTCCGCGCCATCACCCGCAGCATTCTTCCTGACCACAGCAATCGCCTCGATCCGCGCCCGCCGCATCGCCTCGCCCACCGCCGGTCCGCTCAATCCAGGCTTCAGATCGCTCGCCCGCACCTTCAGCGCCGCGTGCAACGCCGCTCGCAGCGACGCGCCCTGCGGATAGTCGTTGTCCTCCAACCCCAACCGGCCCCGCTTGTCGGCCTCGCACACTACCGTCATCTGCTCGATCCGCTTCGGATTACGAAACCCGTCGCAACGCGCGATCAATTCGTACACCGACCGCGGCCGCATCTCATCGAGACGATGCACGTTGAGGTGCTCGCGACAGGCCGCCTCGGCCAGCAGACGATGGTCGGTCGGCACTTTCAGCCGCGCGCACAACTGCGCCAGCGGTTCCAGCCCGGCGCGCTCATGGTTGATATGGCGCGGCAGGATATCCGCCGGCGTCAGCGCCTTGCCCAGGTCGTGGGTCAGCGCGGCGAAGCCGATCAGGTCGTCGCCGGGCGCGAGCTTGGCGGCCTGATCGACCACCATCTCGGTATGCACGCCGGTATCGACTTCGGGGTGGTACTCGGGCCGCTGCGGCACGCCGTACAGCGCATCGACTTCCGGCAGCACCACCCGCAGCGCGCCGGCGTCGTGCAAGGTGCGCAAGAACGCCGACGGCGTGGCGCAGGTCAGCGCGCGGCGCAGTTCCTGCCACACGCGCTCGGCGACCAGATCGGCCAGTTCGCCGGATTCGGCCATCTGCCGCATCAGTTCCATAGTTTCTGGCGCGACGGTGAAGCCCTGCGACTTGAAGCGCGCCATGAAACGGCCGGCGCGCAGCACGCGCAGCGGATCTTCCACGAAGGCCGGGCCGACATGGCGCAGCACCCGCGCCTGCAGATCGCGCGCGCCGCCGTAGGGATCGATCAGGCGGCCGTCGCTTTCGTCGCGGGCGATGGCGTTGATGGTGAAGTCGCGACGGCCCAGGTCGTCTTCCACCGTCACCGACGGATCGGCATCGACCACGAAGCCGCGATAGCCGCGGCCGGATTTGCGCTCGGTGCGCGCCAGCGCGTATTCCTCGCCGTTGTCCGGATGCAGGAACACGGGGAAATCCTTGCCCACGGCCTTGTAGCCGGCGGCGAGCATCGCCTCGGGCGTTTGTCCGACGACCACGTAATCGCGATCGCCGGCCGGCAGGCCGAGCAGGCAATCGCGCACCGCGCCGCCGACCAGGTACACCTTCATCCTTGCTTTCCTCGAATGCCGTTGCGATGCGCGCTCACTAGCGCGGCGAGTTCTGCGCCAACAGCGCAATGATGTCCTCCGAACCCGCGCTGCGGCCCAGATGGCGCACGATCGGATTGGGCTGGCCCGACACCCACAGGCGCAGTTCCGATTCCAGATCGAAATGGCCGGCGGTTTCCAGCGAGAACATCACGATGCTGCGGTAAGGCAGGCTGAGGAATTCGGTCTTGCGGCCGGTCACGCCCTGCTTGTCCACCAGGATCAGGCGGCGGTCGGTGAACACGATCAGGTCGCGGATTTCGCCGAACGCGCGCTGCACGGTTTCGCCCGCGGCGAGCAGCGGGGCGAAGTCTTCGTTGACCTTGTCGGTGGATTTTTCGCCGGCGTGGCCGAGGAGGGTGTCGAGCAGGCCCATGGGATGTCCTTGTCGCGTGGAGTCGGTTCGCATCCTAGCGCGTGGATGCAGGGATGCGCGTCTATGGCGTTTGGCCGCAACCGGAGCGGTGCCGGTGCCGGGCTTCGGGTGTCGGGGCTGAAAGCCCCTCCCACAAAAGACTTCGTGGCGGCGTAACTATTGTGGGAGGGGCTTTCAGCCCCGACGAACGCTTCAGCGCGCGCCGACCCCGAGAATTTCCGGCAAATGCGCCGACACCGGCGTCGGCGTAACCCCGAGCTTGAGCAAGCCGTTCTCGACACTGGTCGAATCGGTCTGCAGCGAGCGCCAGTTGTCGCGGCTGATCGGTTTGCCGGGCAGGAACTCGCCGATGTCGGCCTGCAGCTTGCCCAGCGCGTCCGGCAGCGGCAGCACCGCGCGCAGGCGGCCGCGGGCGCGGGCGCCGGCGCGCACGATCTCGGCCAGCGTCATCACGTCCGGCCCGACCAGGTTGTAGCTGCGCGCGATGTGGCTGTCGTCGTTCAAGGCGTTGACGAAGGCCTGGGTGACGTCGCCGATCCACACCGGCTGGAAGCGCGCGCTGGCGCGGCCCATCGGCAACACAGGCGCATAACGCAGCAAAGAATCGAAGCGGCAGAACAGGCCGTCGCCGGGACCGGCGATCACCGACGGGCGGAACAGCGTCCACGCCAGCTTGCTGGCGCGCACGCGCTGCTCGGCGCGGCCGCGCGATTCCAGGTAATGGCTGTGGCCGGTGCCGGCGTTGAGCGCGCTCATCTGCAGCAGCCGCGCCACGCCCATGTCGCGCATGGCTTCGATCAGCGCTTCGAGCAGTTCCACGTAGACGTGTTCGAAACCGGCGCCGCTGTCGCCCTGCTCGTTGAGGATGCCGACCAGATTGACCACGGCATCGACATCGTCGAGCACCGCGCGCAGGAAATCCGGATTGCCGACATCGCCTTCGATGATGCTGGCGTCGCGCGAAAGCAGTTTCTTCTTGTGCGGGTCCACCCCGCGGCTGAGCACGGTGATGCGGCAGTGCTCGCGCAGCAGGTGTTCGACGAGGTGGCGGCCGACGAATCCGGTGCCGCCCAGGATCAGGACATGACGACGGGCCATCGCGCGCGGCTCACTCGGTTTCGGCGGGCAGCGGCGTCGTGGCGGACGCGGCGGTGGCCGGGCAGACGAAGGATTTGCGCTGAGTATTGGTTACCCCGCGCAGACGATCGCTGACGTTGAGCGCGTCGCCGTTGAGCCGCCAGTCGTAGAGCACGCTGAAAGCCAGCACGCGCGCGACGTACTCGCGGGTTTCCTTGTAGCTGATGGTTTCGATCCAGAAGTCCGCATCCATGCCCGGGCGCTGCGACTGCCAGCGCGCCAGCGGCGCCGGCCCGGCGTTGTAACCGGCCATGGCGAAATACGGCTGGCCGCCGTACTTGTCGAGCAACTGGCGCAGGTACGCGGTGCCCAGAATGATGTTGGTGTCCGAGTCGTACAGGCTGGCGGCGCCGCCCCAGGGCAGGCCCAGGCTCTTGGCGACCTGGGCGCCGGTGCCGGGCAGCACCTGCATCAGGCCCATGGCGTTGGCGCCGGAACGCGCGGTGGGATTGAATATGCTTTCGGCGCGGATTTCGGCGGCGACCCAGGCCGGATCGATGCCGTTCTTGAGTGACTCGCGCCGGATCGTCTCGCCGTGGTGCAGCGGGAAGCGCAGGTAGTACAGGCGCTGTTCCTGCGGCGTCTTGTTGAGCGAGAACACCGCGCGATCGAACCAGTTGTAGCTTTGCGCCACTTCGATGGCGATGCGGCGCTGGCTGTCGTCGAAACGTGTCAGCGCGTCGTCCCATTCGCGGATCGCCCAGTTGGCGCGTTCGATCTGGAACAGGCCCATCGCCCGCATCAGCGCCGGATCGCGCGCGATCGCGGCCTTGGCCGCGGCGCTGTCGGTGGGCTGGATCGGGCACAGGGTGTACGGCGCGCCGAGCCGGTCGGCCGACATGAAGCCGTGGAAATCCGCGTTCTTGGCCGATTCGCGATACAGCCTGGCGGCGCCGGTCTTGTCGCCGGCGCGTTCGCTCAGGCGCGCTTCGAAATATTCCCAGCGCGATTCGCCGCGCTGCTTGGGGCCCATCTTGCGGATCGCGGCCAGCGCGGCGGCCCAGTCCGAACGCGACATGGCTTCGCGCGCGCGCCACTCGTGCAGGCGCTCGTCATAGGACACATCGGGCACGGCGTTGAGGCGGCGCGCGGATTCGGTGTCGTAGGACGCGACCGACCACAGCGCGGCCTGGTACAGCACGCGGCCGCGGTCTTCGTCGGTGAAGCCCAGCGCGCTGGCGTACTTGGGCAATTGCGCTTCGGCGCTGGCCGGTTGCGACTTGGCCAGCTTGGCCAGGCCGTAGGAGGCGATCTTGCGGCTGCGCTCGGTCTTGGGCCAACCAAGCGCGCGCTCATTCACGTTATCCAAAAAAGCCGCGTAGTCGTTGGCTTGCGCCAACTGATCCGCAGGCAACCCGCGCGCGGCCGCGCGCATCACCGCCGGCTGCCATTCCGCCGCGGCTGCATCGATGCGTTCCCAACGCAGTTCCGGGCTCAATCCGTTCTGCGCGGCGAGCACCGCGAACGGCGCATCGCAACTGTCGGGCAGGGACTTGCCGCTGCTGCGCCAGATCGCCTGCGCGTCGCGGGTCCATTGCGCGTCGGCCTTGCCCAGCGCCTGACGCGCGTTCAACTCGGCGCAGCGCAAGTTCACGCTGCGCTCCTTGCCGGCGCTGCTCTTGGGCGTCCACGCCGCGGTGAAGGCGGCCCAGTCTTCGCGGCGCGCGGTCGCGGCCAGCCAGATGTCGCGGAACGCATCGCCGGAGGCCTGATCGCCGCGGCGGCTCAGAAAATCCTGCGCCTGACCGTTGTTGACCGTGTCGATGCCGCGGCGCAAGGCCGCGTACTCGACCCAGCCGTACAAGGGATGGCGCGCGATGTCGGCGTATTGGGCGGCGTCGAACGGGCCGCGTTCGGCCGCTTCGATCGCCGCGCGCACGCGCGGCAACTGGGTATCGACCGCGGGCGCCGGCAGCGCGTTGCGAACCGCCGCGGGCTTGATCGCGGGCAGGGCCGGCGCCGCCGCCGTGGTCTGCGCGCAGGCGGTGGTGGCGAGGGTCGCGGCGAGCGCGGCGAACAGCAGGGAGTAGGGGCGCGGAAGCATCGTCGGACTATAGCCGAGCATGCATGAATGTCTTATGTGAACGAGCGGTGCATGCGCGCGGAATGCAAACGCTGTCGCGAACATCGCTCGATGCCGGCAGGGGCGAGCGGCGCGCGCGAATCGACGGCGGCGGCTTGGCGATGTGGCCGCCCGCGCCGCGCCTGCTTCGCACAATCGCGCCGTCGAGGTCGCATGTCGCGCGCGGGGCATGCAGAATCGGCCGATCATCGGAGCAAACGCATGGCGATCTGGTTGGTGTTCCTCGTCCTCGGCGCGATCGCCGGCATTCTGGCCGGCCTGCTCGGCGTCGGCGGCGGTCTGGTGCTGGTCGCGGCGCTGGCCTGGATCGCGCCGGCTTTCGGCATTCCCAAGGAAGCGGCGATGCACACCGCGCTGGCCAGTTCGCTGGCCAGCATCGTGCTGACCGCGACCGCCTCGGCGCGCGCGCACGCCCAGCGCGGCAGCGTGCTGTGGCCGACGGTGCGCTGGATGGTGCCGGGGCTGCTGCTCGGCGGTTGGCTCGGCAGCTTCGTCGCGGTGCGCATCGACGGCGAATGGCTGCGCCTGATCGTGTCCGGCTATTGCTTCATCGCCGCCGCGCAGCTGCTGTTCGGCAAGAACCGCGCCGCGCTCGGTGCCGATGCGCCGGCGCCGCAGGGAGCGCCGCTGACCGCGGCCGGCGTCGGCATCGGCGCGGTGTCGGCGGTGGTCGGCATCGGCGGCGGCAGCATGACCGTGCCGCTGCTGGTATGGCGCGGCGTGGCGCCGGTGCGCGCGGTCGGCACCTCTTCGGCCTGCGGCGTGGCGATCGGCCTGGCCAGCGCGATCGGCTACGCCTTCAACGCGCCGCCGGGCGCGTTGCCGCATTACGCGATCGGCTACGTCTACCTGCCGGCGGCGATCGGCGTGGCCATCGCCTCGGTGATCGCCGCGCCCTACGGCACGCGGCTGGCGCACAAGTTGCACGGCGACACCTTGAAGCGGGTGTTCGCCGGCTTCCTGATCCTGGTCGCGGTGAGTCTGCTGCTGGGCGGCTGAGTCGCCCGGATTGGGCTTCGCAGCTGCACCTGCGGCGCTCACCCTCACCCCGGCCCTCTCCCGCCGAGCGGGAGAGGGAGAACAGCAGGAGGGGGGAATGAGACGCCCATCGCGTTCCGGCGCCACGCCGCCGCCGCGTCCCCGCCACGCCTGAACAGGCGTTCCGACCTTGCCGCGAACCGCCGTTCGGCGGCAGCGCGGCGCATGCCGATCAGAACTGCGACCGGGTTGGCAAGTAGGGCCTATTTGCGCCTTGTGGCGGCTTCACGAATTGTTTACAACCTCTGGATGCCGTCCGGCACGGACGGACGGCGTCCAATAGCCAATAGAGCTAGGTCACAAACCTTGAGGGAGAGAGAGTCGATGAAGCTGTCGCGTCGCCATGCCTTGGCGAAAGCCATCCAGTTGTCCTTGTTGGTCGCCCTGCCGGGCTTTGCCGCCGCCCAGGACGCCGCACCCGCCAAAGACGCCACCACGCTGGACACCGTCCAGGTCACCGGCACCCGCATCAAGAAAGCCGAGATCGAAAGCCAGGTCCCGGTCCAGACCCTCAGCCGCGACGACATCGAGCGCACCGGTCTGACCTCGATCGGCGATGTGGTGCAGGAACTCACCGGCGCCGGTTCCGCGCTCAACACCAAATTCAATTCGTCGGGCAACTTCGGTTTCTCGCCCAACGGCGACGGCATCGGCGCGGGCTCGGCCCAGGTCGATCTGCGCCACCTCGGTCCCAAGCGCGTGCTGGTCCTGGTAGACGGCATGCGCTGGGTCAACGAGTCTTCCGCCTCCGGCGTGGGCGCGGCGACCGACCTCAACACCATTCCGCTGGCGATCGTGGAGCGCATCGAAATCCTCGAGGACGGCGCGTCCTCGCTGTACGGCTCCGACGCCATCGCCGGCGTGGTCAACATCATCACCCGGCGCAATTTCGACGGCGGCCAGCTGACCTTGAACTACGGCCAGTACGGCAAGGGCGACGGCAAGCTCAAGGGCTTCGACGCGGCCTGGGGCTACAACACCGAACGCGCCAATCTGTTCCTGGGCCTGAGCTATGTCGATCAGGACCCGGTGTACTCGCGCGACCGCGAGCAAGCGCGCGTGCCGGTGCCCGGCCTGGGCGTGGAGACCGGCAGCTCGGCGACGCCGAACGGCCGCTTCATCTTCAATCCGCCGACCGCCAGCAGCGCCTGTCCGCTGACCGATACCGACGACAATCCGGCGACGCCGCCGGTGCCGTTCTGCAACATGACCACGCCCAACGGCAGCAGCTTCCCCAACGGGCCGCGCTATCCGCAGGACTTCATTCCCTTCACCGGCGCCAACCGCTACAACTTCGCCGCTGAAAACATGCTGCTGACGCCGTCCAAGCGCACCGGCGCGTTCGGCCAGTTCCGTTATCACTTCAACGATAACGTGCAGGGTTACGTCAAGGCGCTGTACAACCGCCGCGAATCGACCAACCAGGCCGCGCCGGAACCGATCTTCCTCGGCGCCGGCGCCGGTACCGGCAATCCCTGGTCCGAGCAGATCACGATCTCGCGCCTGAACCCGTACAACCCGTTCGGCTTCGACCTGACCTCGATCGGCCCCAACGCCAACCTCGACACGGTCGCGCGCCGTCCGATCGAAGGCGGCCCGCGTATCTTCGAACAGAAGGTCGATACCACCTACATCGCCGCCGGACTGGAAGGCAGCTTCAACGCCGGCGACCGCACCTACTTCTGGGACGTCAACCTCGCCAGCAACAAGAACGAGGCCGACCAGACCAACCGCGGCAGCTACAACGTCCGCAACATCAACATCGCCCTGGGCGATCCGGCCCTGTGCGCCGCCACCCCGGGCTGCGTGCCGCTGAACATCTTCGGCGGCCCGGGCACGATCACTCCGGCGATGCTGCAGTGGATCAGCCCGGTCGTGCGCGATCGCAGCGAGCAGAAGCTGTCGACGTTCACCGCCAACTTCTCCGGCGACCTGTTCGAGATGTGGGCCGGCCCGCTGTCGTTCGCCGCCGGTTACGAATACCGCAAGTACGAAGGCTTCTATCAGCCCGATCCGATCACCGTGGCCGGTTACTACAACGGCACCCAGTCGCTGCCGACCAAGGGCGAGTACGACGTCAACGAAGCCTATGTCGAACTCAACCTGCCGCTGATCAAGGAAGGCGCGTTCGGCAAGAGCCTGGACCTGAGCCTCGCCGGCCGTTACTCGGACTACTCGACCTTCGGCGGCCAGTTCACGCCGAAGTACGGCCTGCGCTGGCAAGTCGCCGATGAACTGCTGCTGCGCACCACCTACGCGGAAGGCTTCCGCGCGCCGTCGATCGGCGAGTTGTTCGGTTCGGCCAGCCGCGCCGACCTGCAGCTCAGCGATCCGTGCCTGACCTCGATCACCGGCGCACCGCCGACCGGCAACCGCGCCAACTGCGCCGCGCTCGGCGTGCCGGCCGGCGCCGCCCAGGCCAACAGCCAGATATCGGTGCAGACCGGCGGCAACCAGGACCTGGAACCGGAAACCGCGCGCAGCTTCACCGCCGGCTTCGTCTACAGCCCGGCTTGGGCCGCGGGCGTGCCGTGGTCGGACAAGTTCGACTTCGAAGTCACCTACTACCGCCACTCGCTGGAAGGCGCGGTGCAGGCGATCGACGCGCAGACCCAGCTCAACCTGTGCGTGCAGACGCTCGATCCGCTGTACTGCGGCGGCATTACCCGCTCCTCGATCGGCGGCATCTCCTCCTTCGAGAACAAGCTGACCAACCTGGGTTCGATCAAGACCTCCGGCTGGGACGTGGACTTCTTCTGGACGCTGCCGGAAACCTCCTGGGGCCAGTTCAAGCTGAAGTGGCAGAACACCTGGGTCACCGAGTACGAAGCGGTCGGCGCCGCCGGCCAGATCCAGCCGCGCAAGCCGGGCGTGGAAGTCAACGACAGCGCGATTCCGGAATGGACCTCCAACGTCAGCGCCGAGTGGAAGCTCGATCGCTGGAACGCGTCGTGGACCGTGCGCCACATCTCCGAGCTGACCGAAATCTGCCAGGCCTCGGCGTTGAACTCGCCGTACTGCGATAACCCGGTCACCGGCGAGAACAAGCTGGCCGCGACCACCTACCACGACCTGCAGCTGGGCTACCGCTTCGAGATGTTCAAGGGCCTGCAGATCACCGGCGGCGTCAACAACGTGTTCGACAAGGACCCGCCGATCTGCCTGTCGTGCTCGCTCAACGGCTACGACGCGTCCACCTACGACATCCCGGGCGGCCGCTTCTTCTACGTTCGCGCGGACCTGCGGTTCTGATCGGCGCGGCGCTCCATCGACGTGTCGCGGTCGGCGTTCGCGCGACCGCGGCGCTTTCGATCCACGCGCCGCGGCAGCGCTGAAACACGAACGGCCGGTGGGAAACCACCGGCCGTTTTCTTATCCACGCCGTTCGCCGCACCGATTCGCCTTGCACGAAATCGCCGGTGCGCAAGTCACGCGCAACAGCCCCGTTGGGCCAGGTTATTGCCGGCACCGCGGTGCTAATACGGATATCGCGTGATCTTTTCGCGCCTTGCGACCGTTCCATCCATTGCGTACAAAAAACAGCCGCCGTCCGCGGGGAATCACTGGGCGGCGCGCCGATAGCCAACAGAGCTAAGCCACACATCATTCGAGGGAGAGAACCGATGAAAGCGTTGCGCCGTCATGCCTTGGCGAAAGCCATTCAGTTGTCCGTACTGGTCGCCCTGCCGGGCTTCGCCGCCGCGCAGGAATCGGAGGCCGCGAAAGGCACCACCACCCTGGACACCGTCCAGGTCACCGGCACCCGTATCCGCAAGGCCGAAATCGAAAGCCAGGTTCCGATTCAGACCCTCACCCGCGACGACATCGAACGCACCGGCCTGACCTCGATCGGCGATGTGGTGCAGGAACTCACCGGTTCGGGTTCCTCGTTCAACGGCAAGCGCAACGCTTCGGGCAACGACGGCTTCCCGTCCGACGGCGGCGGCGTCGGCGCCGGTTCGACCACGGTCGATCTGCGTCATCTGGGTTCCAAGCGCGTGCTGGTGCTGGTCGATGGCATCCGCTGGGTCAACGAATCCTCCGCCTCCGGCGTGGGCTCGGCGACCGACCTCAACACCATTCCGCTGGCCATCGTCGAGCGCATCGAAGTGTTGGAGGACGGCGCGTCTTCGCTGTACGGCTCCGACGCTATCGCCGGCGTGGTCAACATCATCACCCGGCGTAATTTCGACGGCTTCCAGCTGACCACCAACTTCGGCCAGTACACCAAGGGCGACGGCACCAGCCGCGGTCTCGACTTCGCTTACGGCGGCAGCAGCGAACGCGCGACCTGGTTCCTCGGCGCCAGCTACACCAAGCAGGACGAAGTCAGCTCGGCCGATCGCGAACTCGCGCGCTTCCCGGTGCCGGGCACCGGTCTGGCGCTGGGCAGCTCGCGCGTGCCCGGCGGCCGCATCGCCTTCACCGCGCCGGACGGCAACAGGTACGACCTGGTCGCCAACGCGGGCCAGAGCAATCCGGCCTACACGCCCGGCCAGGCGCCGTGCTCGGCCGGGGTGCCGCGCACCGACGGCTTCCATTGCTTCGGCGCCAACGATCCGTTCAATTTCGCCCCGTACAACTACGTGCTGTCGCCGTCCGAGCGCAGCGGCGTGTTCGGCCAGTTCCGCTTCGACGTCAACGACAAGGTGCGTTGGTACGCGCGCGCCCTGCTCAACCGCCGCGAGTCGGAAAACCGCGCCGCGCCCGAGCCGATCGACCTGGGCCCGGGCGCCGGCAACGCATTCGCCGCCGCGCTGGTGATGCCGGCCAACCATCCCTACAACCCGTTCGGCGTGCAGCTCGATTCCAGCAACCTGCGCATCCTGCGCCGCCGTCCGATCGAAGGCGGCCCGCGCCGCTTCGAGCAGCAAGTCGATACCTGGTTCGTCGGCACCGGCCTTGAAGGCACCTTCGATGTCGGCGAGCGCGCCTGGTTCTGGGACGCCAACCTCGCCAGCAGCCGCAACAAGGCCGAGCAGACCAACCGCGGCAGCTACAACGCGAAGAACATCGCCATCGCCATGGGCGACCCGGCGATCTGCGCGGCCACCCCAGGTTGCACGCCGTTGAACATCTTCGGCTACAACACCATCACCCCGGCGATGCTCAAGTACATCAGCCCGGTCCTGCACGACAGCAGCGAGAACAAGCTGCAGCTGGCCACCTTCAACCTGTCCGGCGATCTGTTCGAGATGTGGGCCGGCCCGCTGTCGTTCGCGACCGGTTACGAGTACCGCAAGTACGAAGGCTCTTACCGTCCCGATCCGATCACCGTGCGCGGCGAATACAACGGCGTGCCGTCGCTGCCGACCCAGGGCGAGTACGACGTCAACGAGGTCTATGTCGAACTCAACGTGCCGCTGTTCAAGGACTCGGCGTTCGGCAAGAGCCTGGACCTGAGCATCGCCGGCCGCTATTCGGACTACTCCACCTTCGGCGGCGAGTTCACGCCCAAGTACGGCCTGCGCTGGCAGGTGGCCGACGAGCTGCTGCTGCGCGGCACCTACGCGGAAGGCTTCCGCGCGCCGTCGATCGGCGAGTTGTTCGGCTCGCAGAGCCGCGCCGACGTGGGCATGATCGATCCGTGCCTGATCGGCTCCAACGGCGCGCCGCCGACCGGCAGCGCGGCCAACTGCGCCGCGCAGGGCGTCAATCCGGGCACGCGCCAGGTCGATCCGCAAATTTCGGTGTTGACCGGCGGCAATCCGAACCTGGAGCCGGAGCGTTCGACCAGCTTCTCGCTCGGCTTCGTGTGGACGCCGTCGATCCTGGAAGACACCGCCATCGCCAAGCGCGTGGACATCGAGGGCACGTTCTACAGCCATCGCATCGAAGGCGCGATCCAGGCCATCGACCCGCAGACCCAGCTCAACCTGTGCGTGCAGACGCTGTCGCCGGAATTCTGCGGCGGCATCCAGCGCAACCCGATCACCGACCAGATCGACGGCTTCGCGAACTTCCTCGGCAACCTCAGCGTGGTCAAGACCAACGGCTGGGACATCGACGTGTTCTGGACTTTGCCGGAAACCCGCTTCGGCCAGTTCAAGGTGATCTGGCAGAACACCATCGTGGGCAATTACGAAGCCGTCGGCGCCGATGGCTCGCTGCAGCCGCTGCAGGTCGGCCGCCTGGTCAGCGATCCGGTCACCCGCTCGATTCCGGAGTGGACTTCCAACGCCACGCTGGAGTGGACCTACGGCCGCTGGAACGCATCGTGGACCGCGCGTCACATCAGCCAGCTGGTCGAAGAGTGCGGCGACGCCGCCGACTTCGCCGTGTGCAAGAACGACCCGAAGACCGGCCAGAACCGATTGGGCGCGACCACCTTCCACGACTTCCAGATCGGCTACCGCTTCGACGTGCTCAAGGGCCTGCAGTTGCAGGCGGGCATGAACAACGTGTTCGGCAAGGACCCGCCGACCTGCCTGTCGTGCAACCTCAACGGCTTCGACGGCTCGACCTACGATCTGCCGGGCGGTGGTTATTACTACGTGCGGGCTGATTTGCGGTTCTGATCCGAGCGGTAGCGCTTCATCCGGCGTTCGCGTCGGATGAAGCGGCGGTTATTCGACAACGGTCGGCGCGTGATGCGTCGGCCGTTGTCGTTTGCATACAAGCAAACGACAGCGGCCTTTGCTGTTCCCCCCTTTGAAAAAGGGGGGAAGGGGGGCTTCGCTTTTGCTCTGCCGAAAAGCAAATCCCCCGGCGCACTGCGGGCCACTCAGTACCGCAGCCACGCAAGCGCCAGCCCCCTTTTTCAAAGGGGGCGAATTCAATGGGCGTTCGCGTCGGATGAAGCGTCAGTCATTCGACAGCCGCTTTTGCTGTTCCCCCCTTTGAAAAAGGGGGCAGGGGGGATTTGCTTTTGCTCTGCCGAAAAGCAAATCCCCCGGCGCACTGTAGGCCACTCAGCAACGCGGCCACGCAAGCGCCAGCCCCCTTTTTCAAAGGGGGCGAATTCAATGAGGCGTTCGCGCCGGACGAAGCGGAGGTCATTCGACAGCGGCCTTTGCTGTTCCCCCCTTTGAAAAAGGGGGGCAGGGGGGATTTGCCTTTGCTTTGCCGAAAAGCAAATCCCCCGGCGCACTGTAGGCCACTCAGCAACGCGGCCACGCAAGCGCCAGCCCCCTTTTTCAAAGGGGGCGAATTTTCGTACTGCGATTTATCGCTTCAGACCAATGCGCTCTCAGGCACATCAAGCTCCAACGACAACGCCAAATGATCCGATTGCGCCGCAGGCACCGCGCGCGCACTCGCAAAACCCAGGCCATCGCCCAGCAGGATATGGTCGATCGCGCGCTGCGGCCGCCAGCTGGGAAAGGTCGGGAACACGTCGTTCGGCGGCTGCAGGCGGGTGTTGCGGAACAAGGCCTGCATCTCGGGGCGATCGGCCGAGCAGTTGAAGTCGCCCATCAGCACCGCGTGCGGATGGTCGTGCAGCAGTTCGGCGATGAAGGCCAGCTGCGAGGCGCGCGAGGCGGCGCCCAGCGAGAGATGGGCGACGGCGACGGTCAGGCCGTCGTCGTCGTTGCCGTAATGAGCGATCAACACGCCGCGGCCGGAGATGCGGCCGGGCAGGGGGTGATCGACGACTTCGCGCGGTTCCAGCTTGCTCAGCAGGCCGTTGGCGCTGGAGGCGACATTGCCGACGCGGCGGTTGGGCTGGTGGCTCCAGTAGTCGAAGCCGGCGCGCTGGGCGAGGTAGTGCGTCTGGTTGGTGAAACCCGAACGCAGGCTGCCCGGATCGCTTTCGTTGAGGCCGACGATGTCGTGCTCGCCGGCCAACTGGGCGATGGTGTCGAGGCTGCCGCGCTTGTTGCCGGCGGGCAGCACGTGCGACCAGCTGCGCGTCGCGTAATCGCTGTAGCGACGTGTGCTGGAGCCGGCCTGTATGTTCGCGCTGAGCAGGCGCAGCCGGCGTGTGGTCATGCTCGGGTCGAATCCTGCGAGTCGGTTACTGCTTCGGCGCGGCTTCGACGGCCGGCGCAGGCGCGGCGGCGGCCGGAGCGGCGGCGGGCGCGGTCGCCTGCAGCGTGGCGCGCTCGCGCGCGACCAGGTGGCTGGCGATGCGCAGGTAGTCCTCGAAGTTCTTGCCCTTGACCAGGTACTTGCCGTTGACCACCAGCGACGGGCTGGAATCCACGCCCGAGCGCTGCATGAACTGCTCGGCGCGCTTGCCCTTGGCGTTGATCGCGAAGCTGTTCATGGTGCCGATGAAGTCGGCCGGCTTGACGCCGTACTTGGCGTAGAACGCGCCGAGTTGTTCGTCGGTGACGCTCAGGTACGGGATCGACTGGTCGATGTGCACGGCGCGGAACATCGCTTCGTGGGTCTTCTCGACCAGGCCCAGGGTCTGCGCGGCGTAGAAGGCCTTCTCGAACGGAATCGGGTTGCCGCCGAAGGGGCCGGCGATCGGGGTGAACTTCACGTCGGCGGTCTGCTTCTTGCGCCAATCCACCAGCAGCGGCTCGAACTGGGCGCAGTGCGGGCAGGTGTAGCTGAAGACTTCCGCGACTTCGATCTTGCCCGGCACCGGGTCGAAGGCCTGGCCGGCGGGGATTTCGATGTAGTCGGTGCCGGCGACCGGCGCCGGGCCTTCCGGCGGGGTGACGGTGGCGGCCGGCGTGATCGCGGGCTCTTCCGGGGCCGGAGCGGGGGCGGGGGTTTCGCCCGCGGCCGGGGTCGCGGCCGGCGCGGCGGCTTCGCCGGCGGCCGGGGTCGCGGCGGCGTCGGCCGGCGCGGCGGTTTCGGTCTTGTTGCAGGCGGCCAGCGCGAACAGCGCGCTCAGGACCAGCGGATAGCGGGACAGGGTGGCGATACGCGAATTCATCGGGACTTCTCCGCAAACGATCGAATGAAATGGAGGGCGGCGCGGGCGCTGGGAGGCGCCGGCGCGCTGCCGTCTAGGGCGGCCGCCAGGATAGCGGTCGCGGGGCCGGGATTGGGGATTTCGGAACCGGGGACGCACCGCGGCCGCGTCGCCGCGGCCCGGCTCATGCCCGCAGCCGGCGTCCGGCCAGGGGCCTCAGCGCTTGGCCTTGGGCTTGGGCTTCGCGCCGCGTTCCTGCGCGATCAGGTGATCGGCCACGCGCAGCATGTCGTCGAAGCCCTTCTGGGTGGTGATGCGGTACTTGCCCGCGACCACCATCGCCGGGGTGCCGTCCACGCCGGAGGCCATGATGAAGTCGCTCGCGCGCTTCATCGCCTGCTCGATCGCCGGGCTGGTCATGGTGGCGGCGAAGGTCTGGGCGTTGGCGCCGTACTTGGCGTAGAACGCGCCGATCTGCGCCGCGCTGGCGTTCTGGATCGGCAGCGTGTGTTCTTCGTGCAGCGCCTTGAACACCGCGTCGTGGGTCTGCGGCAGCAGCTTCAGCGACTGCGCGGTGTAGAAGGCCTGCGCGTACGGCGTCCAGTAGCTGCCCCACGGCGCGGCCACCGGGACGAAGTTGACGTCGGCGGGGAGCTTGTTCTTCCAGGCGCTGATCTGCGGCTCGAAGTGCGCGCAGTGCGGGCAGGTGTAGCCGAAGATTTCGACCACCTCGATCTTGCCGGCGACCGGCGCGAACGGCTTGCCGCCTTCGATTTCGACGTAATCCACGCCCGGCTCGGGCGCGGGGCCGGCCGGAGCGGCGGCCTTGGGCGCGGCGAAGGCGGCGAAGGGGAGCGCGGCGAGCAGCAGCAAGGTGGCCAGACGTCGATTCATCGTTAGGTCTCGTGGGTAGTGAGGCCCGGTCGCGCCACGGAAGACCGTCGCGCCCGGGAGGGGCGGGCATAAAAAACGCCGGCGCTAAGGATAACGGCCGGCGTCTTGAACCAAGAGTGTCTGATCAGACTGATCTTGCGCGCGGAAGTTCCGCGGCGCGGCGTTCGGTGATGGCGATCACCAAAATCTCGCGGCGTGGATGGGCTTCGGGCGGGAACTGCCGCGAAACCTGAATCGCGAGGGCAGACGCTCCGGTTGCAGCTCCCACCCGACTGACCGGAAAGAACCGCCCATAAACGAAAACGCCGGCCTGTCCCCAGGCCGGCGTCGTCGAAACACGGGTGGCGCGGGCTCAGCCCTTGGCGGGCTTGGCCGGAGCGGCCGGCTGGGCCGTCGCCGGAGCCGGAGCGGCCGCCGGAGCCGCGGCGGGAGCCGCCGCCGGCGCGGCCGGCTTGGCGGCTGCCGGAGCCGGCGCATCGGCCGCGGCGACGTCGTCGGCGCGTTCGTGCAGGCCCTGCAGATAGCTCGACAGCGAGCCGATCTCTTCGTCGCTGAGCTGCTTGGCCACCGTGGCCATGATGTTGAACAGGTGCGGGTCTTTCTGCGTGGTCGTGCCGGCGCGGTATTCCTCCAGGCGACGCTGCGAATAGACCGCCTGCTGGCCGGCGATGTGCGGATAGGCCGGACCCGGATTGCCCGCGCCGCCCGGACCGTGGCAGGCCATGCAGGCCGGGATGCCGCGGGCCTTGTCGCCGCTGCGGAACAGCTGCTCGCCGACTTCGAAGAACTTCTTGTCCTTGTTGGGACCGGCCGCGATCACGGTGTCGTCGGCCACGCCGGCGCCGGACTTCTGCGTGGCGAAGTAGGCGCCCAGGTCGCGCGCGTCCTGCTCGCTGAGCGCGTCGGCGAAGGGCTTCATCGCCGCGGACATGCCGGTATTGCGCTCGCCGGTCTTGAACAGGGCGATCTGGTGGGCGATGTAACGCTCGCTCTGGCCGGCCAGGCGCGGGTACTGCGGATCGGTCGGATTGCCGTCGAGACCGTGGCAGGCCGCGCAGGTGCCGGCCTTGGTCGCGCCGGCCTTGACGTCGCCCCAGGCGGTCTTGGGCCCGGCGGTGAGCGGCGCGACCTTCACCGGCTCCTTATCGGGGATCGGCGTGACCGTAGGCTGGGCGAACGCGACGGCGGCGACCGCTAAAGCGGCGATGCCGACGAGGCTCAGGACGCGGGCTTGGCTCATGTAGCTGGGCTCCGAACTACTGCTGGCTTGCTGTGCAAGGGCTGGCTGGATGACAGTGCGGCCGGCCACTATGGGCGCCGGAACCTCGGAATTATCTTCCGCCGGACCGGATCGGGTCAACGCGGGTTCAGCCGGACAGGTCGCAGAACGCGAGCATCCGGCCGGGGCATGCGATCCTAAGGGCATGATCAACCACCTTGCCCGCGCCCGTTACCTGTTGTCGGCGCACAACGTCAAACAGCTGCCGCCCGACGGCGGATTCGAGGTCGCCTTCGCCGGCCGCTCCAACGCCGGCAAGTCCAGCGCGCTCAATGCCATGTGCCAGCAGAACGCGCTGGCGCGGGTGTCCAAGACGCCCGGACGCACTCAGCAGTTGGTGTTTTTCGACGTCAGCCTGCCGTATCGCGGCCCGGAGCCGGCGCCGGATCCGGATCGATTCCTGGTCGATCTGCCCGGTTACGGCTACGCCAAGGTGCCGCAGAACCTGCAGGCGCACTGGCAGGCGTTCCTCGACCGCTACTTCCAGACGCGTCAGGCCTTGCGCGGCTTGGTGGTGGTGATGGACATCCGTCATCCGCTCAAGGATTACGACAAACAGATGCTCGGCTATGCGGTCAGCCGCGATTTGCCGGCGCATGCGCTGCTGACCAAGGCGGACAAGTTCGGCCGCGGCCAGCAGCAGCAGGCACTGATGGCGGTGCGCAAGGAACTGCAATCGGCCTATGGCGACACGGTCAGCGTGCAGACCTTCTCCGGCGAGTCCAAGCTGGGCGTGGACGAAGCGCGCGAGAAAGTGATGGGCTGGCTGGGCATGGGCGATGCGCCGGCCTCGGCGCCGAGCGCTCCCGAGATGGCGCGGGACGAAGACGAGTAAGCCGCGCTGTTGTGGGAGGGGCTTCAGCCCCGATGCTTTCCTTTCAGATCGCGGTGAAGCGGCCCGTTGAGATCCGCCAGGCTCTGGCCGAAGAGCATCGGGGCTGAAGCCCCTCCCACAAAAGACCTCCGGGCTTCGCCAAGTCTTTGAGAGTGTTCGCGACCCTTGGCCGCTTTCCCACCGCCGTTCGCGTTACTCCCTGGGTGACCGTCCGCGCGCGCGGGCTCAGCCAGGAAGCGATACGACATGGACCCGATTTCCGACCCGCAGACCATCCTCGCCGCGGGCGCCTACGGCACCGCGCTGCTGTTCTTCGCCTACGGCGCCTACGCGCTGCTCAAGACCCGGAACGCCGAACAGAACAAGAACGTACGCTGGTACCTGGGCATCGGCGCGGCGGTGGTAGTGGCGATGATCGGCTTCGACACGCTCAAGAGCTGGCGCAGCGGCGAACGCATCGTCCCCAACGTCTACCTGACCTTCTCGCCGCGCTTCGCCGCGGTGAACTTGCCCGACCCAGTGATCGAATACAGCGGCCAGACCCTGGCGCCCAATGCGGCGATCAAGGTCGCCGACAACAACAGCAGCATCAACATCTCGGTCGATTCGATCATCGAGAAAGTCAAAGGCCTGCAGCACAACAACCAGCAATTGCAGAACGCGCTGGGCAGCGCCGCGCTGGCCAGCCAGCCCAAGGAACTGGCGGAGGAAATCGCCGCGGCCGACAGCGCCGGCCAGGACCCGTGCGCGGGCGGCGGGGACGCGACCTTGTGCGGCTGGAAGCAATTGTCGAACGGACAACTGGCCAGCGCGCAGGCGACGCTGACCCAGGCGGTGAAGGACGCGCCGCCCGGCGACCCCAAGGGCAAGGCCACCGCGCTCAGCGGCCTGGGTGAAATCTATGTCGGCCAGGGCCGCATCGACGAAGCCAAGGTGGTGCTCAAGCGCGCCGCCGACCTGGGCAACGCCGGCGCGAAAAAACGCCTGGATACGCTGGCGACGGCGCCGAAGACCACGCCGCCGCGGCCGCTGACGCCGGTGTTGCAACCGGGCCGGCCGGAACCGCGCGAGCGGCCGGTGCGCGAGCTGCAACGGCCGCCGCAGAACTGATTCCGCCGCCGTGCGGTCGCGGCCCTTCGGCCGCGCCGCAGGCCGCGATCAACGCGGCGTCAGCGGTCGGGTGGAAACGATCTCGCCGCGCTCGTCGTAAGTGCGCTCGACATCCAGCACGCCGTCGCCGTCGCTGTCGAACTTGCCGTCGAGTGCGCGCAGGGCATCGTGGCGGACTTGCTTGACGACGCGGCCTTGCGAGTCCAGCCACTCTTCGCTCTGCATGATCGAAAACGGACCGACGACGCGATAGTCGGGTTCCCCGTCGCCGTCGCGATCGATCGAGTAGGTCAAGGTGCGGTTCTTGTCTTGAAGGTAGATGGCCTGGCTCTCGTAATCGCCGTCGAAATCGTTGTCTTGCGAGTTCGACTGAGGCAAGTTGTTTTCGAATCGCACGATCTCATCGACCTTGCCGTCGCCGTTGCGATCGCTGCGCATCTGCGTGCCTACGCCGTTCACATAGGTCGTCCATGTATCCGTCCGGCCATCGCCGTTGGAGTCGGTTTCGATCGTCTGCGTGGCCGGCGGCGCGGGCTGGGTGCGAGCGGCGAATATTTCCGACAAGCCCGCGCCGATGAAGCCGCCCACGATCAGCGTCACCATCAGGCTGGGAAGGCCGTAGCCGCTGTCGCTTACCTTGCGCTTTCTCAGCGGCTGGTAGGCGTCGGAATCGTCGGGCGGCGCGGCAGCGGCGCCGTGCCCGGAATCGCGATCGATGAGCGCGCCGTCTTCGTGCCCGGCCGGCGGCGCGGCCGCGCCCCGCCACTGCCCGATGAGTTGACGCGCGCGCGGCGCATCGTCGTCGGCGACCTCGATCCGCACCGAACCGCTGGCGCTGTCGAGCACATACGCCAGAATTCCATCCTGAGCCAACACCTCGCGCGCGAGCTGCGCATCCGCCGGATGGGCGGCTTCATACACGATTTGCACCGATGTCCTCCATGGACGCGACCGGCCGGTCCGTCCGGGCGAGTATCCCGCGACCGGCGCCGTGTGACGAGAGGCTGGCGCGCGGTTTCAGTCGTGCGCGCAACCTCGGCAAGGCTCCGCGATAGAACGCCATCGTCGTATCGCGGCGTCCATCGGCCGCCGTGCAGGCGCGATCCGCTACGCCGGATCAACCGGCCCGCGCTTGCCGCCGATCACTGCGCCTGCACAGGCCGCGTAGAACGGATTTCGCCGCGATCATCGAAGATCCGCACCGTGTCCAGCACCCCGTCGCCGTCGCTATCGATCTCGCCGCCGGTCAGGCGTCCGCCGGTGTAGATGTTGCGCTTGATCACCCGGCCCTGCGCATCCAGCCACTGGTCGGTGTGCGGCACGCCGCGCAGCGCGGTCTGCTGCAGTTCCGGGGCGCCGTCGCCGTTGTAGTCGGCGCTGCGCTCGACCCACAGGCCGTCGCGATAGCTCGTGGTGGTTTCGCGCACGCCGTTGAAATCCTGGTCTTCTTCGGCGGCGGTCGGCAAGCCGCGCGGGTCGTACTGGATGACCTGATCGGCGCTGCCGTCGTTATTGCGGTCGGCCTCGGTGCGGATCAACTGCTGGCCTTCATAGACCAGGCGCTCGTCGGCGACGCCGTCGGCGTTGTAGTCCACGTCCTGTTCGCTCACGCCCGGCTGCATCACCGCGCCCGTCACCAGCGCGCCGAGCAAGGCGCCGATCACCAGGGCGATGACGGTGCCGGCCATGGCGAAGCCGTTGGGCGGCGGCTTGCGCTGGTTCAACGGCCGGTAGACGTTCTCGCTTTCGACATGCTCGGGCGTGTCGTCGTCGCCGAAGTCGCGGTCGGCCGGCTCGCCTTCGTCGTCGTCCAGCGGCACCGCCGCGGCCTGCCATTCCTCGATGATTTCGCGCGCACGCGCGGCCTGTTCGTCGGCGACCTCGACCCGCACCGAGCCGCCGACCGGCAGCAGGCCGGCGCCGGCTTCCAGCGCGCCGCCGAACACGAACGATTGAATCCCTTCCTGCGCCAGCAGGCCGCGCACGAGCTGCGCATCCGCCGAATGGGCGGCGTGATAGACGATCTGCACCGATGTCCCCCTGAGCGCGGCCGACGGGCCGGCTCAGGCCAGTATGCCCAGGCCCCGGCGCGCGTGGCGAGCGGGGCGCGGCGCCTCAGCCGCGAGCGCGCGCCGCATACATGCCGTAGGCCGGCAGGATCAAGCGCTGGCCCTGGAGGTGGCCGCAGGGCAGGCCGTGGCCGTCGTCGGCGATCCAGTCCGCGCGTTCGCCCAGTTCCACCGACGCCTGCGCATCGCCGAGATTGAACGCCATCAGCATCGCTTCGCTGCCTTCGCCGCGCACGAACGCGATCACCGGCTCGGCGCTGTCGATGAAACCGATCGCGCCGTCGAGCAGCGCGGCATGGCGTTTGCGCCAGCCCAGGAAACGGCGGAAGCCGTTGAGCTTGGAGGCCGGATCGTCCTGCTGGCTGGCGATGTCGAGCGCGCGATGGCTGGCCGGAATCGGCAGCCACGGTTCGCCGCTGGTGAAGCCGGCGCGCTCGCTGGTGTCCCACGGCAACGGCGTGCGACAGCCGTCGCGGCCCTTGAAGGTCGGCCAGAACGCTTTGCCGTACGGGTCCTGCAAGGCGTCGAAAGGCAGCTCGGCCTCGGGCAAGCCCAGTTCCTCGCCCTGGTACACGCACACCGATCCGCGCAGCGAACACACCAGCGCGCTGAGCAGGGTGGCGAAATGCGCCGGCCGCTCGCCGCGACCCCAGCGCGTGACCACGCGCTGCACGTCGTGATTGGAGATCGCCCAGCACGGCCAGCCTTCGCGCATGGTCGCTTCCAGGCGCTGCACCGTGCCGCGGATGTGCGCGACGCTGTAGTCCTCGGTCAGCAACTCGAAGCTGTAGCCCATGTGCAGGCGGCCGTCGCGGGTGTAGTCGTCCATGGTCGCCAGCGAGTCCTCCGAGGAGATCTCGCCCAGCGCCACCGCGCCCGGATAGCGGTCCAGCAGCGCGCGCAGTTCGCCCAGGAAGGCGAGGTTTTCCGGCTGGGTGTTGTTGTAGTGGTGATACTGGAACGCGTACGGATTGTCCGGGCTGAAGCCGCGGCCGACCCGCTGCGCCGCCGGCTTGGGCGGGTTGTCGCGCAATTGCGCGTCGTGGAAACAGAAGTTGATCGCGTCCAGGCGCAGGCCATCGACGCCGCGATCGAGCCAGAAGCGCACGTTGTCCAACACCGCCGCGCGCACCGCCGGGTTGTGGAAATTCAGATCCGGCTGCGCCGACAGGAAGTTGTGCAGGTAGTACTGCTGCCGGCGCGGTTCCCAGCGCCAGGCGACGCCGCCGAACAGCGACATCCAGTTGTTCGGCGCGGTGCCGTCCTCGCGCGCGTCGGCCCACACGTACCAGTCGGAATACTCGTTGTCGCGGCTCTCGCGGCTGCGCTTGAACCATTCGTGTTCGCTGGAGGTATGGCTGAGCACCTGGTCGATCATCACCCGCAGGCCCAGCGCATGCGCCTTGGCCAGCAGCCGGTCGAAGTCGTCGATGTCGCCGAACAACGGATCGACCGCGCGGTAGTCGGCGATGTCGTAGCCGAAGTCGGCCATCGGCGATTTGAAGAACGGCGAAATCCAGATCGCGTCCACGCCCAGGTCGGCCACGTAGCCGAGTTTGTCGATGATGCCGGGCAGGTCGCCCACGCCGTCGCCGTCGAGGTCGCGGAAGCTGCGCGGGTAGATCTGATAGATGACCGCGCCGCGCCACCAAGCGTCGTTGCGGAGCGGATCGCTGGAAATACGGACGGCGGACAAGACGGGCCCCTGATCGATGGCGGCCTGCGTGCTGCACTGCCGCGATGCGAGCCAGCTTACCGCCGCCGCCCCTCGCGGCCTGAGCGTGTGCATACGTATTCACCCGCCAATCGCCAGAAGAAGTGCGACATGAATGCGACTTCATCCCATGAATACGTATGCAGAACCCGCTGCGGACGCGGCCGCTTGCCTAACATGCGCCACAGACCGAAGGCGCACGCCGCCCAGGCAACCGCAGCGCGAGTCAGTGCGCGCGGCCGACACACAGCGCTTCTGGAGGGGAGCATGTCGAGATCGAAGCCGGCTTCATCGCAACATCAATTCAATCGCCACCTGTTGACGGTGGCCCTGGCCTCGCTGGGGCTGTGCAGCTCGTGGGCCGCCTGGAGCGCGGAACTGCCATCGGCCGCCGACGCGCCCGCGCCGCAGGACGCCGCGCCCGCCGCCGCGCAAGCCGCGCCGCAAAGCGCCGCGCATGAGCTCGACGCGGTCCAGGTCACCGGCAACCGTCGCGTGCAGTCGATCCAGAAATACGCCGGCACCATCCAGTCCTTCAGCGGCGAAGACCTGACCAAGCTCGGCATCAACACCGACTTCCGCAACCTGCAGGCGGTGGTGCCGGGATTGCAGATCACCAAGCAGGAAGGCAAGTACGAAATCTTCCTGCGCGGCATCGGCGCGGCCGATTCGGATTTCTCCTCCGATCCGTCGGTGGCGACTTATTACAACGGCATCTACCTGCCGCGTCCGCGTTCGATCGGCCCGATGTTCTTCGACGTGGACCGCATCGAAGTCAACAAGGGCCCGCAGGGCACAGTGCGCGGCCGTAACGCCACCGGCGGCTCGATCAACGTCATCTCCAAGCGCCCCGAACTGGGCGTGACCAGCGGCGGCCTGAAGATCGGCGCCGGCAACTACGACTTCACCACCGCCGAAGGCGTGCTGAACCTGCCGATCGGCGAGACCTTCGCCCTGCGCGCGGCGTTGTTCGACGAAGAGCGCTCCTCGTACATCACCAACGGCTATCCCAAGTCGCTGTTCGACGCCGAAGGCCCGAGCGCGCTCGACAACCAGGCCGCGCGCCTGTCGATGCTGTGGGAGCCCAACGACAAATTCTCCGCGTTCGTGATGCTGGACAAGGTGACCGAGCGCGGCACCGGCGACCCGGGCCTGTTCGCCGAGCGCGGACTGTCGGCGGGTTACGACATCAAGGATCTGCACGATCCGTTCAAGCAGTACTTCCGCACCCAGGGCAAGACCACCAACGACATCGAAGGCGTCGCCGGCACCTTCACCTATGCCTTCAACGACAAGGTCTCGGTGGAGTTCAACACTTCGTACCGCAAGTACGATTTCTATAACCGCAACGCTTCGCGCGAGTGGCAGCTCGGCCCGGTGTATCCCGGCTCCGAGCGCGAGGCCTATTTCAATCCGGAACGGTTGAAGTGGTACGACACCTTCTATCAGGCGGACAAGTCCAGCTCGACCATCAATGAGCTGCGCTTCTTCGGCGACACCGGCCGCCTGATCTGGTCGGCGGGCCTGTTCAACTACGAAGAGAAGTACGACTACGTGTCGTGGGACGTCGGCAACGGCTATTTCGGCGATTGCGACTGGTGGAAGCCGGGCACGGTCTGCGGTTACCAGGACGGCCTGGGCGGCGAGAACCGCGGCGACAATTCGAAGGTCGAATCGAACGCGGTCTACGGCGATTTCAGCTTCGCCGCGACCGATTCGCTGCGCGTGATCGGCGGCATCCGCTACACCCGCGACAAGAAGATCGCGCGCGAATCCAACATCAAGTATCAATTCATCGTGCCCGAGGAACTGTTCCAGCAGTTCACCGGCCAGCCGATCAACACCTCCACCAATCCCTACACCACCGGCCTGATCCTGGGTTCGCCCGGTTTCCGCCTGGCGCCTCCGGGCGACCGCCGCGGCGGCGATCCGAGCATCTGCACCGGCTGGTCGCCGGCCGACCTGCGCTGCGGCCCGGGCGGCAATACGCTCGATTACTTCCTCGGCGGCATCGACAGCTTCGGCGCCAACGACAACTGGGCGCAGTTCCTGCAGAAGAACCGCGATCAGATCCAGGTGATCGCGCGCTCGGATTTCCCCGGCGGCAAGAGCGAAGACGTCTACAAGGACAGCTACGTCGATTGGCGCGTGGGCTTCGAGTACGACGTCAATCCGCAGGTGATGCTGTACGGCACCGTGTCCACCGGTACGCGTTCGGGCGGCATCAACCGTCCGCTCTCGCTCAACGACGGCAGCGCGCTGGCACCGAGCTTCGAGCCGGAAGAGCTGACCTCCTATGAGGCCGGCATCAAGGGCGACTATCTGTGGGGCGAGACGCCGGTGCGCTTGAACGCGTCGGTGTTCTTCTACGACTACAAGAACAAGGTGCTGCAGAACCTGATCGACGTGCCGGCGCCGACGCCGACCAACCCGAACGCGACCAGCCGCCAGGTGTTCAACGACAACGCCGCCAACGCCAGCGTGCTGGGCCTGGAACTGGAAGGCCGGGTCGGCCTGCCGCACGGCTTCAACCTGGGCTACAACTTCACGTATCTGGACGCGACCTTCGACGACTCGATGGTGCTCGATACCCGCTCCGGCGGCCTGGGCCTGATCGTGCCGCTGGACGGCAACCGGTTGCCGAATACGTCGAAGTACAACGCCAACGTCAGCCTGTCGCAGACCATCGACATCAACCACGGCGCGCTGTCTTCGTTCGATTGGACGATCAACCTGACCTACCGTTCGGATTACTACCTGACCGCGTTCAACAGCCGCGGCTTCGGTCTGGACGCGAACGGGCGGGTGATCGAGATTCCGCTTAAGGACATGCCGTTCAACAACGGCTCCAACCCGGCCGCGGGCGGCGGCCCGGCCAATGGGCTGGCGATGCGCGACGATGTGGATGGGTTTTTGACGGTCAATGTCTCGGCCGGCGTGAACTTCGGCAGCGACAATCAGTTCCGCATCGATGGTTTCGTGTCGAACCTGACCGACGAGGTGTATTCGGGTAAGGGGTTCGTCAACAACGCGACCAATATCCGGTATTTGAATACGCCGCGGATGTATGGGGTGCGGTTCTCTTCGCAGTTCTGAGGGCATAAGCGAATCCCCGCTTGTCTTCCCCCTTTGTTGAGGGGGATTGAGGGGGATTTGCTTTTCGCTCTTGACGCGGCGCAACGGCAAAAGCAAATCCCCCCCTAACCCCCCTTTTTCAAAGGGGGGAACCGTTGCGTAGGAGGTGGGGCGCGTCGTAGCCGCTTGTCTTCCCCCTTTGTAAAAGGGGGGTTGAGGGGGATTCGCTCTTTGCCCCACCCACCGCGCAACCGCCCTCCATGCCAGTATCGACCCATGACCGATAGCCGCGACTCCGCCGTCCCGCACCGCAAGCCGCAACTGTCGTTCTGGCAGATCTGGAACATGTGCTTCGGCTTCCTCGGCATCCAGTTCGGCTTCGCGCTGCAGAACGCCAACGTCAGCCGCATCTTCCAGACGCTGGGCGCGCCGATCGACGACATTCCGATGCTGTGGATCGCCGCGCCGCTGACCGGGCTGATCGTGCAACCCATCGTCGGCTACCTGTCCGACCGCACCTGGACCGGTCTCGGCCGGCGCCGCCCGTATTTCCTCGTAGGCGCCGTGCTGGCCACGCTCGCGCTGCTGGCGATGCCCAATTCGCCCACGCTGTGGATCGCCGCCGGCCTGCTGTGGATGCTCGACGCCTCGATCAATATCTCGATGGAGCCCTTCCGCGCCTTCGTCGGCGACCAACTGCCGCAACAGCAGCGCGCGAGCGGCTACGCGATGCAGAGCTTCTTCATCGGCGTAGGTTCGGTGGTCGCGAGCCTGCTGCCGTATGCGCTGGCGCATTTCGGCGTGGGCAATACCGCCGGCCCCGGCGAAGTGCCGGACACCGTGCGCTACGCGTTCTACTTCGGCGGCGCGGTGCTGCTGCTGTCGGTGGGCTGGACGGTGCTGCGCACGCGCGAGTATCCGCCGCAGGAATTGCTCGCCTTCGACGAAGCGCCGGCGACGCCGCCGCGCGATCGCGACCGCGTGCGCTGCCTGTTGCTGGGCGCGTCGTGGATGGTGGTCGGCGGCATCTGCGCGACCACGATTTCGATGATGGCGCTGGATCGCCAGTTGTACGTTCTGGCCGCGCTGATCGCCGCGTTCGGCCTGGCCTTGGTGGTGCGCGGCGTGGTCCGCGACGGCGGCGGCTTCGCCACGGTGATGGACGACCTGGGCGCGATGCCGCCGACCATGCTGCGCCTGGCGCTGGTGCAGTTCTTCTCGTGGTTCGCCTTGTTCGCGATGTGGATCTACACCACACCGGCGGTCACGCAACTGCATTACCACAGCAGCGACACCGCCTCGGCGGCATACAACGAAGGCGCCAACTGGGTCGGGGTGCTGTTCGCCGCCTACAACGGCTTCGCCGCGCTCGCCGCCATCGTGATTCCGCCGATGACGCGGCGCTGGGGTTTGCGCCGCAGCCATCTGTTCAATGTTGCCCTCGGCGGCGCCGGCCTGATTTCGATCGCGCTGATCCGCGACCCGCAATGGTTGCTGCTATCGATGCTGGGCGTCGGCTTCGCCTGGGCTTCGATCCTGTCGCTGCCCTACGCGATGCTGTCCGACAGCGTGCCGGCGGCGAAGATGGGCGTGTTCATGGGCATCTTCAATTTCTTCATCGTGATCCCGCAGCTGGTCGCGGCCAGTCTGCTCGGGTTCCTGGTCAAGCATGCCTTCGGCGGGCATCCGGCGGCGGCGCTGGTGATCGGCGGCGTCAGTCTGTTTATCGCCGGTTTGTGCGTGCTGTGGGTGCGCGAGCCCGGCGCGGAGGCGCGGGCGTGAGGGCTTTGCCTGTCGTCGCTTTAGCGCTGGCGTTGTGCGGTTGCGCGCAGGCCACGCGCGGCACAGCGCTGTCGCGCGATTACTACGGCACGCTGGAACCGATGGCCAGCGACGCGGTGTACTTCGTCGTCACCGATCGCTTCGTCAACGGCGACACCGGCAACGATCATCGCGATCAGGGCGGGCCGGATCCGGCCACGCACAGTTTCGACCGGCCCGTGCCCGGCGCGCCGAAGGGCGAGAGCGACAACATCGGGTATCTCGGCGGCGACTTCAAAGGCCTGCTCGACAACGCCGATTACATTCGCGACATGGGCTTCGGCGCGGTCTGGCTGACGCCGATCGTGGACAACCCGGATGAAGCCTTCACCGGCGGCGACGCGGTGACCTGGGGCGGCGCGTTCCAGGACCGCGGCAAGACCGGTTATCACGGTTACTGGGGCGTGGATTTCTATCGCCTCGACGAGCACCTGCCCAGCCGCGATCTGGATTTCGCCGGCCTGACCGCGGGCTTGAAGGGGCACGGCTTGAAGACCGTGCTCGACATCGTCGCCAATCACGGCTCGCCGTCGTTCACCATGCCCAAGGATCAGCCCAAGTACGGCGAGATCTATCGCGATGGCGTGCTGGTCGCCGATCACCAGAATCTGTCGCCGGAAAAGCTCGATCCCGCGCATAACCCCTTGCACCGGTTCTTCCACAACGAGAAGGATCTGGTGCAGCTTTCGAATATCGACGACACCAGTCCGGCGGTGCTGGATTACTTCGTCGGCGCGTATTCGCAGTGGATCGATCAGGGCGCCGACGCCTTTCGCATCGACACCATCCGGCATATGCCGCCGGCGTTCTGGAAACAGTTCGCCGATCGCATCCGCGCCAAGCGTCCCGGGTTCTTCATGTTCGGCGAAGCCTTCGACTACCAGGCCGAGAACATCGCGCCGTTCACCTGGGCCAGCAACGGCGGCGTGAGCGTGCTCGACTTCCCGTTGAAGCAGCGCATGGCCGAGGTGTTCGGCCGCGGCCGCGGCGACTTCGCGCTGCTCTCCGACCGGCTCTATCTGACCGATGGGCCGTACGCGAATCCGTACGATTTGATGACGTTCTACGACAACCACGACATGCCGCGCCTGGACGCCAGCGACGCGGGTTTCATCGACGCCAACAACTGGCTGTTCACCGCGCGCGGCATTCCGGTGATCTATTACGGCTCGGAGGTCGGTTTCGAGCGCGGCAAGGCCGAGCATGCGGGCAATCGCAATTACTTCGGCCAGCAGCGCATCGATGCGGCGCGCGGGCATCCGATTCGCGCCGCACTTAAGCGTATTGCGAAGGTTCGCGAGACCACGCCGGCGTTGCAGCGCGGCTTGCAGTTGAATGTGTTGATGCAGGGCGATCGCGCGGCGTTTTATCGGGTCTACGAGCACGGCGGGCAGTCTCAGATCGCGCTGGTGCTGCTCAACAAGGGCGATGCCGCGGCGGACTTCGAGGTGCGCGAGTATCTGCAGGCCGGGCGCTGGCGCGCGGCGTTGGGTGGGGGCGAGGTCGATATCGGCGAGGGCGCTGGCGGCGTGCTGAAAGCGACCGTTGCGGCGCATGGAGTGGAGGTGTTCGTGCTGGATGCGCCGGTGGTGCGGGGTGATCTGGTTGCGGCGTTGGATAGAGCGATGGCTCACGCGCGTAGGCGGTGAGTTTTTTGGGCAGCGGGTTTTGATCGGTCGCCACAGACTTCAGCGCCCTCTCTCAAGGACGTCATTCCCGCGAAGGCGGGAATCCAGAGACTTCAGCGTCATCTCTCCAGTCCATCATTCCCGCGAACGCGGGAATCCAGCGACTTCAAAGGTTCTCGCACGAAAGGCCCTGGATTCCCGCGTTCGCGGGAATGACGGTAGGTAGGTACCTACTCAGCCCCACACGACTTACGCACCACCAACGCCGTAGGCAACCGAATACTTTCCGCCTCCTCCCCCCGCACCAGACGCATCAGCGTATCCACCAATAGCTCCCCGGCCTGCTTGGTGTCCTGAAAAATCGTCGTCAGCGGCGGATGCGCGAACCGCGCCATCGGAATATCGTCGAAGCCGATCACCGACACATCCTCGGGCACGCGCAGCCCGTGCTCGGTCAACGCACGCATCGCTCCGAGCGCGATCAAGTCGCTGGCGGCGAAGACCGCATCGAAAGCCAACCCGCGCGAGATCAATTCGCGCGCGGCGTCATGGCCGGCGTCTTCGGAGCTTTCCGCATCCACCTGCAGCGCGCGGTCCAGCACCAGGCCCGCATCGGCCAGCGCGCGCTCGCAGCCGATGAAACGATCTAGGAATTCCGGGTAATGGCTGGAAGCGTCGCCCAGAAACGCCACGCGCTTGCGCCCCAGCGCGACCAGATGCGACCCGGCCTGATGCCCGCCGCCGATGTTTTCGCAGCCGATCGACAGCCCCGGCTGATCGGGCAGGACCGCGCCCCAGCGGACGAAGCGCGTGCCTTGCTCGACCAGTTTCTGCAGCTTGCCCTGATAGGCGAGGTAATCGCCGTAGCCGAGCAGGATCAGGCCGTCGGCCTTCATGCTGTCTTCGTAGTCGCCGGCCCAGTCGTCGGACAACTGCTGGAACGAGATCAGCAGGTCCTGGCCGTGGCGCGCGCAGGCGCGGGTGATCGAGCCGAGCATCGACAGGAAGAACGGGTTGATGTGCGACTCATCCGGCGTCGGATCTTCGAACAGCAACATCGCCAGGGTGCCCGAACGCTGACGGCGCAGGCTGGAGGCGTGGCGATCGACCTTGTAGTTGAGCTCGCGCACCACCGCTTCCACGCGCTTGCGGGTTTCGGCGTTGACCAGCGGACTGCCGCTGAGCACGCGCGACACGGTGGCCTGGGACACGCCGGCCAGGTGGGCGATATCGACCGAGGTCGCTTTCGACTTTCTGCGCATGGGGGGAGTTTGGCACGGGAATCGGGAATGGGGAGTCGGGAATCGGAAGGCTGAGCGCCGCTGCGGGAGGAGCCGATTGCCGATTCTCCATTCCCGATTCCCGGCGGTTCACCGCGGATCCATCCACCCCCGCAACGCATCCACCGCCACGTTGATCGCCACGATCAGCGCGCCGATCACCAGCACCACGCCCAGCACCAGGGTGTAGTCGCGGTTGAGCGCGCCCTGGACGAAGTAGCGGCCCATGCCGGGGATGCCGAAGACCTGCTCGACCACGGCCGAGCCGGTGACGACGTTGATCAGCGCCGGCGACAGCCACGCCACCACCGGCAGCAGCGCCGGTTTGAGCGCGTGCGCGAACAGCAGCCGCGTCTGCGACAGGCCACGCGAGCGCGCGGCCTGCAGGTACTCGGCCGACAGCACGTCGAGCATCGAGGCGCGGGTCAGCCGCGCGCAGTAGGCGATGTTGGGCAGCGCCAGCGCGATCGCCGGCAGCACCACGTTGTCCCATTCGCCCCAGCCGCCGGCCGGCAGCCAGTGCAGGGTCACCGCGAACAGCAACACCAGCAGTGGCGCGACCACGAATTTCGGGATCGCCAGACCCAGCCCGGCGACGAACATCAGCAATCGGTCGGTCCAGCCGCCGGCGCGCAACGCCGCCCACACGCCCAGGCTCACGCCGAACAGCAGCGCCAGCAGCAGGGCGATGCCGCCGTTGAGCGCGGACACCGGCAAGGCGTTGGCGATCAGCTGATTGACCGTGTAGTCCGGATACTGGAACGACGGCCCGAGGTCGCCGCGCAGCGCGTCGCCGAGCCAGCCCAGGTATTGCATCGGCAGGGACTGATCCAGCCGGTACTGCGCGTCGAGCACCGCCTGCACTTCCGGCGGCGCGGCCTTCTCCGTGTCGAACGGCCCGCCCGGCGCGGCGCGCAACAACGCGAAGCACAGCGTGGCCAGCAGCCACAGGGTGATCGCCGCTTCCAGCAGGCGCGAAGCGAGCAGGCGCACGAGCGGATGGACGCGCATCAGACCTGCACGTCGAACAAGCGTCCGACCGCGGTCGCCGCGGCCATCGCCAGCGCGCCCCAGAACGCCACCCGGAGCGCGCCGCGCAGCACCGGCGCGCCGCCGGTCCAGGCCGCGAGCGCGCCGGAGACCGACAGGCCGATCAAGGTCGCCGGGATCGCCACCGTTTCGATCCGCCCGGCCGGCGCCAGCAGCACCGCGGCGATCGGCAGCACCGCGCCGGTGACGAACGCCGCCGCCGAGGTCGCCGCCGCCTGCACCGGCCGCGCGCGCAAGGTGTCGGTGATGCCCAGTTCGTCGCGCGCGTGGCTGGCCAGCGCGTCGTGCGCGCTGAGCTGGCGCGCCACTTCGCCCGCCAGCTCGGGCGTCAGGCCGCGTTGTTCGTAGATGCGCGCCAGTTCCTGCAGTTCGCTCTGCGGATCGTCGTCGAGTTCGCGCTGTTCCACCGCGATGTCGGCGCGCTCGGTGTCGGCCTGCGATTGCACCGAAACGTATTCGCCGGCCGCCATCGACATCGCTCCGGCGACGGTGCCGGCGATGCCGCTGGTCAGGATCGCCGCGGTATCTGCGCCGCTGGCGGCGACGCCGACCACCAGGCCGGCGATCGAGACGATGCCGTCGTTGGCGCCGAGCACCGCCGCGCGCAGCCAGCCGACGCGTTCGGAGCGATGCGCCTGCGGGTTGCGGCTGCGCGGCGGTGGCGAGGTCGAAGATGCGGTCATGGCGACAGGCTCAACCAGCGGCTGGCGTGACGGTCCAATGCATTGGCCTGGAAGCCGCGCACGCGTTCGGAAACCAGGTGTTTGGAAGTGTAGAAATACAAGGGAATCGCCGCGTTGTCGTTGAGCAGGCGCTGCTCGGCGGCGCGCAGCCAGGCGTTGCGCGCGGCTTCCGAATGCGCGCCGTCGGCCCGCGCCAGGCGCTGGCGATAACCGGCGTCGTCGTAGCCCATCCAGTTCAGCGGGCCGTCGCTGCCGAAAGCGGCGAGGAAATTGCGCGCGTCGGGCAGATCGCCGATCCAGCCGCCGCGGAACACCTGGGTGATCGCGCGCTGCTTGCGGTTCTGCACGAACACCTTCCATTCCTCGTTGCGCAGCCGCACCTGCACGCCGAGCGTCTGCCGCCACATCGCCGCGACCGCGAGCGCGAGGCGCCGATGCGGAGTGGAGGTGTTGTAGCGCAGCTCGATCACCAGCGGATTGTCGTTGGAATAACCGGCGTGGCGGTACAGCGCGAGCGCGTGCTGCTCGCGCTGGGCTTGCGTCAGCGTCGCCCACGGCATTGCCGCGGGCGTGTAGCCGGCGATGCCCGGCGGCACGATGCCGTAGGCCGGGGTTTCGCCCAGGCCGGTGACATAGCGGGTGAGCTTGTCGCGATCGACCGCCAACGCCAGCGCGCGGCGCAGCGCCAGCGCCTTGTCGTCGCACGGCGGCGCGGCGCAGGCCGCGTCTCGGAACGGCGGCTTGGTCAGATTCAGGCCGAGCCAGAACGCGCCGACATACGGCGACAGCCGCAACTGCGCGCCGAAGCGCCGGCGCAGCGCGGTCAACGGCTGCGGCGGCACGACTTCGGTGATGTGCAGATCGCCGGCGGCGAAGCGCTGCAGTTCGGCGGCGGCGTCCTCGGTGACGTGGAAGCGCACGCGTTCGATCGCCACCGCGCCGGCGTCGTGGAACTGCGGATTTTTTTCGACCAGCAGATTCGCCTGCGGCGTCCACGCCTGCAGCCGATAGGCGCCGTTGGACACCAGCCGGCCCGGTTGCGTGTGCTGCGCGCCGTATTGCTGCACCGCCGGCAGATACACCGGGAACGCGATCGGCAAGGTCAGCAGCGCCGGCAGCGAGGCGGCGCGGTTGAGAGTGAACACCACGGTATGCGCGTCGGGCGCGGCCACGCCCAGGTGCTCGGGCGGCAAGCGGCCGGCCTGCACCGCCTGGGCGTTGTCGAGCGCGTCGAACAATTCCCCGAACGGCGCCGCGGTGGCCGGCGCGAACGCGCGGCGGAAGCTGGCCAGGATCTGCGCCGCGTCCAGCGTTTCGCCATTGCTCCAGCGCAGGCGCTCGCGCAGGGTGAAGGTCCAGGTGCGGCCGTCGGCCGACACCGTCCAGCTGCGCGCCATGCCCGGCACCAGCCGCCCTTGCGCGTCCTCGGTGACCAGACCCTCGTACAGATCCCGCAGGACGTTGCCGCAGGCCACTTCCTGGCAGCGGTGCGTGTCCAGCGTGCTCGGTTCCGGGCCGTTGCCGCGTTCTAGTTGCGCCGCGGCCGTCTGCGCAGGCACGGCGGGCGCCACCAGCGCCAGTAGCAGGGCCGAACCATAGCGTTGCAGGACGGACGTTGTTCGGCGCAAGACGGGCTCTACACTGCCTGGGTCTTGCGATTGTAGGCGACCCGCCGCATATCCAGACCGAGAAACCATGTGTACTCACGCAAGGTAGGATTCAGGGCATCGGACCGGCTCCCGTGTGACGGGGCGCCGGTTGCGGGCGTTGGGTCGCGCCAAGCGGCCGCGGCCGGGCTCCGGTCCAGTCGATCGATTCAATCAGCGAGGTGGATGTGTCCGGTCCCAGCCAGGTCAAGGATCTAGAGATTCCCGACATCAAGGGCGGCGCGCGCGCCGTGCTTGTCGATTACCTGGCCTCGGGCGCGCGCCCGGAGTCGGATTGGAAGATCGGTACCGAGCACGAGAAGTTCGGCTTCCGCACCGACGATCTGCGTCCGCCCACCTTCGACGGCGAGCGCGGCATCGAGGCCTTGCTGAAGGGGCTGACCCAGTTCGGCTGGGCGCCGGTGGAAGAAAAGGGCCGGGTGATCGCGCTGACCCGCGACGACGCCTCGGTATCGCTTGAGCCGGCCGGCCAGCTGGAATTGTCCGGCGCGCCGCTGGCGACCTTGCACGACACCTGCGTGGAGGCGGCCACTCATCTGCGCGAAGTGCGCACCGTCGCCGAGCCGATGGGGCTGGGCTTCCTCGGCATGGGCTTCCAGCCCAAGTGGCGCCGCGACGAAATGCCGTGGATGCCCAAGGGCCGCTACAAGATCATGCGCGAGTACATGCCCAAGGTCGGCGACCTGGGCCTGGACATGATGACTCGCACCAGCACCGTGCAGGTCAATCTGGACGTGCGCGATGAAGCGGACATGGTGAAGAAATTCCGCGTCTCGCTGGCCTTGCAGCCGATCGCGACGGCGCTGTTCGCCGACTCGCCCTTCACCGAAGGCAAGCCGAACGGCTACATGTCGTACCGCTCGCACATCTGGACCGACACCGACGCCGACCGCACCGGTCTGCTCGACTTCGTGTTCGAAGACGGCTTCGGTTACGAGCGCTACGTCGATTACCTGCTCGACGTGCCGATGTACTTCGTCTACCGCGACGGCGAATACATCGACGCCGCCGGCCAGTCGTTCCGCGATTACCTCGACGGCAAGCTGCCGGCGTATCCGAATCAGCGCCCGACCTTGAAGGACTGGGCCGACCACACCACCACCGCGTTCCCGGAAGTGCGCTTGAAGAAGTACCTGGAAATGCGCGGCGCCGACTCGGGCCCGTGGAACCGGATCTGCGCGCTGTCGGCGTTCTGGGTCGGTCTGTTGTACGACGCCGATGCCTTGGATGCGGCCTGGGATCTGGTGCTGGACTTCAATCCGGCCGAACGCCACGCCTTGCGCGATGGCGTGCCCAAGCACGGATTCCAGCTGCCGTTCCGCGACGGCAAGGTGCTGGATCTGGCGCGCCGCGCGCTGGAGATTTCCGCGCACGGCTTGAAGCGCCGCGCGCGCTTGAACCACCACGGCGCCGATGAGTCGATCTATCTGGAGCCGTTGACCGAGTTCGTGGCGATGGGCAAGAGCCCGGCCGAGCGCAAGCTCGAGCTGTTCCATGGGGCTTGGGGCGGGAGTGTGGATCCGGTGTTCAAGGAATTTGCGTACTGATTAGCGCGGGGACGGAAAAGCAAATCCTCCCCAACCCTCCTTTTATAAAGGAGGGAGCGCATTCGTTGCGATCGTAAAGAACTGCGCTGTTCCCCCCTTTGAAAAAGGGGGGCAGGGGGGATTCGCTCTTCGCCCCGCCACTCACCCCAGCTTAGCCCTGGCCCCGCTACGCAGCGCCACCACCGCCCCTGCAATAATCAAAGCCGCGCCGATCAAGGTCGAAGCACGCGCCGCGTGCCCGAACAACAGCCAATCCAGCGCAGCGCTGACCGGCACCGCCACGTACATCAACGGCGCCAATGTCGACGCATTGTCCATGCCGCGATAAGCCAGATCGCGCAGCGACTGACTGCCCAGGCTGCACGCCGCCATGCCGATCAAGGCCAAGGTCAGCACCCAAGGCGGCTCGACCGCGAACGGCTGCGCCGGCAGATGCGTCATGCCGAACAGCGCCAACGGCAACCCGACCAGCGATGCCTGCAGATACAGCTTGAACTGATTGCGAAACGGCGGCTGATGCTGGGCGCTGCGATAGAACAGCACCTGCGAGGCCGCCATCGCGAAGCCGCCGAACAGCGACACCAGCGAATTGCCGTCGAGCCCGCGCGCATCCGGGCGCAGCACCACCAGCACGCCGAGGAAGCCGACGATCAGCCCGCCGATCGCCGCCGGACGCAGGCGTTCGCCCAGCCACAGCCACGCGATCAGCGGAATGAACAAGGGGCCGGTGTTGTACAGCAGCACCGCGTGCAGCAGGTCGCCGCGCATCGCCGCGAGCACGAAGCAGCCCTGCGAGACGATCACGCACACCGCGCGCACCCAGCCCGGCCGATCGGCCAGCGACCACACCGCGCGCCAGTCTTCGCGCCGCGCCAGCGCGATCAGCACCAGGCCCGGGATCATGAAACGCAGCCAGGTCACCAGCTCCGGCGGCAGGCCGCGGGTGTAGCGGCTGAGCAAGCCGAGCAGGGCCAGGCAGGTGGAGGCGGCGGCCATGAGGCCGGCGCGAAGGGCCAAGGGACGGGACGGCGACAGGACAACCGGGGAAGCGATCGGGGCGGCAGGCATGTGGTAAATATATCCATGCCATGGGTACATAAAAATCTGGAATTCCTGGATTAGCGGTAAGTAAAAATGACCACAGACGATCCCTCGCCCCGCCGCCTGCCGCCGCTGCGCGCCCTGCAGGCCTTCGCCGCCGTCGTGCGCTACGACGGCATGCGCCGCGCCGCCGAGCGCATGCACCTCAGCCACGCCGCGCTGAGCCAGCACGTGCAGCACCTGGAGGAAGCCTTCGGCCTGCGCCTGCTCGACCGCAGCGGCGGACGCGCGCGGCCGACGCCGCTGGGACGCGAGTACGGCGAGGCGTTGATCGCCGGCTTCGAACAGATCGAAGCGGCGACCGCGCGCCTGCGCCTGCGTGGCGACGAAAGCCGGCGGCTGGTGCTGGGCGCGCCGACCAGCCTCAGCGTCAGCCTGCTGTTGCCGCGGATCGACGAATTCTCCGCCCAGGCCGGCTTCGACCTGCAGTTGTTCTGCCCGGCCTCCGCGCCCGATCTGGCGCAGGCGCGTGTGCACGCGCTGCTGATGCACGGCGATCCGCGCGCGCAGGGATTGCAGGGCGAGTTGTTGTTCGAACAGGCGCTGGTGCCGGTGGCTTCGCCCGAGTTGATCGCGCGGATGGATTCGCAGCGCTGGTGGCAGGAACCGGCGCCCGGCGTGCGCGTGCTGCACGTGGTCAGCGAAGGTTGGCGTCAGGATTGGCCGGCGTGGTTCGGCGACGATCTCGCGGCGTGGCCGCTGCCGCAGCTGAGTCTGTCTTCGCCGATGCCGGCGATCAGCGCGGCGCTGGCCGGGCAGGGCATCGCGCTGCTGTATCCGCGGTTGATCGCCGAGCGCTTGGCGAGCGGTGAATTGCAGGTATTGGCCTCGCCGCAGCCGGGGCCGGTGAAGCGCCTGTATCTGGCGTGGTTGCCCGAAGCCGGCGGCGGCGCGCGGTTGGGGTGGGTGCGCGATTGGTTGTTGGGGTTGTTGCGGGGCGAGGCGGCTGGCTGAGCCGCGGCGATCGGAGCGGAAGGCATCGGGGCTGAAGCCCCTCCCACAAAATCTAATGTGGTAGGGGCTTCAGCCCCGACGCTTTCGTCTCAGCCCACCGCGCCCCTCACACCGTCTGCGTGCGCTTAGCCAATTCCTTGAGCTGATCCAACTCCGGCTTATGCATCTTGCGCGCATATGCCGGCAGCCGCTTCGCCTTGGCCTGCGCCTGCTCGCACAACTCGCGCGCGCGGCCCAGTTCGCCCCAGCCGATCAGGCATTCGGCATAGCGCACATGCGCCTGGAACCCGCTGCTGTAACCGACCAGGGTTTCGAATTCTTCCTTCGCCTTGGCCTTCTCGCCCAGCGCCGCGACCGCGCGCGCATAGGTCAGATGGCCTTCGGGCGAACGGAAATCCGCGCGCCTGGCGATCAGCTCATCCAGGGTCTGCCGCGCCTGCGCCGCATCGCCGCCTTCGAGTAGGGCATGGGCCAGCTTGACCTGCAGATGCGGATCGTCGCGATGCACGCCGCTGAGCGCGGCGCGGTACATCGGCAGCGCTTCGCCGGCGCGGCCGGCGGCCAGCAGCGCATCGGCCAGGCGCATGCGGTTGTCGGTGGTGGCCGAGGTGTCGTAGGCGTCCTGGGCTTCGCGCAGCTCGCGGCCCGGGTCCAGCATCCGCCGCACGTTGCCGACCAGGGCGCGGCCGTGCTGGGTGTGGCGCTGCTCGGGCAGCCAGATGGCGAAGGCGTAGACCACGCTGCCGAGCAGCGGAAACATGAAGAGAATCATCAACCAGTAACGATCCTGTCCGCTGCGCACCGCGTGCACGGCGAAACACAGCGCGACCAGGACGTGCAATCCCAGGCCCAGATACGGCATGACGCGTTCCTTGCGAAAGGGAGGGGCGAAAACGGGCGACAGTGTCACGGTTTGACGGCGCCCGCGCCAGAGGGGATGGCGGCCGTTCGTCGCCTCGGGGCGGGCGAGGGGAGCAGAAATGAGTGCGCAGGAGTGAGGAGTGAGTAAGAGCGCGCGCAAGCCGCCTATCGCTTTTGCTTACTCCTCACTCCTCTCCACTCGTTCCTATCGTTTCACCTGCAACCAAAGCATCACAAGCAACTTGCTGCAATGCACAAGCCACTGAGATAGCCTTGACCGGATGAACGTCATGAACGACACCAGCGACGAACCCCTGCGCGCGATCGACTTCGCCTCCACCGACGCGCTGCTGCGCGACGACGTCAAGATGCTCGGCGCGCTGGTCGGCGAGATCCTCGCCGAGCAACGCGGCGACGGCTTTCTCGACGATGTCGAACGCCTGCGCCGCGCCGCCATCCGCCGCCGCGAAGCGCAAGCGCCGATCGCCGCGCTGGCCGATGCGCTGGCCGATATCGACCTGGATCAGGCCAGCGATCTGGTGCGCGCGTTCGCGACGTATTTCCAGGCGGTCAATCTGGCCGAACGCGTGCATCGCATCCGCCGCCGCCGCGACTACGAGCGGCGCGGCGCCGATCCGCAGCCCGGCGGGTTGCGCGATGCGATCGGCACGCTCGCGCGCCTGGGCGTGAGCGCGGAGGAAGTCGCCGCCTTGCTGCCGCGGCTGCGGATCGAACCGGTGTTCACCGCGCATCCCACCGAAGCGGTGCGACGCGCGCTGCTTGAGAAAGAAAGAACGATCGTCGGCTGTTTAGTAGCCGACATAGACCGCGGCCGCACCCCGCCCGAACGCCGCGCCGACCGCGAGCGCATCCGCCTGGCCCTGACCGCGAGCTGGCAAACCGCCGAAGCGCCCGCGGCCAAGCCCAGCGTCGCGGATGAGTTCGAGCACGTCGGGTTCTATCTGTCCGACGTGCTCTACCGCGTGCTGCCGGTCTACTACGAAATGTTCGAAGAGGCGCTGGGCGAAACCTACGGCACTGCCGCCGCGCTGCCCGACGTGCTCGGCTTCGGCACCTGGGTCGGTGGCGACATGGACGGCAATCCCAACGTCGGCGCCGACACCATCGCCGCGACTCTGGCCGGACAGCGCGCGCTGGTGCTCAACGCCTATCGCCGCGATCTGGCCTCGATGGCCGAACTGCTGAGCCAATCGGTGACCCGCGTGCGCGTGGACGACGCGGTGCTGGCGCGGGTGGAAGACTATCGCTACCAACTGCCGAAGGCCGCCGCGCTGCTCAAGCCGCGTCACGCCGACATGCCGTATCGCAACCTGCTCGGGCTGATGGCCGCGCGCCTGCAGGCGACCAGCGATGAAAGCGTGCATGGGTATCCCGATGCGGCTGCGTTCTTGGCCGATATCGTGTTGATCGAGCGCAGTCTGGCCGCGAACCAGGGCGAACACGCCGGCGGTTTCGCGGTGCGGCGTCTGCGCCGTCGCGCGGAGTGCTTCGGCTTCCATCTGGCCAGCCTCGACCTGCGCCAGGATTCGGGCACGCACGACGCCGCGCTCGCCGCGCTGCTGGATTTGCCGCAATGGGAACAGATGGACGTGGCCGCGCGCGCCGCGCGTCTGCACGAGCTGCTCGACGGCGAGGCGCCGCCGGCGCGCGCCGCCGCGGCCGCGGCGCAGCCGACGCTCGATGTGTTCCGCGCCGTCGCCCGGCTGCGGCCGCGCTACGGCGAACGCGCGTTCGGGCCGTACATCGTCAGCATGAGCCGCAGCGCCGCCGACGCGCTGGCGGTGCTGGCGCTGGCCAAGACCGCCGGCTGCCTCGACGGCAGCGGTCGCGTGCCGCTGGACGTGGCGCCGCTGTTCGAAACCGTCGATGACCTGGACGCCGCCGCCGATACCCTGCGCGCCTTGTTCGCCGACCCGATGTACCGCGCGCATCTGCGCGCGCGCGGCGATCGTCAAGTCGTCATGCTGGGTTATTCCGACAGCGCCAAGGACGGCGGCATGGTCGCCTCGCGCTGGGCGCTGCAACAGACCCAGATCGCGCTGACCGCGTTGGCCCACGACAGCGGCGTGCGCATCGCCTTCTTCCACGGCCGCGGCGGTTCGATCAGCCGCGGCGGCGGCAAGACCGAGCGCGCGGTGATCGCCGCGCCGCGCGGATCGGTCGATGGTTATCTGCGCCTGACCGAGCAGGGCGAAGTCATCCATCGCAAGTACGGCATCCGCGCGCTGGCGCTGCGTAATCTGGAACAGACCACCGGCGCGGTGCTGCGCGCGACCCTGCGGCCGCGTCCGCCGGAGCCGCGCGAAGCCGGCTGGCGGCGCATCGCCGGCGATCTGGCCGACACCGCGCGCGCCCACTACCGTGCGTTGGTGCACGAGGACGCGGCGTTCCCGGCATATTTCCGCGCGGCCACGCCGATCGACGTGATCGAGCGGCTGCGGATCGGCTCGCGTCCGGCCAAGCGCGCCGGCGCCGGCGATATTTCTTCCTTGCGCGCGATTCCGTGGGTGTTCGCCTGGTCGCAGAACCGCGCCGGGCTGACCGCGTGGTACGGCGTCGGCACTGGCCTGGCGCAAGCGTTGGACCGGCATGGCCGCGAGACCTTGGCCGAGATGGCGCGCGACTGGCCGTTCTTCGGCACCTTGATCGACGATCTGGAAATGGTGCTGGCCAAGTCCGATCCGGCGATTTTCGAACGCTATTCGATGCTCGCCGCCGATCTGGCCGAGGGCGATCTGCATGCGCGTTTTCATCCGGGCATCGCGGAAGAGTTCGAACGCACCCGGCATGCGGTGTTGACGATCAAGGGCAGCGATGAATTGCTGGCCGGGGATCATCGCTTGCGGCAGTCGATTCGACTGCGCAATCCGTATGTCGATCCGATCAGCCTGTTGCAGGTCGATCTGCTCGCGCGCTGGCGCGCGGCGGGGCGGCAGGAGGATGCGTTGTTGCAGGCGCTGGTGGCTACGGTCAATGGGATCGCGGCAGGGGTGCAGAACACGGGTTGAGGGGTTTGGCATTGTTGGGATTGGGAACGGCGCGCTTTTGATAGGTGCGCCGTTTTCTTTTGGAGCAAGAGCAAATCCCCCCTGACCCCCCTTTTTCAAAGGGGGGAACCCGTCTTGGGGGGAGGCGTCGAGGCCGGCGCCGCCAACCAGTGCCCCCTTTAAAAAAGGGGGCACGCGCCCCGCGCAGCACGAAGCCTGAGCATTCCCCAGCGCGGGGGATTTGCTCCGCACTCGCCAGACCCTTCCCCAGATCCTGATACTATCCCCCAGTATCCAGCGCCCGCCGCCCGAGGCCGCCCCAATGCCGCATTCCCCCGCCGAGAAAAAAATCGTCCTCACCCGCGTGCGCCGCATCAAGGGCCAGACCGAAGCGCTGGAGCGCGCGCTGGAACAAGGCAGCGAGTGCGCGGCCGTGCTGCAGCAGATCGCCGCGATCCGCGGCGCGATCAACGGGCTGATGGCGCAAGTGCTGGAAAGCCATATCCGCGAAGAGCTCGGGCAGGCGGTGGCTTCGCAAAAACATCGCAGCGCCAGCATCGATGAAGTCGCCGCGCTGGTGCGTTCGTACCTCAAATGAAGCCGCCGCGCGCATCCATGCGCGGCGCGACGATTCACCGATAACCGCGGCACGCGCCGCACCGCATCCTTCCCGCCACACGGGACGCCACCGCAGGAGAGTTTCACCATGAGCAGCCGGGTCATCAAAAGCCGCGCCGCCGTCGCCTTCGCCGCCGGCCAGCCTTTGCAGATCGTCGAGATCGATGTCGAACCGCCGCGCGCGGGCGAAGTGCTGGTGCGCATCGCCGCGACCGGCGTCTGCCACACCGACGCATTCACCCTCAGCGGCGACGATCCCGAGGGCCTGTTTCCGGCCGTGCTGGGTCACGAAGGCGGCGGTGTCGTGGTCGAGGTCGGCGAAGGCGTCACCAGCGTCAAGCCCGGCGACCACGTGATCCCGCTGTACACGGCCGAATGCCGCAAGTGCAAGTTCTGCCTGTCGGGCAAGACCAATCTCTGCCAGGCCGTGCGCGCGACGCAGGGCCGCGGCCTGATGCCCGACGGCAGCTCGCGTTTCAGCTATCAGGGCCAGACGATCCATCACTACATGGGCTGCAGCACCTTCAGCGAATACACGGTGGTCGCCGAAGTGTCGCTGGCGGTGGTCAATCCCGAGGCGCCGCTGGAGAAGGTCTGCCTGCTCGGTTGCGGCGTCACCACCGGCATCGGCGCGGTGCACAACACCGCGAAAGTGCAGCCCGGCGATACCGTCGCGGTGTTCGGCCTGGGCGGCATCGGCCTGGCGGTGATCCAGGGCGCGGTGCAGGCCAAGGCCGGACGCATCATCGGCGTCGATACCAATGCGGGCAAGTTCGAACTGGCCAAGGCGATGGGCGCGACGGACTGCGTGAACCCGAAGGATCACGATCGCCCGATCCAGGACGTGCTGGTAGAGATGACCGACGGCGGCGTGGATTTCAGTTTCGAATGCATCGGCAACGTCAACGTCATGCGTTCGGCGCTGGAGTGTTGCCACAAGGGTTGGGGCGAGTCGGTGATCATCGGCGTGGCCGGCGCGGGGCAGGAGATCAGCACGCGACCGTTCCAGCTGGTGACCGGCCGCGTCTGGCGCGGCTCGGCGTTCGGCGGCGTCAAGGGCCGCACGCAGTTGCCGGGGATGGTCGAGCAGGCGATGAAGGGCGAGATCGATCTGGACCCGTTCATCACCCATACGCTGCCGCTGGAGCGGATCAACGAAGCCTTCGATCTGATGCACGAGGGCAAGTCGATTCGTACCGTGATTCATTACTGAGTGCAGTTGTTCCCTTCTCCCGCGCGCGGGAGAAGGTGCCCCGAAGAGCCTGTCCCCGCGAAGGCGGGGGGGCGGATGAGGGCGGCCGCACATCGTCGCCGCGCCGATCGGAAAAACCCGAGAGAACGCAATGGAAAAAATCGAATCCCACGCCTGCTTCGGCGGCCGTCAGCAAGTCTGGAGCCACAACGCGACCACGCTGGGCTGCACGATGCGCTTCGGCGTGTATCTGCCGCCGCAGGCCGAAAGCGCGGACTGTCCGGTGCTGTACTGGCTGTCGGGCCTGACCTGCACCGAGCAGAACTTCATCACCAAGGCCGGCGCGCAGCAGTTCGCGGCGCAGCACGGCGTGATCCTGGTGGCGGCCGATACCAGCCCGCGCGGCGAGGGCATTCCCGACGCGGACGGGTACGACCTGGGTCAGGGCGCGGGGTTCTATCTCAATGCGACCCGGCCCAAGTGGGCGGCGAATTTCCGCATGTACGACTACGTGGTCGATGAGTTGCCGGCGCTGGTCGATGCGCATTTCCCGACCACCAGCGCGCGCGCCATCAGCGGGCATTCGATGGGCGGACACGGCGCGCTGATGATCGCGCTGAAGAATCCGGGGCGTTATCGCAGCGTGTCGGCGTTCTCGCCGATTTCCGCGCCCTCGCATTCGCCTTGGGGCGAGAAAGCTTTCACCGCGTATCTGGGCGAGGGTCGCGAGGCGTGGAAGGCGTGGGATGCGACGGCGCTGGTCGCCACCGCGCGCGAGAAGCTGCCGCTGCTAATCGATCAGGGCGGCGACGACGAATTCCTGGTGCCGCAGCTCAAGCCCGAGTTGCTGCGGGTGGCGTGCGAGGTGGCCGAGCATCCGCTGGAGCTGCGGATGCGGGCGGGTTACGACCACAGCTACTACTTCATTGCCAGTTTTATCGGCGAGCACATCGCGCATCATGCGAAGGCGTTGCGTGGGTGATGCCCTTCTCCCGCGAAGCGGGAGAAGGTGGCCCGAAGAGCCTGCCCCGCGAAGGCGGGGGGCCGGATGAGGGCGCGCGAATTACGGCAACGACGCTATTGGCGGCTGCGCGTGCCCTCACCCCAACCCGCCCCGGCCCAAACACATAGCGTTTGGGCGTTCGCGGACGCGCGAGCCGATGGCTCGCAAGCCGCGTCCACTCATCCCACAAGCGGGAGAGGGAGACACGTTCACGATGTTGCGTGCGACAAAAGAAGCGACTGCCTTACGACTTCTTCGGCGGCGGCAACGCCTTCGCATTGACCTTATTCCCGTCGGCCAGCATCGCATTAGGCGCAAGCACCACGGTATCGCCCGGATTGACGCCGCTGAGCACTTCGACCTCGTTGCCGAGGTTACGGCCCAGGGTGACGTCGCGATAAGCCAGGGTCGAATCGCCTTTCAACGTCACCACCTGGGTTCCGCTGCCGCGCTGGATCACGGTGGACACCGGCAGCACCACCGCCGGCGCCGCACGCGGCAGGTGCAGGCGCGCGGTGCCGACCATGCCGGCGGGAATGCGGCTGTCGGGGTTGGGCAGGCGCAGTTCGGTGCGCATCACGCCGGCGTCGCGAGAGAGATTACGCGCGCTGCGCGCGACCTGGGCCTTGAAGCTCTGGCCCGGCAGTTCCGGAAAGCTGACCTGCGCTTCCAGGCCGTTTTCGATCTGCATCGACACGTTCTGCGGCACGTCCACCACCACCCGCAACGGATCGAGCACCGCCACTTCGAACATCGGCACGGTCGAAGACGCCGAATCGCCGACCACGCGATCGCCGCGCTCGACATTGCGCGCCACCACCACGCCGGCGAACGGCGCGCGCACCGACTGGAACGCCTGCCGCTCCAGCGCCGAGGTCAGCCGCGCCTGCGCGGCGTTGCGCGCGGCGACGGCAACGTCGTAATTGCCCTTGCGATCGCTGAAGTATTCCTTCGACACCGCGCCCGAACCGATCAGCGTCTGCGCGCGGTCGTAGTTGACCTTGGCCAGTTCCTGGTCGGCGCTGGTCTGCGCCAGCACCGCGCGCGCTTCGCGCACCGACTGATCGATTTCCGGCGCCGAGATCGTCGCCAGTACCTGCCCGGCGGCGACCTTGTCGCCGAGTTCGACCTTGCGCTCGCTGACGAAACCGGTGGCGCGCGCGTACAGCTGCGCCGACTCGCCGGCTTGCGCGCGCGCGGGCAGCGACAGGTCGTAGGCGGCGTCGGCGGCCTTGGCCTGCACGGTCAGGACATCGGGCACGGTGCTGGCCGGGGCCGACTCGGCCGAGCTGCGGCCGCAGCCGGACAACACGGCGAGCAGCGCGGTGGAAACGGCCAGGGCCAGCGCGATGCGGATCAGCTTGGCTTGAGGCTTAGAGCGATTCATGGAGCGACTCCTGCGGGGGTGCCGTTCGGTTCGGCCGCGCCGTCGGCTTCGACGTCTGCGGCAGGTTTGCGGCGACGGCCGACGACGGCCAGGATGGAAGGAACGAGGATCAAGGTGGCCGGCGTGCCGAACAACAGCCCGCCGATCACCGCGCGGCCCAGCGGCGCGTTCTGCTCGCCGCCGTCGCCCAGGCCGATGGCCATCGGGATGATGCCCAGGACCATCGCGCTGGCGGTCATCAGCACCGGGCGCAGGCGCACCGCGGCCGATTCGTACGCGGCCAGTTCCGGGTCGTGGCCGTCGGCGATCAGGCCGCGCGCGAAGCTGGTCACCAAGACCGAGTTCGCGGTCGACACGCCGATCACCATCATCACGCCCATCAGCGCGGGAACGCTGAGCGGCGTGCCGGTCACCCACAGGCCGACCGCGGCGCCGGCGATGGCGATCGGCAGGCCCGACATCGCCACGGCCGGTTGAATCCACGACTGGAAGTTCACCACCAGCACCAGGAACACCAGGATCGCCGACATCACCAGGCCCGCGGCGAGTTCGCCGTAAGCGCTCTGCATCTCGCCGGCCTGGCCGACGATCTCGATGCGATTGCCGGGCTTGAGCTTGGCATTGAGTTCGGCGGTGATCTTCGACAGACGGTCGTAGACCGAGCCCAGGTCGGTGCCTTCCACATTCGCGATCACGCTGATGGTCGGCGCCAGCGTGGTGCGGGCGATGCTGGCCGGCACGTTGCGCGGCGTCACGGTGGCGATATTGCGCAGCAGCACCGCCTCGCCGTTGGCGCCGATGCGCAGCGGCGAGTTCATCAGCTGATCGATGTTCTGCATGTTGTTGAGCGGCGCCTGCACCTGCACGGTGTAGGCGATGGCGTTGACGGTGTCGGTCCAGTACACCGGCGACACCGTGCCGGCCGAACCGAGCACCGCCAGCACCGCGCGCGCGGCCTGCTGCGCGTCCAGGCCCAGCTGAGCGGCGCGGGTGCGGTCGATCTTGACCTGATACTCGGGCAGGTCCAGCACCTGCCGCAGCGAGATATCGACAGCGCCGGGCACCTTGTGCAGGCGACTTTCGATCTCGCGCGCCAGCGCCATGTTGCCGGGCACGTCGCGGCCGATCAGGCGCACTTCGAACGCGGCCGCGGCCGAGCCGGCCAGGGTGCGGCTGGTCGCGTCCGGCGGGCGCTCGAACAGCTTCACCTCGGGGAAACGCTCGGCGATGCGCTTGCGGATCTTGACCAGGTAATCGTGGCTGTTGGCGTGCGGCGAGCGCAGCTGCAGCATGATTTCGGCTTCGAAGGACCCCACCACCGTGCTGTCCACCAGCGACAGGTTGATCGCGTCGGGCACGCCGATCTGCTCGTAGACGGTCTGCAGTTCCTGCGGCGGGATGATGCTGCGGATCTCGCGCTGGATCTCGCTGAGCTTGGCCGCGGTCTCCTCCAGGCGCGTGCCGGTCGGCAGGCGCACCTGCATGCGCAACTGGCCGGCATCGACCTGCGGGAAGTATTCGCGGCCCAGCGAGGCGGCGGCGAGCGCGCCCACGCCGAACACCAGCAGCGCGACGATGGTCAGCACCGCGCCGTGATGGCCCAGCTTGACCAGCAGCGCGTGGTGCTTGTCGCGCAGCGAGTCCAGCACGTGCTCGACCTTGTGATTGATCTTCAGCAGCAGCTTTTCCGGCGCCCAGCGCGGATTGGCGCGGCTTTGGATGTCGGCCGGCAGCAGCAGATAGCACAGCACCGGGATCAGCGTGCGCGAAAGCAGGAACGAGGCCAGCATGGCGAAGATCACCGCCAGCGCCAGCGGGGTGAACACCCACGCCGACAGGCCGGTCATCAACAGGATCGGCGTCAGCACGATGCAGATCGAAATGGTCGAGACCATTTCCGGGAACACCACTTCCTTCGCGCTGTCCAGGATCGCGGTGCGCACGTCCTTGCCCAGGGCGATGTTGCGGTTGGTGTTCTCCACGTCCACCACCGCGTTATCGACCAGGATGCCGATCGCCAGCGCCAGCCCGCCCAGGGTCATGACGTTGAAGGTGTAGCCCAGCAGATGCAGCATCGCGACCGAGGCCAGCAGCGCCAGCGGGATCGCCGACAGCACGATCATGCTTGAGCGCCACGAACCGATGAACACCAGCACCACCAGCGCCACCAGCAGGCCGACCAGCACCGCTTCGTGCTCGATCGAGCCGATGGCGTTATCGACGAACACCGACTGATCGAAGATCGCGTGGATGCGCGTGCCCGGCGGCGCCGAGGCTTCGATCTCCGGCAGGCGCGCGCGCACCGCGCGCACGATCTCGACCGCGGACGCGCCGCCGAGCTTGATCAGCGCCACCGACACCGCGCTGGAACCGTCCATGCGCGCCACGTTGGTCTGCAGCGCGCCGCCGTCGCGCACCGAGGCGACATCGCGCACGTACAGCACGGTGCCGCCGCGCTGGGCGACCGGGATGTCGAGGAACTCGGCCGCGCTGGCCGGGCTGGTGTCGATGGAGATCTGCATCTCGCGCCCGCCTTCGCGGATCGAACCCGACGGCAAGGTCGGGCTGCCGCGTTCGAGCGCGCTGGTGACGTCGGCCGGAGTCAGGCCGTAGGTCTGCAGCTTGGACGGATCCAGATCGACCATGATCTGCCGCGGCGCGCCGCCGTAGGGCAGGGTCATGCGGATGCCGGGAATGGTCTGGATCTGCGAGCGCAGCTGCAGGCGCGCGTAGTCGTACAGCTGCGCCTCGGTCAGCGAATCCGACGACAGCACCAGCTGCAGCACCGGCGTGCTCGACACGTTGTTGCGCACCACCAGCGGCGGCGAGGTTCCCGGCGGCATGCGCCGCAGGATCGTCTGCGAGACCGCGGTGATCTGCACCAGCGCGCGGTCCAGGCTGACGGTGGGCTGGAAGTCGATGCGCACGATGCTGGCGCCGTTGAGCGTTTCCGAGCGCACCTCTTTCAGGTCATCGACCGTGTTGAGGATCGCCGCCTCGGAGAACGAGGTCATCTTCGCCGCGACGTCGGCCGCCGGCAGGCCGCTGTAGGTCCATACCAGGTTGATCGACGGAATCCCGACTTCGGGCAGGATGTCGGTGGGCATCTTGCGCGCCGACAGCACGCCGAACAGCAGGATCAGGATCGCCAGGACGCCGATGGTGTAACGGCGGCTCAGCGCGTATTGAACAATCCACATCGTGAGAGGGTTCCGACGGCTGGATGAGTGGTGCGAAGTGTCCGCGCGGAAGGTCCGGGTTGCAGCCGTACCGCGCGGAAAGGTTCGTGTGCGTGCCGCAACGCTGCGGGCGCCTGAATGCATGGCCGAGCGGCCAGAACAGGCACTTTAGGCGGCGCGGACGAACGCGGCGCTGTCGCTTGGCTGACAAAATCGTCAGTCGTGGGCGCGGACGCCGGATGCATCGGCCTGGGGAGGGCGATCGTTCCCCGCTGGGTTTGGGCCTCGCTGGGTGACAGGGCGGCGGCGCTCGCTGCGCCTGCCCGACCGGACCGCTCCGGGACCGGCGCGCCGACCGCGGCCGCCGGCGGCCGCGCGGGGCGGGACGTCGGGAGCCGGATCGCCGCCCATCGGCCCGGCCTCCGTTACCAAGGAGTGACGGGTCGCTGGGGGAGTGCGATTAAAGTAGTCCCTGAACCGCCGCCGCGTTAGTACATTACTGTCGCATCATTGCCTATTTCTGCAATTCAGCCGAAGCGGCACAGTCTCAGGCCAGATTCATACCGATAATCCCAGCAACCCGCCTCCCCCCGGGAAGCCATGAACGCCAATACTTCTGCTGAATCGATCGCGCACCGAGGCAGTTGCGCCGCGCAGGCCGAACTGGTCGATCGGATTGCCCGATTAACCGACAGCGGCGGCGACGGTGTCCACAACACCGTCGTGCGGCCGCTGCACCTGATCCGCATGAGCGGCCCGACCGAGTGCTCGCCCTCGGTGTACGAGCCGCGCCTGTGCGTGGTCGCGCAAGGACGCAAGGTCGTGACCTTGTCCGACCGCACCTATCACTACGATCCGCTCAACTATCTGGTGGTGTCGGTGACCTTGCCGATGATCGGACAGATCGTCGAAGCCACGCCGGACAAACCGTATCTGTGCCTGCGCATCGACATCGATCCGGCCGAGATCGCGCGGCTGATCGTCGATGCCGGCCAATCGCCGGCCAGCGACAGCGGCCGCGAAAGCAACGGCGTCGACCTGGGCCTGTACGCGGCGAAGGTCAACAAGACATTGATGGACGCGGTGCTGCGGCTGATGCGATTGCTGGACACGCCGCAAGACCTGCCGGTGCTGGCGCCGATGGCGCTGCGCGAGATTTTCTATCGCGTGCTGATGGGCGACCTGGGCCATCGCCTGCGCGCGCTGGCGGTCACCGACAGCCGCTCCAGCCGCGTCGCCAAGGCGGTCGCGGTGCTGCGCC
>NZ_JBFRDR010000018.1:0-111573 GCF_052113885.1 Lysobacter sp. TAB13 | reverse complement strand
ATGAGTCTCTGGCGATGGGGTCAGGCGCAATCGCATCACCTCTTGCAAGCGCTCGACTGACAGTTCATCAAACGACTTCAGACCGTCGATCAACTTCAAGAACCGCCGCCCCACTTCCTCCGGCGTCAATTCCGGGAATTCTTCCAACGTGTGAGGACGTGGACTACCCGCCGTATCGGGGCTGTTCGCTTTCATGGCAGCAATTTCCTTGCCCGGCATCGAGACGGGTGGAGTAGTCGAATGCGCACATGCGGACAATGCCGCCAGCGCCAATGCCGAAAACATGAGTGGGTGACAAGCCATGACTTGCATAGTACCCACCGACAGCCAAGCCGCAACTCAACGTTTGGACTCCTGTTTGTACACGCCTTGTCTAGCGCGGCGAACTTGTGCGCGCGCAACACAATGACGATGCCGATATCCCTGATCAGGCTCCGCGTCAGCCCGTAGCTGGATGTGCTTTTACTCATCCACTACGACACAAAAAAGAAACCCCGACCGAAGCCGGGGTTTCTCTGCATTCCCTTGCCGCCGCACTGGCGGCGTGCGCGCGGCCGGATCGCTCCGGCCGCGCGTGTCCGATCATCAGAACGTGATGCTCCAGGTATCGATCTTGCCGATGTCCTGCGCGGCGCGATCGGCGGCGCGCAGCTTCCAGGTGCCGTTGAGCGCTTCGCTCGACAGATTGATCTGGAAGGTGCCGCTGACGTTGTCGGCGCTGCTGCCGGTGCGATTGTGGATGTTGTAGACCGAACCGTCCGGCGCGATCAGATCGACGATCAGGTCGCCCTTGTACGGATGCACGATGTTGACCGAAACCGAGGCGTTGCTCGGCGCGTTGCCGGTGCGGCCCGACACGGTGATGCTGCTCGACACGCCGGTGGCGTTATTGTCCGGAATGTTGACGTCGGTGCCGTTGGTGTAGGTCTGCGTGCCGGTCGGCGGCGTGGTGCCGGCGGCCGCGGCGACCGCGGCGGCGGCGTCGATCAGGCCCGGGCCGCAACCGCCGCTGCATTTGCTCGCCGGGATCGGACGCGCGGTGCTGGCCAGCAGCGCCTGGATCTGCGCGGAGGTCTTCGGCGTCGGCGCGGCGGCCTGCATCAGCGCGACCACGCCGGCCACGTGCGGCGAGGCCATCGAGGTGCCCTGCATGTAGCCGTAGCCGTTGTTGGCGACGGTGGACAGGATGCCGTTGGGATCGCCCTCGAACGACTGCGCGCCGCCCGGCGCGGTGATGTCGATGCTCGCGCCCCAGCTGGAGTAGTACGAACGCGCGCCGCTCTTGTTGCTGGCGGCGACCGAGATCACGCCGTTACAGCTGGCCGGCGTCGCGCCGGCGACGTCGATGTTGCTGTTGCCGGCGGCCGCGACCACGACCGAGCCGTTGGCGATCGCGGTGTCGATCGCGGCCTGGTAGGCCGGCGTGTCGCTGCACGGCGCGTCGCCGCCCAGCGACATGTTGATGACCTCGGCCGGATTGGCGTTGGCCGGCACGCCGGCGACGGTACCGCCGGACGCCCAGACGATGGCGTCGGCGATGTCGGAGTCGCTGCCGAAGCCCTGGTTGCCGAGCACGCGCACCGGCACGACCTTGGCGTTGTACGCAACGCCGGCCACGCCGCTGCCGTTGTTGGTCACCGCCGCGATGGTGCCGGCGACGTGGGTGCCGTGGACGACGTTGGAGGCATCGTTCGGGTTCGAATCGCGGCCGTCGCCGTCGTCGGACTTGCCGCAGCCCGGGCTGGCGCCGGCCTGCTGGCATTCGGCGTTGCTGAAGCCGGTGGTCGAGCTGACCATGTCGTAACCGGGCAGGATGTTGGCGTTGAGATCGGTGTGCGACAGGATGCCGCTGTCGATCACCGCAACCACCACACCGGTGCCGGTGCTGGTGTTCCACGCGGTCGGCGCGCGGATGCCCACGGCGCTGTCGGCGTAATGCCACTGGTCGCCGAAGCGGGTGTCGTTGGGCACCGACAGGGCATGGCGGATGCCATCGACCTGGACGAACTCGACGTTGGAATCGGAGGCGATCTGGCGCATCACCGCTTCGGCTTCGTCGCGGTTGAGGGCGACGTCGCTGGCCACGACCTGCGCGCCCGGCAGCATCATCCGGCGCACCGAGCGCAGGCCCAGCTTCTTGCCCTTGGACGCGGCAGGCAGCGCGGTGCGCGAAGCGACGCTGCTCAGCGACGACGACACTTGCACATCGCTGCTGGCCGGCGCGCTGCCGTTCTTGTACTTGACGATGAAGCGGCTGTAGGTGCCATCGGCCTTCAGACCGGCCAGATGCGCCTGGCCGGCGATGGCCGGCGCGGCGACGACGGAACCCAGCGCAAGCGCCGTGGCCGCGGTGAGCAGGTGCAAGCGATGATTGCGGTTCGAGCGGGAAGTCATGTGGTGGAAACCCCAAGTAAGCGCCGGCATGCGGCGAAGTGGAACGTTCTTCCGGCGAATCCCGGTATTGCCTGCAGCCCGGAGAACGCTGCGATGGACGCGGACGACGCCGCGAAGCCGGGTTCCAAGCTAACGGTTCGGAAAAATCCGCGGCAAGGCGTCTGGGGGAAATTAATGCGCTTGCAAGCCGCTTGCCGTCACACATCTACACACTGATTTTGTGCGGGAGGTGGCAACGAAAAAACGCGAAATCACCCTACCCCTTGTGCGAATTATTCGTTGGATGATCGCGGTCGTGAGTAGCTGATGGTGGATGTTGGTGGTGACTTCCACCGATCGAGTGGTGGCTAATGCTATCGATGGCACATGTCGTGCGCATCGGCAGTCGTGTGCGGTGAATCGTTGCAGCGAAAACGGATACCCGAACTTCGGCTGTAACCGAAGCCCGGGTCCGCCCTCCAACACCACGCAGGAGTCTGTTCGGTCTGTCGTTTCCGTAGCGCTACGCGGATCGACGCGCTGCAGTAAGTCGAGGTCAACGCAGTCCCGGACTTCCGACCCCCGCCGGAAGCCCGGGTGCGCCTCCCCACCATGAGTTGTATCGGGACGAAGAGCTAAGAGCCTGCGCCACTGCTCCGGTTGCTCCGGTTGCTCCGCCTCTGCTTTTTTGCTCGTCATTCCCGCGAACGCGGGAATCCAGGGCCTTTCGCGCGAGAACGTTTGAAGTCACTGGATTCCCGCGTTCGCGGGAATGACGAATCAGAGTTTTTCTCAGGCTTTGAACATGCCGTAAGCCGCCGTCCTTGCGAACAAAGTTACCCAACACCTCGCCGCCACACCATCAGACGTGTCTGAAAGCACACTCAATACGCCATAAACGCGAGTGTCCGTTCTCGACATCGCATAACGATTTGGCAGCCTCGCCTTCGCCACATCCACGCATCGCCACATCGCACCGCCAAAAAAACAAAACCCCGGCCGAAGCCGGGGTCTTGTGGAATCCAAAGCGGCCGCGAACGGCCGCCGGCCGGATTCAGAACGTGATGCTCCAGGTGTCGATACGGCCCACGTCCTGCGCCGCGGCATCGACCGCGCGCAGCTTCCACGCGCCGTTGAGCGCTTCGCTCGACAGATTGACGGTGAAGGTGCCGGTGACGTTGTCGCCGCTGCTGCCGGTGCGGTTGTGGATGTTGTAGACCGAGCCGTCCGGCGCGATCAGATCAACCTTCAGGTCGCCCTTGTACGGATGGATGATGTTGACCGAAACCGAAGCGTTGCTAGGCGCATTGCCGGTGCGGCCCGACACGGTGATGGTGCTCGACACGCCCGTGGTGTTGTTGTCCGGGATGTTGTAGTCGGTACCGTTGGTGTAGGTCTGCGTGCCCGGGTTCGGCGTGCCGCTGAGCGAATCCAGCGCCGCCTTGGCGTTGACGATGCCCACGCCGATCGGCTGGTCGGGCGTGGCCGGGAACGCGCGCGCGGTGTTCTTCAGGATGGTCTCGATCTCGGCCGGGGTCTTCGGCGTCGTCGCCTTGGCCTGGAGCAGCGCGACCACGCCGGCCACGTGCGGCGTCGCCATCGAGGTGCCGCCGTAGGAGGCGTAGCTCTCCGCGCCCGGCGTGGTGGTGCCGGCGTTGAGCGTGGACAGGATGTTCGAACCCGGGGCGGCCACATCGACCACGGCGCCGTAGTTCGACTTCTGCGAGCTGCTCCACACCGAACGCGCACCGGTGCTGTCGACCGCGCCGACGGTGATCACGCCGGTGCAGTTGGCCGGACGCGCGCCGGAGGCGTTGATGTTGCCGTTGCCGGCGGCGACGACCACGGTCACGCCGCGCGACACCGCGCCGTCGATCGCGGTCTGGTAGGTCGAACCGCAGGCGCCGCTGCCGCCCAGGCTCATGTTGATGACTTCGGCCGGATTCGGATTGGCCGGGATGCCCGACACGGTGCCGCCCGAAGCCCAGGTGATGGCGTCGGCGATGTCGGCCAGGGTGCCGCCGCAACGGCCGAGCACGCGCACCGGAAGCACCTTGGCGTTGTAGGCCACGCCCGACACGCCCTTGGCGTTGTTGGTCACCGCGGCGATGGTGCCGGCGACGTGAGTGCCGTGCCAGCTGGAGTTGCTGTCGTAGCTCACGCCGCAATCGGAGCCGACGAACCAGTCGCCCTGGTCGGCGGGGTTGGAATCGCGGCCGTTGCTGTCGCGCGCGGCGGTGGAGTCGCTGATGAAGTCGTAGCCGCCGATGATGTTGGCGTTGAGATCGCTGTGCGAGGTGATGCCGGTGTCGATCACCGCCACGACCACGCCGGTGCCGGTGCTGACGTCCCAGGCCTGGGTGGCGTTGATGCCCGAGGCGGTGGTGTAGCCCCATTGCTCGCCGAAGCGGGTGTCGTCCGGGGTGAAGAACGCGGTCATGCGCGCGTTGGGCTCGACGAACTCGACGTTCGGGTCGGCGGCGATCTGGCGCATCAGCGATTCGGCTTCGGCGCGATCGAGCTTGCGCGCGGCGCGCACGACGTCGGCGCCGATCGAGGTGCGGCGCACGTGCTTGAGACCCAGCGCGCGGCCGTTGCCGGAGAACCCGGTGGAGGCGGCGCTGAGCGAGCTTTGCAGGGTGGCTTCGTTGCTGCGAGCGGCGCTGCCGTCGCGGTACTTGACGATGAATTCATCCTGCTGGCCGGCGTTGGCCAGCGCGGCGAGGTTGATGCGATCCGCTGCGTAGGCCGATACGGCTACGCAGGACAGGGCGGTCACGGTGGCAGCGGCAAGCGCATGCTTGCGCAGTGCGCGCATGGAGCGGTCGGACATGGATGAAACCCCCAAAAACTAAAGTGCCGCGTTACGGCGTTTACGCGTGGTGGTCTGGGTGGCCACGTCCCTGTCTGCACACCACAGCGTCCACGCTGTTTGTGTACGGACTCGATGCTGTCCCGGCCCGCGTTAACACGCTACGGCCCCAGTTGCAGTGCCAACAAGCACTCAACGCTGTTCATACAGGGGGTTATATGTGAGAGGTGTCGCATATTTAGATTTCTTTGGACGATGCGGTCCGGGCCGGCATCGGGCATGCGCTGTTTGTTGCGGCGCACTAAAAGTGCGTCGCATCGGATGACTGAGTGTGTGGGTGGATGCGGTTTTGTTTTCCTACGTTTTTAGTAGGAAATTGGCTTTTCTGGCGAAGTTGCAAAGCAACAACACGGTGCCGGACGGCATGCTCATGGCCGGCTTTCGAGTCAGGGCCTGTTCTGTCCCATGCCGTGTTTCGGATGTTTTTTGCTCGTCATTCCCGCGAAAGCGGGAATCCAGTGACTTCAAACGTTCTCGCACGAAAGGCACTGGATTCCCGCGTTCGCGGGAATGACGGACTGGAGGGATGACGCTGAAGTCTCTGGATTCCGGCCTTCGCGGGAATGACGGACTGGAAAGATACGGACTGGAAAGATGGCGCTGAAGTCTCTGAATTCCCGCCTTCGCGGGAATGACGGACTGGAAGGATGGCGCTGAAGTCTCTGGATTCCCGCGTTCGCGGGAATGACGGAGTGGGAAGGTGACGCTGAAGTCCCTGGATTCCCGCCTTCGCGGGAATGACGGACTGGAAAGATGGCGCTGAAGTCCCTGGATTCCCGCCTTCGCGGGAATGACGGATTGGGAAGATTGCGCTGAATTCTCGGGATGTTCGGCTCCGCCGAAGTAAAGCGGAGCTCGCGTTCGCGGGAATGACGTTCTGGGGGACGACGCTGAAGTTCTGGACGCCCGGCTCCACCGAAGTGAAGAGCAGCCCACATTCGCAGGAATAACGAGCCCAGAGACCTCGAACAGCCCCTCAGAGCATCCCGGTTTCGAGCCGCGCCGCCTCGGACATCATGTTGCGGTTCCACGGCGGATCGAACACCAGCTCGACGTCGGCTTCGGCCACGGTCGGAATCATCTCGAGCTTGCTGCGCACGTCATCGACCAGGATGTCGCCCATGCCGCAGGCCGGCGCGGTCAGGGTCATGCGCACCTCGACCAGGCGCTGGCCGTCGTCGCGATGCTTGACCACGGCCTCGTAGACCAGGCCCAGCTCGACCACGTTGATCGGGATTTCCGGATCGAAGCAGGTGCGCAGTTGCTTCCACACCAGTTGCTCGACCGCCTCGTCGTCGGCGCCGGCGGGCAGTTCCAGCGGCTCGGGCGGTTCTTTGCCGATCGCGTCGGCGTCCAGGCCGGAGATGCGGAACAGATTGCCTTCGACGAACACGGTGTAGCTGCCGCCCAGCGCCTGGGTGATATAGCCCACGCTGCCCGCGGGCAGGTTGACCTGCTCGCCTTGCGGCACGAGGACGGCGGCGCAATCGCGCTCGAAACGGACGGGTTCGCTGCTGCGGGAATACATGGCGGAAAGATGGGGATGCCGTGCCGCAGCACAAGTCGCGACATTCTACCGGTCGCGGCCGGCTATGCTGTAGGGCTTGCCCCGTCCACAGTGTTCCGCCCATGACCGTCGCCCCGCCCGAACGCTCCGCCGCCACGCCCGCCCGCGGCCGTTTGAGCCTGTTTTCTTGGCTGATGCTGGCGCTGGGCACGTTCGGCTTCGCCGCGTTCTGGGTGCTGCTGTCGCTGGCCTTCGACCGCCAGTACCACTGGATGGCGGTCATCGGCGCCCTCGACATCGCCTGGATGCTGCGCCTGGCCGGCTGGCGCCCGGGCCCCAGGCGGGCGCTGGCGGCCTTGGTCGCGACCGCACTGATCATCGTGACCGCCAACTGGGGCATCGCCGCGGGCCAGATCGGCGTGCTGATGGGGCTGGACCCGGTGGCCTCGGCGGCCAAGCTGGGGCCGAATTTCTTCTGGAACCTGTTCCAGCTGGCCAACAGCGGCCTGGAACTGGTGTGGCTGGCGATCGCGCTGGTGGTGGCGGCGCTGGCTTCGCGCTGAAGCCGCGGCTGGCCTCAGACCGCCGCGTCCTCGAACGCCATCTCCTGCAGGCAGCTGGCGAACAACTTCGCCGCCTCCTCGATCTCGGCCACCGACAAGGCGCCGTAGCCGAACAGCAGCCCGGCCCGCTCCAGCGGGTGGACGTAGTACGGCGCGATCGAATACAGCCCCAGGCCGCGGCCTTGCGCATAGGCGATGAAGGCCTCGCCCTCGGCCGCGCTGCGTCCGCACAGCCACACCACCAGGTGCATACCGGCATGCGAGTCGTCGATCTGCACGCCGTCGCCGGCCAGGCGCCGTAGCGCGCCCAGCAGCGCGTCGCGGCGCTGCTTCAAGGTCTTGGCGGTGCGGCGCAGATGGCGTTCGAAGCCGCCGTCGGCGAGGAAATGCGCCAGCGCGGCCTGCTCGATGCCGGGCGAGCCGAAATCGTCCACCCACTTGGCGCTGACGAAATCGTCGCGCAATCCCGGCGGCGCCACGATGTAACCCAGCCGCAGCGACGGAAACAGCACTTTCGAGAAAGTGCCGGTGTAGATCACCCTGCGGCTGTCGTCGAGCCCGCACAGCGCCGCGTGCGGCTGCGCGTCGTAGCGGAATTCGCCGTCGTAGTCGTCTTCGAAGATCCAGCAATCGTGGCGGTTGGCGTAGTCCAGCAGCGCGCGCCGGCGCGGCAGCGACATCAGCGCGCCGGTCGGGAACTGGTGCGAGGGCGTCACGCAGATCAGCCGCGGCGGCCGCTCGGGCAGCAGATCGGTGCGCAGGCCGTCGCCGTCCACCGCCACCGGCACCAGCTTGGCGCCGTGGATCTGCAGCGCTTCGCGCACGGCGAAGTACTGCGGCTCTTCGATCACCACCTCGTCGCCTTCGTCGAGCACCACCCGCGCGGTCAGGCTGATCGCCTGCTGGGTGCCGGCGACGATGATCACGTCCTCCGGCGCGGCCTGCACGCCGCGGCGCAGCGACAGGTACTCGCACACCGCCGCGCGCAGCACCGGCAGGCCCTGCGCGGTCGGGTAGTTGGGCGGCGTGTAGGCGGCCGCGTGCGACAGCGCGCGCGCCCAGGCCGAGGTCAGCAGCGGATTGGTGAAGGGCACGCCGTACTGGAAGCTGTGCAAGGTGCCCGGCGCGCGCCGCCCGGGGATGTTGGCGTGGTCGTGATAGCGCCGCAGCCGCCGCGAGTAGGCGCTTTGCGCGGCGATCCGCTGCGGCGGCTCGGTGCGCATCTGCACCGGCGAGCCCGGCAGGGCGACGAAACTGCCCGAGCCCACCCGCGCCTGCATGAAGCCTTCCGCGCGCAACTGCTCGTAGGCCGCCAGCACGGTATTGCGCGACAGGCCCAGTTGCTGCGCCAGCAGCCGGGTCGGCGGAAACCGCACTCCGGCCGGCAAGCGGCCCCCCAGCACGGCGTCTTTGAGCGAGCGGACCAATTGGCCGTGCAAGGGCCCCCGGCCGTCCAACGGCAGATACATGGCGTGGCTCCGGATTGGCCCCCTCGGGCCCGGTGTCGCGCCGAGTGTGCCAAGCCAATCGCCGAGTTGCGAGACGGCGCCTGCGAGTCGGTCGTTCCCGGCACATCGACGGCGCGGGACCGGCGCAATGCCGGATTGAGACGCCGATCCACGCCGAATCCGATTGGCTCCTTCGAGGCCAGGGTAATTGGCCCTCCTGATGACAGCTCCGGATGGCTAGCTTAGGGGCCAACCGATGTGGTTCCCCCCCAGCCGCTACCCCCCGACGAGGGCCGCATGAGCCTGCATCACCACCGGATTCATTTCGCCGAACACCTGGATCTTTCCGCCGCCCGCCCGGGCCTGCACCTGATCCGCGCCTCCGGCCGCGCGGTCCAGTTGGACCTGCCGGCCGGCTGGATGTCGCTGTGGCTGCCGCTGCGCGGACCGCTGCGGCTGGAATCGAGCGACAGCACCTGGGAGCTGGCGCCCGGCCACCTGCAGATCTGGCGCGACGGCCGCCTGCGCACCAGCGCGCGCCTGCCGTGCTGGTGGCTGTGCCTGAGCGGCCCGGAGCAGGCCTGGCGCCCGCATGTGCTCAACGGCCCGGACGAACAGAACAACGACCTGTTCCCGTGGGAAGGCGCGGCGCCGCGCGACGTGCAGCGGCTGATGGTGCGCCTGGCGCGGCTGGTCTCGCAGCCGGCCGAGCTGGCCGCCAACGGCGCCGCGCTGGTGCGCACGCTGTGTTCGCTGCTGCTGGAACAGCAACGCGAACTGCAGGCGCGGCTGCCGCGCTGCAGCGGCCGCACCCAGCGCCGGCGCCAGCAGACCTTGCTGCGGCTGCTGCGGGTGCAACACCTGATCCGCCGTCACCCGGAAATCCGCCTCGACCTCAACCGCCTGGCGCGCAGCGCCAACTACTCGCCCTGCCATCTGATCCGCATCTATCGCGAAGTGTTCGACGAAACCCCGACCGAATTCGCCGCGCGCCTGCGCTCGGACCGCGCCTGGCGCATGGTCCGCGAGACCCGCATGCCGGTGTGCGAGATCACCGAAGCGCTGGGATTCGAGAGCCAGAGCGCGTTCTGCCGCGCGTTCAAGAACTCGTTCGGACTGACCGCGACCCAGGCGCGGCGGATGGAACGGCCGGAGGTGCGCGCGGCCTGAGTCGCGCGTTCCCGGTCGCCCCGCCGGATAGCCGTTACATCCGTGCGGCATTGGTCGGGGTGACCAATGGGAGAGGCCCGCGCCGCCGCGATGCGGCGAAATCGCGGGCATTCGCCTTCCGCACCGATACCGCCCGCTCCCGGCCTGCGGCAGCAAGGCTTCATCGCAGTCGCAGCGTCCCGCGCCGTTCCGTCTTCGCACCGCTCCCGCAGCACCGACGCATCCGTCCCTTCTCTCATTCACGAGACCCGTCATGAACTACGCCGCACGCTCCACCCGCTCGTTGCCGTTGTGGACCGCGATCGGCGGTCTGATCGCCGGCACGCTCGACATCTGTTACGCGATCACCTACTGGGGCGTGACCGTGCACGTGCCGGCGCAACGCATCCTGCACAGCGTCGCCTCCGGCCTGGTCGGCCGCGAAGCGGCGCTGGCCGGCGGCGCCTCGACCGCGGCGCTGGGCTTGTTCCTGCACTACTTCATCGCCCTGGTGATGGCGGCGGTGTACGCCTTCGCCGCGACCCGGCTGAAGTGGATGCGCCAGCACCCGTGGCTGGCCTCGACCTTGTACGGGCTGTGGCTGTTCGTGGCGATGAACTTCATCGTCGTGCCGCTCTCGCGCGCCGGCGGCAAGGGCTTGCCGGACGATGTGGTGTGGATCGTGCTGAGCATCGCCGTGCACGTGGCCTTCGTCGCCTGGCCGATCGCCTGGGCGGTCAATCGCGCGATGAAGGGGGCTTCGAATGCGCGCTGACCGACGCCATCGCGCCTCGAACGGGCAAGCCTCGCGCGGCTACGGCTTCGATCTCGGCGACGCGGTGCTGGTCGCCGCGGTCGCCCTGGCCGTCGCGGTCGGCTGCATTGCCCAGGCCGCCGCCGCGCCGCCGGCGGCGCACAGCGCCGACGCCGGCAGGGACGCGCCCGCTATCGCCTACCCCACCGGCTACGCGATGTGGACCCACATCAAGAGCGGCCTGATCACCTCCGCCCACGCCGCCTTCCCGCGCTTCGGCGGCCTGCATCACGTCTACGGCAACGCCGCCGCGCTGCAGGGATTCCGCAGCGGCGACTACCCCGACGGCGCGGTGCTGGTCTACGACCTGTTCGAAACCCGCGACCACGGCGACGGCATCATCGACCAGGGCCCGCGCCGGCATATCGACGTGATGGTCAAGGACAGCCGCCGTTTCGCCGCCACCGCCGGCTGGGGCTACGCCGAATTCGCCGCCGGCCAGCGCAGCGACCGGCTGAAAACCGCCGAACGCGACGGTTGCGCCGCCTGCCATGCGAGCCGCCGCCAGCATGGCGATGTCTTCAGCGAATGGGCCAATCAGGACGAAACGGCCGCGACCGGCTCCTGAGATTCCCGCGTTTCGCCCGGACTGCGCGCAGTCCGGGCGCCCGTTCGGGCCGCGGCCCGAGCGCCTGCCCGACCCGGCCCGTCGAGGCCGACCCGCCCGGACCTCGCCTGAAATGCGAGAATCCGCGTTCACCGACCGCCCCGACTCACGCCCGACGCCTCCGCCGGGCGCCGCATCGACGACGGCACCGCAGAACGAATCGGCCCCGCGCATCGCGCACGGGGCCCGCAGGCATCACCGGCGCCACGGGCCCGGCTCGGCAGGACAGACCATGATCAACAACGATGTATTGCGCAGCATCCGCTACATGCTCGATCTGAGCGACAACAAAGTCGTGGAGATCGTCCATCTGGCCGATGCCGGCTTCCCGCTCGAAAAAGCCGGCGTGCAGGCCTTCCTCAAGAAAGACGAAGACGAAGGCTACGCGCCCTGCGACGACGCGGTGCTGGCGCGTTTTCTCGACGGACTGGTGTTCCACTACCGCGGCCGCGACGAAAGCCTGCCGCCGCGCCCGCTGGAAAAGCGCGTCAGCAACAACCTGGTGCTGAAGAAACTGCGCGTGGCCTTCGAGCTGAAGGACGTGGACATGCATCAGGCCTTCGCCGACGCCGGTTTCCCGGTGTCCAAGCCGGAGTTGAGCGCGCTGTTCCGCCAGCCCGACCACAAGAATTTCCGCCTGTGCGGCGATCAGATGCTGCGCAATTTCCTCAAGGGTCTGACGCTGCGCATTCGCGGCGGCAACTGACGGCCGCCGCGGGCGCGAACTCCGCGCCCGCCGGACCGCGACGGCGGCTCAATGCCCGCCGTCGAGCCCCTTCAATTCCGACACCAGCGCGCTGGCCATCTCGGCGCCGTCGCCGTAGAGCATGCGGGTGTTGTCGGCGTAGAACAGCGCGTTCTCGATGCCGGCGAAACCGGTGCCCTTGCCGCGCTTGATCACGATGGTGTTCTTCGAATTGACCACGTCCAGGATCGGCATGCCGTAGATCGGCGAGGACGGATCGGTCTTGGCCACCGGGTTGACCACGTCGTTGGCGCCGATCACCAGCGACACGTCGGTGTTGGCGAATTCGGGATTGATGTCGTCCATGTCGGCGATCAGGTCGTAAGGCACGCCGGCCTCGGCCAGCAGCACGTTCATGTGCCCGGGCATGCGGCCGGCGACCGGATGGATCGCGAACTTCACCTTGACCCCGCGATCCATCAGCTTCTGCGCCAGCTCCCAGATCTTGTGCTGCGCCTGCGCCACCGCCAGGCCGTAGCCGGGCACGATCACCACGCGTTCGGCGAAGGCCATCATCGCCGCCACGTCGCCGGCTTCGATGGGCTTTTGCGTGCCGCTGATTTCCTGCGCCTGCCCGCCGCCGCCGAAGTTGGAGAACAGCACGCCGCTGATCGGCCGGTTCATCGCCTTGGCCATCAAGCGCGTGAGCAGCATGCCGGCCGCGCCGACCATGGTGCCGGCGATGATCAAGGCTTCGTTGCCGAGCACATAGCCTTCGAACGCCACCGCCAGACCGGTGAAGGCGTTGTACAGCGAGATCACCACCGGCATGTCGGCGCCGCCGATCGGCAGGGTCATCAACACGCCCAGCGCGAGCGCGGCGACGAAGAAGGCGATGATCACCGGCACGTTGAGGGTCATGAACGCCGCGATGCCGAGCACCAGCACCGCCAGCGCCACGATCGCGTTGAAGATCTGCTGGCCCGGGAACACCACGCGCCGGTCCAGGCGGCCGTCGAGCTTGGCCCAGGCGATCACCGAACCCGACAGCGAAATCGCGCCGATCGCCGCGCCGATCACCGCCAGCACCAGGCCCACGGTCGGGGTCTGCATCGCGATCACGCCGCGTTCGATCTGCGCCTGCAGCGGATCGGCCGGCATCTGCCCGGACAGGCGCAGCAGTTCGACCGCGCCGATCGCCGCCGCCGAGCCGCCGCCCATGCCGTTGTACAGCGCGACCATCTGCGGCATGTCGGTGATGGCGACTTTCTTGCCCGAGACCCACGCCAGGATCGTGCCGATGCCGACGGCGAGCACGATCAGCGCCAGATTGTGCAGGCCCGGCAGGAAGAAGGTCGCCACCGTGGCGATGACCATGCCCGCGCCGGCCCAGCGGATGCCGCTGCGCGCGGTGACCGGCGAGGCCATGCGTTGCAGACCCAGCAGAAACAAAGTCGCCGCGACCAGATAGCTGCACTTGACCAGAATCGATAAGACATCCATCAGCGCGCGCGCTCCATAGAACGACAGCTGCCCGAGCGGCAGCAGATAACCGAAGAAAGCAGGAGCGGCGAGCAGCCCCAGACCGGCGAGAACGGCCGCGGCGGCCGCGGCGTATCGAATGAGGCGACCATTCAACCGCCTGCCTTGCCGGCCGGCTTCTTGCTGGACTTGAACATCTCCAGCATGCGTTCGGTCACCACGTAGCCGCCGGCGGCGTTGCCCGCGCCGAGCAGCACGGCGATGAAGCCGATGGCTTTCTCCAAGGTGGTGTCGGCGTGGCCGAGCACCATGATCGCGCCGATCAGCACGATCCCGTGGATGAAGTTGGAACCCGACATCAGCGGTGTGTGCAGGATTACCGGCACCCGCGAGATGATCACATGGCCGGCGATACCCGCCAGCATGAAGATGTACAGCGCCACGAACCCGTCGCTCATCCGATCTTTCCCCATGCGGTGTCATCCGCATCATAACCGTCCGTGAATACGGCGCCACCGCTGTCAACCGATCCGGGGCGGGGACGTTTCCGGTTTGTGTAAGCGCCGCACATTCCGGTGCAGGTAAATGCCGATGCCGAACGCGACGAACCGTCATAAGCGCCCCGCCCGCCCGGCCGGCCGCCGTTGAGGGGCCCCAGGTGCTGCTACCGCCAGGCGCCCGTATGCTGGAGGCCGTGAGCGTCGAAAACGACCCGCTGCCGCCGAGCGACCCGCTCGATCACCGCTACGACCAGCGGCGGAACGGGCGCGTGCGCGAAGGCGGGCCGGCCGAACCGGGCACCGCCGGGCCGCCGTCGCAGGGCGCCCCATCCCAGAGCAGGCCGCGCGATCGCGCGCCGCCGGACGGATCGGCCCCGGACTCGGCCTGGAACGACGACGCTGCGGCGCTGGAAGCCTCCAGCGGATTCGAGCCCGAAGCGGCCGCGCCGACTGCGCGCCTGCCGGCGACGATCGAGGAATTCCTCGCCGGCCTGGGCACGCGCGCGTTCCGCTTCGCCGAACTGGGCCTACGCCATCGCGAAGACGCGCTGGACGCGGTGCAGGACGCGATGATGAAGATGCTCGGCTACCGCGAGCGCCCCGCCTCGGAGTGGACGCCGCTGTTCTGGAGCATCCTGCGCAGCCGGATCGTCGATATCCAGCGCCGCCGCACTTTTCGTCTGCGTTGGCTGATGCCGGCCCCGCGCGACGACGACGATGCGCCGATGGACTGGGCCGACGACGGCCCCGACCCGCAGCGCACCCACGACGGCCGCGAGGCCTACGGCAAACTCGCCGACGCGCTGGGCAAACTGCCGCGCCGGCAACGCGAGGCGTTTTCCTTGCGGATTTTGGAAGAACTCGACGTCGCCACGACTGCGCGGGCGATGGGTTGCAGCGAAGGCGCGGTGAAAACCCATCTGTCGCGCGCGCGCGAAGCCCTGCAGCGGCAATTGGAGGAATGGCGATGAACACCCACCAACACTCTCAGCACCGCGCAAGCCCGCCTGCGGATGCGGACGCGCGCTTCGACGCCGCCATGCGCGAGTTGCACGCGCACGCCGTCGAACGCGTCAGCCCGCAGATCCGCGCCCGCCTGCGCACGATCCGCAGCGAGGCCGCCGCCCAGCCGCATCGGCGCGGCGGCCTCCTCGGCTGGACCCTGGCCAGCTCCGGCGTGGCCGCGGTCGCGCTCGCACTGGGCCTGCAGTTCGCCGGCAGCGGCCCGCCGCCCGGCAGCGCGCCGGCGGCGACCGGCCCGGCCGTCGTCGTCGCGTCCAGCGCCGCCGCTCCGGCCGACACCGGCTACGACCCGGACACCGCGGTCGCCGCGCTCGACGAAAATCCCGATCTTTACCTGTGGCTGGCGTCCAACACCGACGCCCTGCCCCGGACTCACACGGAGTAAACCGCCATGCGCCGCTTCGCCACGCTACGCCGCGCCGGATTGGCACTCGCCCTGGGCGCGTTCGCGCTGCCCGCCGTTCTCGCCCCGGCCTGGGCGGCGCCGCCGCCGCCGGGCCCGGCCGCCAAGACCGCGGTCAATCTGCCGTCCTGGGACCAGCTCAGCCAGGCCCAGCGCGAGCAACTGATCGCACCGATGCGCGACCGCTGGAACAGCTCGCCCGAAGAACGTCCGCGCATGCTCGAACACGCACGCCGCTGGCAGCAGATGACGCCGGAAGAACGCCAGGACGCGCGCCGCGGGATGAAGCGCTGGGAGCATCTGAATCCGGAAGAGCGCGGCCAGATGCGCGCGCTGTTCGGCCACATGCGCGGCCTGGACGACAACGCCCGCCGCGCGCTGATGGAGAAGTGGCGCACGATGACGCCGGAACAACGCCGCGCCTGGGTGCAGGCCAATCCGCCGCCGCCGAAGCCGGATCGATCGGATCGGCCGGACCGGCCGGATCGCGGGCCGATGCCGCCTCGGGATTGATGGACTTCAGCGTTATCGTTCCAGGTCGTCATTTGCACGGACGCGGGCTCCGCTTTACTTCGGCGGAGCCGAACATCCAAAGACTTCAGCGTCATCCCTCCAGGACGTCATTCCCGCGAACGCGGGAATCCAGAGACTTCAGCGTCATCCTCCCAGACCGTCATTCCCGCGAACGCGGGCTCCGCTTCACTTCGGCGTAGCCGAACATCCAGTGACTTCAAGCGTTCTCGCACGAAGAGCCCTGGATTCCCGCGTTCGCGGGAATGACGAGCAAAGGCGAATGCGGGAAACCTACGCCCAACGCAGCAGAACACCGGAACACGGAACGCAGAGCGCATAACGAAGAACGCAGAGCGCAGAACGCAGAACAAAGCCAGCGCCGTCGCCAACCGCAGCGCCAAGCCGCTCCAAGTTCCACCGTCATCCCCGCGAAGGCGGGGATCCAGGGCTTCATCGGGGCAGGACCATGAAGCCTGCGGATCTCCGCTTTCGCCGGGACTTCAAGCACGCGCGGACTCATCGCACGACACAGCGCACCGACCCGCGCTACTTCAGCGCACGACTCCGCCCTACTTCAACTCATCCTCGACCCGCGGCGCATCCGGCCATTGCCGGTCCAGCGACTCGCGATAGCGCACGCAGCCGCGCAGAAACGCCGGCCATTGCGGCACCGCGATCTGCGGCTCAATGCGCTCGGGCAACAGATTCCAAAGCTGCGGGTGATGCCAGCACAACTCGTGCCCGCTGCTGTCGCGATGCGCGCGAATGCCGGCGCGCAGGCGCCGCACTTGCTCGCGCAACTCTTCCGCGCTCATCGATTGCAGGTCTTCGTCCATCGCCGCCTCGCCGTCGCTGACCTGGACGCGAGCCTGCGGCCTGTTGCGTTAATTCCATGCGTGCCGCGCATGAGCGCCGCGTAAGCCGCACCGATGCGGCGGCGCTTCAGCCCTTGCCGTCGAGGCGATGCCGGGCCCAGGGAAATTCGCGCGCATGCAGGGCGAAATACGGGCTCGGCAGATTCACCCCGACCCCGGCCAGACCATCGTGCAAAGCGTGGCGGATGGCTTCGTCGCCGGGCTCGGGCGGCTTGGTCAGGAACAGCGCCTCATGCGGGCGATAGCACAGACTGTATTCGTACTCGACCGCGCCGCCCCAGAAGAACGCCGAGTGGTACAGCACCGGCAGCGACAGCTGCGCCGACAATTCGCCCAGATAACGGCGCAGCGACGGCGGCGGCAGCGAATCGACGTCGTCGGCCACGTTATCGGCCGACGGCGGCTCGCCGGTGGTGCATTCGAGCAGGTAAGCCGCCAGGCGCCGGCCGATCCGGTCCGGCTCCGGGCCTTGATTCTCGCGCGGCTGCAGGCGCGACCAGTCCAGCGACGGCACGCCGTACCAGGAATCGTCTTCATCGTCGCTGCGCGTGTCGCGCACCGGACGGATCGCGATCAGGCCGCCCTCGGGCAGCTCATGGCGATGCTCGTCGGCGAACCAGGCGTGCCCGTCCAGATCGCGCACCCAGTACGCATACGGCGCCAGCAGCGGATCGCCGGACACCCGCGCGAGCGCTTGCGCGGTGGCCGGCAGCAGGATTTCGTCGGCGAACCAGGTCATGCGCGCTCAGGCCGTCGCGGCGCGCTCCGGCCAGATCGTCTTGGCCAGCAGTTCGTCGCCCCAGTCGAAGTTCACCGCGCCGTCGTTGACGAACAGACTGACGAAGTTGAGCACGTTGCGCGCATACATCTCGCTGGCGTGGACCGCGCCGCTGCTGGCCAGATTCAACGGGCCGGCGACGGTCACGCCGTTCACGTCGATGGTCTGGCCGGGTTGGGTGAGTTCGCAATTGCCGCCGGTCTCGGCGGCCAGATCGACCAGCACGCTGCCCGGCTTCATCCCGGCGATCATCGCCGCGCTGACGATCTTCGGCGCCGGACGTCCCGGCACCGCGGCGGTGCACACGATCACGTCGATGTTCTTCAGATGCTCGCCGAGGCGGCGCTGTTGTTCGGCGCGTTCCTCATCGGTGAGCTGGCGCGCGTAGCCGCCCTCGCCCGCGGCGCTGACGCCCAGGTCGAGGAACTTGCCGCCCAGCGATTCGATCTGCTCGCGCGTTTCCGGGCGCACGTCGAAGCCTTCCACCGCCGCGCCCAGACGCTTGGCGGTGGCGATGGCCTGCAATCCGGCTACGCCGGCGCCGACGATCAGCACCTTGGACGGACGAATAGTGCCGGCCGCGGTGGTCAGCATCGGGAAGAAGCGCGGCGCCAGTTGCGCGGCGATCAGCACCGCCTTGTAGCCGGCCATGCCGGCCTGCGAGCTGAGCACGTCCATCGCCTGCGCGCGGGTGGTGCGCGGCAGGCGTTCGAGCGGGAAGGCGTTGAGCTTGCGCGCGACGATGGCCTCGCCGCGCGCGGCGTCGGCCTGCGGCTGCAGCAGCCCGACCAGCGCCGCGCCTTCGCGCAGTTGCGCCAGCCGCGCCGGGTCCGGCGCTTGCACGCACAGCACCACATCGGCCTCGCCGGTGGCGGCAGCGGCGTCGTTGGCGAGTTCGGCGCCGGCCTGGACGTAGGCGTCGTCGGTGAAACTCGCCGCGCGGCCGGCGCCGCGCTCGATGCGCACGCGCGCACCGCGGGCGACCAGTTTCTTGCAGGTCTCCGGCGTCAGCGCTACGCGCTTTTCGCCGGATGCGGTTTCGCTCGCAACGCCAATGGTGATGCCCGACATGCTCCGCTCCGTGCCTCGTTCGATGCATCCTAGCGGAATGATCGGTGCGCGTGCGATCTCGGATCGATGACGAAGCACCGGGGGATGTCGCGGAAACGGATTGGGGTCACAGCGCGGCGGGGGCGGGCCGGTTCCAGGGCGCCGCCTGTAAGACCCGAAGTCTTTATGTTGCGGGAGGGGCGCTTTTGTGGGAGGGGCTTCAGCCCCGATGCTGTTCGGTCAGGTCACTGCAAGATCAGGACAGCTGATCGGAAAGCATCGGGGCTGAAGCCCCTCCTACAAAAGACTTCGGGGCTTTCGCCCCGATTCGTGTTCATGCCTGTGCGCGAATCCGAAAGCTCAGATCACCCGATCCAGATGCCGCCGCACCTGCCGCATCGCCTCATCGAAGGCGGTGCGCTCAGCGCCGACCAGCAGCCGGCCGGACGCGGCCAGGATCGCCAATTCTTCGGCCGAGGCCACCAGGGCGCGCACGCCGCGCCGGTTCACCAGCAGGAAACGCGAGGTCAGCGGACTGACCCAGGCGACCTTCACCGCGATGGTCTCGCCCTGGATGTTGGTCAGACGCAACCAATCGCCCGGTTCGAGCTGACGCATGCGTTCGGCCAGCAGCGGATCGTGCGCGACCTGGGCGGCGCCGCTGGCCAGATACAGGCGGCGTTCCTCGGCCACGTCTTCTTCGATGTCCGACGCGCTCGGCAACGGATGCTCGCTGCGTTCCTTGTCCGGCGTGGACAAGGCGCGCACCAGGCCCGCCATGCCGTGCTGGGCGGCGCTGTCGTCCAGCCCGGAACTGGCCAGGCACTGGACGATGATCGGCTGCAAGGCGAGCAACTGATCGGCCAGTTCGCGGCCGCGGTTCTCCGCCGCCAGCTTGTCGGCCATCACCAGCGCGTCGCCCAGCGCCATCGCCTGGGCGCGGCGCTTGGGGTCGTCGTTTTCGCGCAGCATCACCTGGACCAGATGATGGCGCCACGGCGTGGCGATGAAGTCCGCCACCGCCTGGGTCAGGCGCGATTCGCCGATGCGTTCGCGCACGGCCTGATCGGCCTGACTGCGCGCCGCGCCCAGGCGCTCGCGGCCGTAGGTGGCCTTGGCCGCGCGCTGTTCCTGCAATTCGATCCGGCGCCGGTGCTGCGCCAGCATGGCGTCGAGCTCGGCATGGGCCAGCTCGAACACGGCGAGGTCTTCGTTGTAGTCCGAGACGATGCGCTGGGAAATCTCCGAAGCGCGCTCGAGCAGATCGCGATCCTGCGGAGTTTCGCCGTCGTTGCCTTCGCAGGCCTCGGTGATCGCGTCCAGCAAGCGCCGCGCCGGATGTTCGCGTTTGACGAACACCGCGTTGTCGGTCAGCGCGATCTTCACGTACGGCATCACCAGCCGCGCATACACGCGCCGGGCGCGGTCCTGCAGGGCGTGATTGCGGAACAGCGAGTCGAACAGCAACGCGACCAGATCGATGGCGTCGTCTTCTTCCGCGCTGAAACAGGTCTGGTCCGGATTGAAGCCCAGGCGCCGGGCGCCGTCGTAGAGCTGATCGCGGATGGTTTCGCCCAGGCGGCCGGACACGGCCAGCGCGCGCGCATACGCGTCCGGCGGCTCGGGCTGCAGCAGCGAAGCCATGCCGAGCACTTCCTCCACCCGCAGCTCGCGCCGCGGCGCCATCGAGCGCTGCGGCTGTTGATGCGTCGGCGGCAGGCCGCCGGCCTTGATCAGGCCTTCGCGCCAGGCGTGCAGTTGCGAGCGCAGTTCGGCCAGTTCGCTGGCCATCGCGGCGACATCGGCCTGCGAGGCCTGTTGCTGCGCGCCGTAACCTGCGCCTGCATGAGCGGCGTGCGGATCGCCGCCGTAGCCGGCGCCGGGTGCGCCGTTGTAGTCGTGGGGCACGGACGCGGCAGCCTCGCGATGCGGAACGGTGTCGAACACGTCGTCGAGCGTATTGCGATCGCGGCGTTCCTCGGCCGCGCGCACCGGCGCATTGGGCGCCGCGCCGCCGGCCATGCCGACGCCGTAGCCGGCCGTGGCCAGCAGATTGTTGATGCGCGCGTACAGGTCGCCGAGCACGCGCGACAGTTCGAATTCGTATTGGCGGAACAACCGCAGACGCAGGCTTTCGTTGACCTGGGCATCGCTGTACAGCGCGGTGAACGCGCGCACCAGACGATACGGTCCGGACGGGTTGGCGCCGGCGGGCGCGCCGATGGCCTGCGACAGCATCTTCAGGCGGCCGTCGAGCATTTCCAGCGGACGCAGATAGCGCTGCTCCAGCGCTTCGGTCAGGCGCTCGCCGTCCAGATCGAACGCCAGTTGCTGTTCGCCGACCAGTTGCAGCGGCGAACCGCCCAGGCCGCCGACCGCCGCGCCGGGCGAGCGGAACGCCTCGAAGCCCAGACCGACGTGCTGGCGAAACGCCATGACATGGCTGGCCTGTTGCTGGCGCAGCACCCACAATGCGGCCTGATCTTCGAAATGGTGATTGCGACCGTCGCCCTTGAGCGAATCGGCCTTGAGGGCTTCCTCGATCGGCCCGTACAAGGTGCCAGGCAGCCCCCCGAGTTGCTCGAGCGTCTGTCGTTTGATTTCTTCGAGCACGCGCGACGGGTCGGTGCGCGTGGTCTGAACGACGCCGTGCAAGTGACCGGACACGTACGGAGTTCCCCCTGGTGAATGCGGCATGTCCATTTGCGACTGCCGACGTCAGGATAGTGCCTAGATGCGACCGTTTATGTGTCGCCGTTCATTTTTGTGACAAGAGTTCAACTTACTTAAATGGCCATCCCCCACCCCGACTTGCTGACCGCCCTCGACAGCCGTCGTTCGATCCCCGCCAAGCAGCTCTCGGCGCCCGGACCGGACGAATCCACCCTCAACCGTATGTTGACCTCCGCCGTGCGCGTGCCCGATCACGGCAAGCGCGTGGCGTTCCGTTTCCTGACCATCCAGGGCGACGCGCGCCACAGCCTGGGCGAACGCCTGGCCGCGCGCGGCATCGAGAAATTCCCCGACGCCGGCGCGGCGGCGGTGGAAAAAGACCGCGGCCGTTTCTCGCATGCGCCCTTGATCGTCGCCGTGATCGCCCAGCTCGGCCCGGACGAGAAAATCCCCGAGTTCGAGCGCACCCTCACCGCCGGCTGCGTCTGCTTCGCCTTGCTGCAGGCCGCGCAGGCCTTCGGTTTCGGCGCGGTCTGGCTGACCGGCTGGCCGGCTTACGACGAACAGGTCGCAAGCTGGCTGGGGCTGCAGGCGGATGAGCATGTCGCCGGATTCATCCATATCGGCACGCCCAAGCTGGTCGCGCCCGAGCGCGAGCGCCCGGATGTGGCGGCGCTGCTCAGCGCTTGGTCGCCGGTTTAAGCGGCGCCGTGTTTGAATGAGCGCATGAACGACGCACCGCGCACGCCGCTGTATCTGGTCGATGCCAGCCTGTACGTATTCCGGGCCTGGCATTCGATTCCCGACGACTTCCAGGACGCCGAAGGCTGGCCGAGCAATGCCGTGCACGGCTTCGCCCGCTTCTTGCTGGAGCTGATCGAACGCGAGAAGCCGCGCCACATCGCCATCGCCTTCGACGAAGCGCTGGACTCGTGCTTCCGCAACGAGTTGTATCCGGCCTACAAGGCCAACCGCGAACCCGCGCCGGACGCGCTCAAGCGCCAGTTCGGCCATTGCAAGGCGCTGTGCAGCGCGCTGGGCCTGTCGGTGCTGGCCGATGTGCAGTACGAGGCCGACGATCTGATCGGCAGCGCGATCGTGGCCATGCGCGGCCACGGCTATCGCGGCGTGATCGTCTCGGCAGACAAGGACCTGTCGCAGTTGCTGGTCGATAGCGACGAGCAATGGGACTTCGCCCGCGGCGTGCGCTGGACCGCCGACGGCGTGCCCGCGCGGCAGGGCGTGCTGGCGCGGCAGGTCGCGGACTATCTGGCCCTGACCGGCGATGCGGTCGACAACATTCCCGGCGTGCCCGGCATCGGCGCCAAGACCGCCGCCGCCCTGCTCGGCCACTTCGACACTCTGGACGCGTTGCTGGCGCGGGTGGAAGAAGTACCGTTCCTGCGCCTGCGCGGCGCGGCCAGCGCCGCGGCGCGGCTGCGCGAACATCGCGCCCAGGCGCTGCTGTGCCGGCAGCTGACCACGATCGCGGTGGACGCGCCGCTGGGCGACAGCAGCGGCCACTTCGTGCGCGGCCCGGCCGATGCGGCGAACCTGCAGGCATTGTGCGACCGCCTGCGCTTCGGCCCGATGACCCGGCGCCGACTGTTCGACGCGGTCGGGCTCGACTTCGCCGCGTCACAGGTTCCGTCGTAGCATCGGGGCCTGCGGCCCGGGCCTCGATCGCATTGCCGCCCGCGCCGGCCGGACGCGATAGGCTTGCACGGCGAGCGCAGCGACCATCGCTCCGGCCAGACCGGCCCGCCGCGTGCGGACCGGCCGACATCGAACTCACCATCAAGCGCAGCGGGCTCCGCGCCCGCGACGCGACCCCGCGAGGAACGCAATGACGTCAGCAGATCACGCAGCACAGGACGAACCGGTCGAAACCATCTACACCGGCCAATGGCTGCGCATGATGCGCCGGGGTCACTGGGAATACGCCGAGCGCACCCACGGCAAGGGCATGGCGGTGATCATCGTCGCCGTCACCCCCGACGACAATATCCTGTTCGTCGAGCAATACCGCGTGCCGCTGGCCGCGCGCACCATCGAAATGCCGGCCGGCCTGGTCGGCGATGACCACGCCCACGACACCCTGGAATCGGCGGCCCAGCGCGAACTGGTCGAAGAAACCGGCTGGAACCCGGCCCGCGTCGAAGTGTTGCTGACCGGCCCGACCTCGGCCGGCATGAGCAGTGAACGCATCGCCTTCGTGCGCGCCAGCGAGCTGAGCAAAGTCGGCGGCGGCGGCGGCGTCGCCGGGGAGGACATCATCGTCCACGAAGTCCCGCGCGCGCAGGCGCCGGTGTGGCTGATGCGGAAGCAGGCGGAGGGTTTCGAGCTGGATTTGAAGCTTTGGGCGGGGCTTTGGATGATCGAGCGCAATCCCGATGGGTCGGCGGCGATTTAAACCGCCCACACCAGCGAGCCGACGCGGTGGCGCGGCTCAGCGTTTATCCGTCGGCGCCGGCAATCGCGTCAAACGATAGGACAAGGCGCCGAGCACATCGCCGTCGTGATACGAGCCATGGCAACGCAAGCAATCCGGCTGCGCACGCAGACCACCAAGCGCGCGCCGGTCGTCGCCGTCTGCCGCGCCGGTCACTTCCAACCCGCGCTTCGCGATCAACTGCGCCAATGCCGTGCGCTCGAAATCGTCGAGCGCACGCGTCCGGCTGTGGTTGTGGTGCACGTCGAGATCGAGTCCGACACCGGCGACCAGCACGCCGGACCGCGTATCCGTGTCGGAAGATTTGAGGCCGACGTAGGCGACCGGCTGTCCATGCCGGGCCACCCCGATCAGATCTATTGCGGTAATGCGATAGCGGACGCCGTCGACGCTGAGCGTCTTGCGCCAATCGCGCAACGGCTTGGCCGGAAGCCGGTTGGGGCCAAAGCCGGAGGCTTCGATGAAACCGCGCTCGTATTGGCGGTGCATCGCCTCGGCCGACGGCCAATGCCCTGTCGCCTCATCGCGCGGCGCCTCGACCGCGGCGGCGATCCAGACCGAACCGGCCAGCACAGCCAGCAATACGACGCTCGCGATTCCCCGACGCCCCATGACAATCTCCCTTTGCCTTCGCCGGCTGCCTGCAAGGCGGCCGCCACGCCGGGACTATAAGACGCGGCGGCCACGACGCAGCGCGCCGCCGGCCGCCGCATTGCCGGCGGGTTCAGGCGAAACGGTCGGTCGCCTTGACCAGCGCGTCCACGTTCTCGTCCTCGAACGCCGAATGCCCCGAGGCCGGAGTGATGGTCAGTTCCGCCTTCGGCCACGCCTGCTTGAGTTCCCACGCGTTCTGCACCGGGCAGACCACGTCGTAGCGGCCGTGCACGATCACCCCGGGGATGTCCGCGATCTTGTGCGCGTCGCGCAGCAACTGGTCTTCGACTTCGAAGAAGCCGCCGTTGACGAAGTAGTGGTTCTCGATGCGGGCGAAGGCCAGGGCGAACTGGGGATCTTCGTGACCGCTGACGAAATCCTGGTCAACGTGCAGGAAGCTGGTCGCGCCTTCCCACACGCTCCACGCGCGCGCCGCGTCCAGACGGGTCTTTTCGTCTTCGCTGGTGAGGCGGCGATGGAAGGCGCTGATCAGATCGTGGCGCTCGACCGGCGGAATCGCCTTGAGGTAGTGCTCCCACGCATCCGGGAACAGGCGCGAGGCGCCTTCCTGATAGAACCATTCCAGTTCCCAGCGACGCAGCATGAAGATGCCGCGCAGAACCAGTTCGGTGACGCGCTGCGGATGGGTTTGCGCGTAGGCCAGCGCCAGGGTCGAGCCCCAGGAGCCGCCGAACACCTGCCAGCGTTCGATGCCCAGCTTGACGCGCAGCTTTTCGATATCGGCCACCAGTTCCCAAGTGCCGTTGCCGACCAGATCCGCGTGCGGCGTGGAGCGGCCGCTGCCGCGCTGATCGAACAGCACGATGCGGTACTTGGCCGGATCGTGGAACCGCCGCATCTTCGGGCTGCAGCCCGCGCCGGGACCGCCGTGCAGCAGCACCACCGGCTTGCCGTCGGGATTGCCGCACTGCTCGTAGTACAAGGTGTGGCGGTCATCGACCTTGATCGTGCCGGTGTCGAAGGGTTCGATATCGGGATAGAGCGTGCGCATCGGAAGCCTCTTGTGCGGGATACCGCGCAGTCTAATCAAGGCCGGCGCGGCTTGCTGTGCACGCGGCCGGGCGAACCCTTTGATGCGGCGAGGTAGGGCTTGGCGCGGCGAAGGTCCGACTTTGCGCAATCGGCGCAATGGTCCCGCAGCTGCGTCGCCGCTAAGGCGCGGCCGCGGGCATGCGCGCCAGGGTGACCCGGTCCCGGTCTTCCCAATCGCGCTCGGTCGCTGCATCGACCAGCCCGGCGGCGAGCAACAGCGCGCGCACCGCCGCGCCCTGCTCCCAACCGTGTTCGATCAGCAGCCATCCGCCCGGACGTAGGTGCGCGGGCGCGCCGCCGGCGATGGCGCGGATCGCATCGAGCCCGTCGGCGCCCGAGGCCAGCGCGCTCAGCGGTTCGTAACGCAGATCGCCCTGGCGCAGATGTTCGTCGCGCTCTTCGATATACGGCGGGTTGCTCGCGATCAGATCGAAACGCTGGCCCGCCAGCGGCTCCCACCAATCGCCTTGGCGGAATTCGACATTGGCCAGGCCCAGCGTGCGCGCATTGCCGTGCGCGACTTCCAGCGCCGCGGCGCTGACATCCACCGCGATCACCATCGCCCGCGGCCGCTCCGACGCCAATGCCAGGGCGATCGCGCCGCTGCCGGTGCCCAGGTCGGCCACGCTCAGCACGCGCTCTTGCGGCAGCCGTTCCAGCGCCAGTTCGACCAGACGTTCGGTTTCCGGGCGCGGGATCAAGGTCGCCGGCGTCACCTGCAGGTCGAAACGCCAGAAGCCGCGGTGGCCGATCAGATACGCGACCGGCTCGCCTTCGATGCGGCGTTCGAGCAGATCGCGGAAAGCTCGCGCCAGCTGCGCATCCAGGCGGTAATCGTCGTGCGCGAACAACCAGCTGCGCGAACGGCCCAGCACGTGGGCGAGCAATATTTCGGCTTCGGCCGGATCGATGCGGCTGCGCGCCTCGCGCAGGACCGCCGCCACCGGCAGCGGGGAAACCGCGGCATCGCGCGGGGAGTCTGGGTCGGAAATCATCGCGACATGCTACCGGAGCCCGGCCGGCAGCGGCCTCGCAAGCTGCCTGCCCGGGATTCGCGGCCTCTCACGCCGGCCGCAATCGCGTCCACGTCGCGAGCCCGCATCCAATGTGCGTGGAACCACCATTTCGCGCTGCATCTTCATCGCTAATGTGTGCTGCATCGCAATATCGAATGTGCTTACAGATAGCCGCGCGCGATTACGCAGATCAGTAAACCGACAGGACACGCAAGCCGCATTCACCCCGGCGGCGATCACAGATTTGCGACAAAAACCGACGTTGCGTCACCGAATTCGCCGAATCGGTGGCGATGAAATAAGCCGTGCACAGGCTCGGTTGCGGCGCGCAAAACCGCGTGCTAACCACGGCTTGGGTACATCGCGGTTTACGCCGTCGCTCGCGCCGGCCGCCGCCGCGATGCGCTCCGTCTTCGCTCGCCGCGTTCATCGCGACGGTCGCCGGCGCTGTTTCACACATGATGAGTTCACTCAACCAAGGAATGCTTTCATGAAGAAGATTTCGATCCTCAAAGTGCAGAAGCTGAAGACCACCTCCGTCGCCGCGTATCCGATCTGGGTCTGCCTGCCGTTCCCCTGGCCGCGCTTCTGACCTGAGCCGGGCGCCCGGCCACGGCGGTTTCCGCCGTAGCGGGCGCACTGTCTTGAACTCCGCCAGGGATGGGCGGACATCCCCTCCTTCCTGGCGCATCGCGTCGGCCGCCGTTTCGCGGCTGCATGCGCGGTGCGCGCCCCTGGACAGCTCTCGACAGCCACGAGGTGTGGTTGCGGGCCGGCGTTCGTTCGCCGGCCCGCTTACGCCCATCGCAACGACCGTCCCATCGAGCATCCCGCAATGCCAAAGCAAGAGGAGCAGACGTACTTCGTCATTCCGCTGTCGGTTCAGCCCGAAGGCAATGGCTATTACATCGGCAACGCCGAGCTCAACGAGTTCTACGAGTTCCCCGAAGACGGTCTGCGCATCATCCAGATGCTGCGCGAAGGCGACAGCGCCGAGCGGATCAAGGCCGCGCTGGCCGCGCAGTCCGACGAAACCCTGGACGTGGACGACTTCATCGAGCAACTCGTAGAAATCGGCTTCATCCACCGCCAGCAGGATCAGCACCGCTACGACGAACAACTGGCCGAATCGGCCGCCGGCGACAAGCGCCTGTCGTTCAAGGGCAACCTGGCGCTGGCGCGCGCGCTGTTCTCGCCGCTTTCGCTGGTGGTCTATCTGGGCGTGATCGGCTATGCCGCGCTGAGCGCGTATCAAGACCCGCGCCTGCGCCTGAACCTGCAGGCGTTCTATCTCGAACAACACCTGACCCTGACCCTGGTCACGCTGCTGGTGCTGTACTTCCTCGCCACCATGCTGCACGAACTGGGCCACATGATGGCTGCGGCGCGCTACGGCGTGCATTCGCGGCTGGGCATCGGCAATCGCCTGTGGGACCTGGTCGCCGAAGCCGACCTGACCGGCATCCTGTCGCTGCCGCGCTCGCAACGCTATCTGCCGCTGATGGCCGGCATGATGGTGGACGTGCTCAATATCGCCTTGCTGACTCTGGCCATCGGCTGGTTGATCGACCACGGCGGCAACGCGTTTGTGATCCAGCTGCTGCAAGCGCTGATCCTGCAACTGCTGATCACGATCTCGTGGCAGTTCAATATTTTCCTGCGCACCGACATGTATTACGTCGTGTGCAATTTCTTCGGCAATCCGGACCTGGACCGGCAAGCGCGGATCTATCTGCGCGACCGCCTGCACCGGATCAGCTTCGGCCGTTTCGGCGAGGCCGCCGAAGCGATCGACCAACGCAACATCGGCGTGCTGCGCGCGTTCTCGCTGCTGTGGGTGGTCGGGCGGATTTCCGCGCTGATATTCCTCGCCTTCGTGCTGATCCCGACGCTCTCGCGCTACGTGCGCAAGGCCTACGACAGTTTCGCCAGCCCGCAGGCCACCCAGGCCACCGCGATGGACGCCGCCGGCTTCGCCGCGATCTCGGTGGCCCTCTTCGCCGGCGGCATGTACCTGTGGCTGCGCCGCCGCTGATTCCACCGACCCGAATGCATAAGGAGATTGCAATGAACCTCGCCGTCGGCGACACCGGACTGCAACGCCTGCTCCGACTCCATCCGGCCAACGCCGCCCCCGCCGCCGCGAACCCGGCGCGAGTGCTGGAGATCGACGCCGACTTCGCCCGCGACGGCACCTGGGCCGGCGCGCGCGAGCTGGCCGAGCGCGCTTACCTCGAACTGCTGGAACACGGCCGCGAAGATCTGATCGACGCGCACAACGCCGAACTGCACATGGCCTTGCCGCTGTATCGCGAGCGCATACCGCTCAAGTACGCCTGCCTGACCGATACCGCGCGCGACGCCGAGCGCACGCGCAATTTCCCGCTCGATCGCGCCTATCGCCTGGTCCATGGCCTGGTCGGCCTGGTGCTGGACTGGAAGCAGGCGGTCGCGCCGGGCGAGCCGTGGCTGGTGCTGGTGCGCCAGTACGACCATGCCCAGCATCTGGCGACGCGTTTGTTCGCCGAACTGGCCCGGCGCGCGGCGCGGCGCGGCGAAATCGCGGTGATCATCGACAGCGCGCTCGATCATGCCGAACTCGGCCGGCGCGCGCCCGGCCTGCAGACTTCGCCTGCGAGCGATGAGCTGCGCGCACGTCCGGTGCCGCCGCGCGCCGGCGCGCCCGGCGAGGCCGAAGGCGCCGCGCTGGAAGCCGAACTCGCCCGCGGCGGCGCGCTCGACTGGGAAATCAACGCGCCGCGCCTGCTGGCGTACCACCTCAGTCGCGGCGAATCGCTGGCGGCCGCGCAGGTCGCGCTGCGCGCGCTGTGCCTGTGCAATCACTACGGCTATTACCACGAGTCGGCCGGCTTCGCCGACACCGTGCTGCCGCATTTCGACGAGATGGTCGGCGACGACGAAGACGCGCGCTGGAACTACCTGGGCAATATTTTCCAGGGCATGGTCACCACCGATGCCGAAGTGCGCGCGCTGCGCCTGATCCTGGACTTGGCCGAGCCCCGGCTGACCCGGCGCGAACTGCGGGCGAAGATGCATTACCTGCTGTCGATGATCTACCTGCGTTATTCGAAAAAGCCCGATCTGGCGCTGGCCGAGCACTACATCCTGCTCGCCGCCGCCGACATCGATGCCGCCCGCGGCGAAATCCCCGATGCCGACCAGACGTTCCTCAAGGTGTTCATCGACAACGGTCTGGCTTTCCTGCGCGTGCGCCAGGGCCGGCCGCAGGACGCGCTGGCGCTGTGCCAGGAGGGTTACGCTCTGCTCACGCGCGAACTCGGCGAAGATCGCCACACCCTGCATCGCTCGGTGCTGCAGTACAACACCGCGCAGGTCTACGTGATGCTCGACCGCACCGAAGACGCGCTGGTGCATTACCGCAAGTCGATCGAGATGGACCCGTACTACTCCGAGTACTACAACGAAAGCGCCAACATCCTGCAGCGCGAAGAGCGTTTTGAAGAAGCGCTGCAGCTGTACGAATCGGCCGCGCGCTACAGCGCGCCGTACCCGGAGGTGCATTTCAATCGCGGCGTCTGCCATTCGCGCCTGGGCGAATGGGAACAGGCGCTGGCGTTCTTCGAACTGAGCCTGGAGCTCAATCCGGCGCAGCCGGAGATCCACGTGCTGCGCGCGGAAATCCACGAGGAACTCGACGATGCCGAGCGCGCCCTGGCCGATTACGACGCGGCGATCGCGCTCGCGGCCGATTCGGTGCCGGCGCGGGTCAACCGCGCGGTGATGCATTTCGGCCGCGGCCGCTACGATCTGGCGCTGTCGGACATGGACCACGTGATCGCGATTGACGGCGGACAGGCCGGTCATTACGAGAACCGCGCCGAGATCCACAAGGCCATGCGCCAGGACGAGTTGTACCGGCTCGATCTCGATCGCGCCGAGGCCTGTCGCGAGACGGCCTGAGGTTTCGGCCTGGGCGCTCAGGCTTCGAGCCTGAGCGCCTCGGCCGCAAGTGCGGTTCGGGCGGCGCCATCGGCAGCAATGGCGCCCTATCGCGGCATCTCATAACGGCATGGCTCGAAAGCGGGATCGCCATTGCGACTCCGCATCCGCCCCGCCCCTCGCATCGCACGCGGGCACCGCGCGCGAATCCGACTCCGCCTCGCCCCGATCGCGCAGCGGCTTGCTGCGCCGCAACGCGTGGCCCGCGCAATCCGTGCGCGCGTTCGAATTTCGCCATCGCCGCGCGAATCCATGCAGCGCCTTGATTGGCCGGGGAAAACCTTGACCGCGCGCCGGGTTTAAACGTTTTTACCCGTTTTAAATCGATCTAAATATTGACATGCCGGAATCGGCGCTCGCACTGTCAGCGCGTCGCCGGGGCTTGGCGACGAGCGTGCATTGCCGGACCGCGAACCTCATCGCGGCAGGCCGATGCGCATTACCGCCATTGCGTCGTCTTGACGCCCACCGCAGGGGATCGCTCCATGTCGAAGAAGTCGAACCAGAAACCGTCCGCGGCCTCGCGCCGCCTGATGCCGGCGCTCGCCGCGCTGAGCCTCGCCCTCGCCGCGCCGGCCGCGATCGGTGGCGAATCGGCGATCTTCGGCGGAGGCCCGTTCTATTCCGGCGGCCAGACCGTCATCAACGACCTGCGCGATTCGGGCTTCACCACGGTGTTCCTGTGGAGCATCCACATCGAGGACAACGGCGACCTGGTCTACAACGACATTCCGGTGGTCAAGAACGGCGCCTACGCCGGCGCCGACGCCGACTGGCCGGCGCGACTGGCCTCGCTGAAGACCGCGCCGACCTCGGTCAAGCGCGTGGAAGTCTCGATCGGCGCCTGGGGCGTGCCCGACTTCGAACGCATGGCCAAACTGGCCAACGGCACCGCCGCCGGCTGCGGCACCACCATCGTCTGCGGCACCGGCAGCACCAGCATCCTGTATCGCAATTTCCAGGCGTTGAAGACCGCCACCGGCGCCGATGCGGTCAACTTCGACGACGAAAGCCATTACAACGTCGCCGACACCACCACCTTCGGCCAGATGCTGGTCGGGCTGGGCTACAAGATCACCTTCGCGCCGTACACCAATCAATCGTTCTGGAAGGGCGTCAAGGACAACCTGGGCAGTTCGGTCGATCGCATCTACCTGCAGGTGTACGACGGCGGCGCCGGCAACGATCCGGCGAACTGGAACACCGCGATGGGCATGACCGTCATGCCCGGCCTTTGGACCAAGCACGGCAGCGGCTGCACCTCGGGCGACAGCCCCTCGCAAGTGCAGACGCGCATGGCCGGCTGGAAGACCAGCGCCGGCATCAGCGGCGGTTTCCTGTGGTTGTACGACGACATCCAGAAGTGCTGGGCGCAGGGCACCACCGCGCAATACGCCTCGGCGATCAATGCCGCCGTCAGCGGCAACACTCCGCCGGTGGCGAACTTCGGCGTCAGCATCAGCGGCCTGACCGCGAACTTCAGCGATTCCTCCAGCGACGCCGACGGCAGCATCGCTTCGCGCAGCTGGAATTTCGGCGACAGCGGCACCTCCACCGCGACCAATCCCAGCCACGCCTACGCCAGCGCCGGCAACTACACCGTCACCCTCACCGTGACCGACAACGGCGGCGCCACCAACACCAAGACTTCGACCGTGTCGGTCGGCGCGGGCAACGTCAACCTGGCGCTCAACAAACCGACCACCAGTTCTGCCGCGTGTAACAGCAACGAATCGGGGGCCAAGGCGGTCAATGGCAGCGTTTCGGGCGGCAACACGGACAAGTTTTGTTCGTTGACCTCGCCGTCGTGGCTGCAGGTCGATCTGGGCTCGGCGCAGACCGTCAGCAGCTTCACCGTCAAGCACGCCGGCGCGGGCGGCGAGTCGGCGACGTGGAACAGCAAGGCTTTCACCATCCAGACCTCGAGCAACGGCACGACCTGGAGCACGCCTGTGACGATCACCAACAACACCGGCAATTCCTCCACACATTCGATCACGGCGACTTCGGCGCGGTACGTGAAGCTCAATGTGACTACGCCTACGCAGAACACGGATCCGGCGACTCGGATTTATGAGTTCGAGGTGAGGTGAATGGTGTCAGGGGGATCTGATCGGCGCTAGGGCGCCGGTTTTGGGGTTGGGGTGTTAGGGGAGATCGGGGCCACCGTCATGCAGCGCATGGCGGTGGCTTTTTTTGTTTTGGCCCGGAAGCGCGACGGAACCCACAAAGCTGTTGTTGCTGTTGCTGTTGCTGTTGTTGCTGTTGCTGTTGTTGCTGTTGTTGCTATTGCTGCTGTTGTTGCTGCTGTTGTTGCCGTTGCCGTTGCCGTTGCCGTTGCCGTTGCCGTTGCCAAGATTCTGCTTCGCTTCGCCTCTGCTTTTGTAGTTGCTGGGTGCAGCTAGTAACTCGCGAGACCAGGGACACCCGGAGGGCGGCGCACATGGACGTGCGCCGGGTGCCACCTTGGGCAGGATGCCCAATGTGGCACCTGCCTACGTCGGCATCGCACTCGTGGCTTTTGACTCGAAACAGCCAAAGCGTTTTCTTTGGTTACTTTCTTTGTCGCTTTGGACAAAGAAAGTGACCCGCCGCTTTATGGCGGAAGCGTTTAGCGTTTGATCTTGCTTGTGGCTTCTAAGGCTTCTAAGGCTTCTAAGGAACCCGTAGCCCCTAATCGAAACAACCAGACCTGCGCACTCCCTCCTACCGTCATTCCCGCGAACGCGGGAATCCAGCGACTTCAAACGTTCTCGCACGAAAGGCCCTGGATTCCCGCGTTCGCGGGAATGACGGGCAAAAGAAGCCTCAAGCGAGAGCAAGAGCGAAAGCGAAAGCGAAAGCAGGATCAAACGCTTAAAGCTTCCGCCATGGAGCGGCGGGTCACTTTCTTTGTCCAAAGCCACAAAGAAAGTAACCAAAGAAAGGGCTTTAGCTGTTTCGAGTCAAGAGCCACGAGTGCGGTGCCTGCGCAGGCAGGTCCCACATTGGGCATCCTGCCCAAGGTGGGACCCGGCGCACGTCCATGTGCGCCGCCCTCCGGGTGTCCCTGGTCTCGCGAGTTACTAGCTGCGCCAAGCCAGAGCTGAAGCAAAGACGAAGCAAATCGCGGCAACAGCAATAGCAGCGACAACAGCAACAGCAAGAGCAAGAGCAACGGCGACAGCGACAGCGACAGCGACAGCGACGGGAAGATAACGCCCCCTAAAACGAAAATCGCCGGCTTTCGCCGGCGATCCCGTACAACCATGCCATCGGCCAAATCAACCGATCACATCTGCTCCAACGTCACCGCCACCGCATGCACCACCGCGCCGATCTTCAGCGCGCTCTGCACGCCCTGCGCGCTGATCTCATGCTTGCGCAACACCTTCTCGTGCGAATCCATGCAAGCCCCGCAACCGTTGATCGCCGACACCGCCAGCGACGCCAGCTCGAAGGTCATCTTGTCGATGCCCGGATTCGCCATCACGTTCATGCGCAAACCCGCGCGCAGCTGGCCGTACTCTTCGTTCTGGATCAGATGCGTGGCGCGGTAATAGATGTTGTTCATCGCCATCACCGCCGCCGCGGCCTTGGCGCCGTTGATCTCTTCCGGCGACAGCTTCTCGGCAGCGAATTCCTCCACCGCCGCAGCGAACGGCTTGTAGCGCGAGGCGATCGCGCAGGCCAGCGCGATCGCGCGGATCTGCTTGGCGTCCACGCCGGGCGAACCAGCGTCGCTGAGCACGCTGTCGAGGTTGAGCTTGAGGTCCTTGGCGTAATCGGGCAGCGAATTGCGAAGTTCGGAAAGGCTCATCGAAAACTCCTGAAATCTGCGGAAACCATCCGTCGGGCGACGGACACGCGTCAACGCCTGGCGGGCATGCGCAAGCGCACGGCTGGCTGGGATGACGATAAGAAAGGCGCCTGCGCTGACACGCCTGCGTGAGTAAGTGCGACCGGGGCGAACCCCGGCCGCGGGGCACATCCCGCACGGGAGGGAGGGTGGCCGGTACGACCGGCCGCATGCGGGTGTTGCCGAAAAAACCTGCGCTGGCGGCTCAGGCCGACAGCGCAGCAGAACCAGAGGGGAGCCGGGTCACGGAATCCGGCTCCGCCGCGGATCACTCCGGGCCGATCATCGCGTCGGGCCGCCCGTTGCCGGACGACCGCTCGCGAATCAAGCGACCTTGAGGGTGCTCTCGCCCTGGCTCCAGTTGCACGGGCACAGCTCGTCGGTCTGCAGGGCGTCCAGCACGCGCAGCACTTCCTGCGGGTTGCGGCCGACCGAACCGTCGGTGACGTAGACGAAGCGGATGATGCCGTCCGGATCGACCAGGAAGGTGGCGCGCTGAGCGACACCGTCGTCGGTCAGGATGCCCAGGGCCGAGGTCAGGTCCTTCTTGATGTCGGCCAGCATGGGGAACGGCAGGTCGCGCAGATCCTTGTGATCCTTGCGCCACGCCAGATGCACGAACTCGCTGTCGGTGGACGCGGCCAGCACCTGGCAGTCGCGGTCCAGGAACTGCTGGTTCAGATCGCCGAAACCCTTGATCTCGGTCGGGCAGACGAAGGTGAAGTCCTTCGGGTAGAAGAACACCAGCAGCCACTTGCCCTTGTAGGTGTCGTTGTCGATGTCGGCGAACGCGCTATCGAGACTGTCGATACCGACCGTGGCCTTGACCTTGAACTTGGGGAACTTTTCGCCGATCGAAAGCATGCGGATGACTCCTTGAGGGGATGGGATGGGTGGAAAGGGGTTGGGTGTAGCCGATGGGTACAACCTATGCCGTGTATGTTGCATCACAGCATTTGATTAATGAAATGAATTGTTCCTATTATGCCGATAGCCATCCTCAATTGACAGCCGTCGTATGAACCTTCGTGATCTTAAATATCTGGTCGCCCTGGCCGATCACAAGCACTTCGGCCGGGCCGCGGCCGCGAGCTTCGTCAGCCAGCCGACGCTGTCCACCCAGATCAAGAAGCTGGAGGAAGAGCTGGGCGTATCGCTGGTCGAACGCGCGCCGCGGCGGGTCATGCTGACGCCGGTCGGACGCGACATCGCCGAGCGCGCGCGCAAGGTCATCGCCGATGTCGAGCAGATGAGCGAGATCGCCCGCCGCAGCCAGGACCCGGAAGCCGGCACCGTGCGCCTGGGCCTGTTCCCGACGCTGGGGCCGTACCTGCTGCCGCACGTGGTGCCGGGCTTGCGTAAGCGCTTCCCGCGCCTGGAGTTGCTGCTGGTCGAAGAGAAGACCGACCAGATCCTCGCCCGCCTGCGCGACGGCCGCCTCGACGCCGGGCTGCTGGCGCTGCCGATCCACGACGATCAACTGCACGTCGAGCCCTTGTTCGACGAACCCTTCCTGCTGGCGGTGCCGCAGCAGCATCCGATGGCCGGGCGCGACTCGCTGGACCTGCACGATCTGGACGATCAGCACCTGCTGCTGCTGGAAGAAGGCCACTGCCTGCGCGAACAGGCCCTGGACGTCTGCCGCCTGTCCGGCGCCGACGAGCGCGACGGGTTCCGCGCCACCAGCCTGGAAACGCTGCGGCAGATGGTCGCCGCCGGCGTGGGCATCACCTTGTTGCCGATGCTGGCGGTGCAACCGCCGGTGCCGCCGTCGCCGGACATCCACCTGCTGAGCTTCAACGGCGAATCGCCGCATCGTCAGGTCGGCATGCTGTGGCGGCGCAGCTCGGCGATGTCGGATTTCCTGATGCAGCTGGCCGATGAGTTGCGCAAGTTGCCGGCCTCGCTGCTGCAGCCGCCAACGCGCACGCTGGGCGATAAGAACAAAAGCCTGCGCGAGTCCACCTGAGCCCGTCGAAGTCTTTTGTAGGAGGGGCTTCAGCCCCGATGTTTTTCGTTACGACGCAGTGATCTGACAAAAAAGCATCGGGGCTGAAGCCCCTCCTACAAAAGACTTCGAAACCGATCTGACGATTTGCGCCAACACACGGCGCCGGCGAACTGAGGCATCCGTCGCAGGATTGCCCGCATCGCGCCACACGCGCACCTTGCCGCCTCGCACTCGAAGCCGGAAGCTCGGAACCGCCCCGCCCATCGCGACGCCGCCGCATTCCGCAGCCCTCGCCATGGCCTTCCCTCCGCTTACGAGATCACCCACATGCGATCACGCCTACCCTCGCGCCTGTCCGCCGCCGCGCTCGGCCTGCTGTGCCTCAGCGCCGCGCCGGTGTTCGCCGCCGACGAATTCGGCAGCGACTGGGACGACCCGCGCACCGCCGACCCTCCGGTGGCCCGCCCGGATACGCGCAGTTGCACCGTCGAAGTACTGAACACCGCGTTCGCCGATTTCGACTGGCACCTGGGCGCGATCGCGCCGCCGGCCGCCTGCCCCGGGCCGTGGAGCAAGGTGGTGCTGGAAATGGACGGCCAGGTGAAAGGCGTGCAGTTCGATCGCCTGGGCTATCTGCAGATCGGCGGCATGACCGTGCTGTCCACCAGCACCCCGGAGCCGTCGCGCGACGGCATCGGCTGGCATGTCGAAAAAGACATCAGCGCCTACGCGGCCTTGCTGAAATCGCCGCAGCAGGTGCGCATGTACCTGGGCAACGTGGTCAACCAGACCTACACCGGCGTGATCTACGTGCAGGCGCGGGTCGTGTTCTACAACGCCGACCGCCGCCACCCGGCGCCGGACAGCGCCGATGCGGTGGCGCCGTTGAGTAACGAACGCCGCGACGGCAGCGATCTGATCGGCGACTACACCCTGCCGGCCAACGCCACGCGCTGGATCGGCGAGGTCTACGCCACCGGTTCGGGCGGCGGCTGCGAAGAATTCTGGTACTTCACCGCGCCGCCGGAAGCGAACTACTCCTGCCCCGCCCAGCACGGCCCGTACCGCGAAGTGCAGGTGCTGATCGACGGCCGCGTCGCCGGTATCGCCATGCCGTATCCGCACATCTACACCGGCGGCTGGTCGAATCCGTTCCTGTGGTACGTGCTGCCGGCGCCGCGCGCGTTCAATATCGAACCGATCCGCTACGACCTGTCGCCCTTCATCGGCGCGGTCAACGACGGCCGCGCGCACGAAGTGCGGTTCCGCGTCGCCAACCTGCCCGACGGCGCCTCCGGCTGGACCTTGCAGCCGAACCTGCAGGCCTGGACCGACGCGCGCCGCGCCGCCACCGGCGGGCGCCTGCTCAGCTACGAGTTGACGCCGCTGGCGGCCGAGTCGAAGTACAGCGCATTGCCGGACGGGAATTTCCAGGTCGATACCCGCGGCGGCCATCGCCTGCGCGCGAGCGGTTACGTCGAAACCTCGAAGGGCCGCGAATACACCACGGTCGAACGCATCGTCGGCAACACCAATCTGCACGGCTGGGGCGCGGACGAAAATCCCGACGGCATCCAGGGCGAATGGAACGACACCCAGACCGTCACCCGCCTGGGCCGCGGCCTGCCTAGCGTGTCGAGGCAATCGCAACGCTTCGGCCTGGACGGCTCGATCAGCGTGCTGCCTTCGGGCACGGCGCAGCGCATCGTGACCAAGATGAAGATCTCCGATGAGGCCAACACCTTGCAGACCCCGGCCCCGGGCCAGCCGGCGCTCGCGCAGATCAAGCGCAACCGCTTCGAAGGCGAAGCCGGCTGGAACTACGGCGTGCCGCGGCCGGAACGGCATGCGACCGGGCACTCGACGCAGCGCCACCGCAGCATCGGCACGCAGGGTTGCTACGACCACGAAATTTCGCAGAGCAACGGGTTCATCGCGACCGATCGCTATCGCTGCGGACAGCCCTGATCGCATCGCGGCACGCCTTGCCCCGCGTTTCGGCGCGGGGCAAGGGTGAGGCTGCGGTTGGTCGGATCGAAAGGCGTCGGGGCTGAAGCCCCTCCCACATAAGCGCAAGCAGAAAACTTATGCGGACGGGTCTTCAGCTTCGCCGGCTTGCTTGCGCGGGCCGAACAAGGGCTGATCGCCGCGTGCAAGGCCAAGGAAGATGCCCGCCAGCGACAAGGCGATGCCGATCAGTTCGATCCCGCCCAATCGCTTATGGAAGAACAGCACGTCCCAGACGTAAGCCAGCAGCGGCTGCAGCAACAGACACAGGCCGACCACGCCCGCGGGCAGCTTCGGCATGGCGCGGCCGATCACCAGCCAGCCCAGCACCTGCGCGATCGCGGCGTAGGCGGTCAGGATCATCCAGTCGCGCGCGCTCGCCGGCAGCAGGGTTTCGCCGCCGAACGGCACGATCGCGCCGAGCATCGCCGCCGATCCCAGGCACAGCCACCACTGCAGGGCCTCGTTCGGCGTCTGGCCACGGCGCGACTGCGCGGCGCGGAACGCGAGCAGGAAGCCGCCGTACAGCAAGGCCGCGGCCAGCGCGAACGCCACGCCGATGCGGAAGCGCGCGTCCATGTGCTCCCAGCCCGGCGCCAGCAGCAGCGCCAGCCCGACCAGGGCCATGCTCAGGCCCAGCCACAGCTTCCAGCCGGCGCGTTCGCCCAGCCAGATCGCGCCGACGCCGGCCAGCACGAACACCTGGAAATTCGCCAGCAAGGTCGATAAGCCCACGCCGACGTAGAGGATGCTGCGGTGCCACAGCCACAGGTCCAGCGCCAGGAACGCCGCGCCCAGCATGACCAGCCCGAGCACCCGGCCCTCGGGCCGCCAATGGCGCAGGCGACCGCGCCGCCACGGCTGGCCGAGCAGCACCAGCAGAATCACCGCCGCCAGCGCCATGCGCCAGAACGCCGAGGCGGCCGGGCCGATCTGCACCAGTTTGACGAACACCGCCGAGCTGCTGATGACGCTGGCGCCCAGCAGCATCTGCAGCAGCGCGCCGCGCGAGGCGGCTTGAGAGGAGGCGTTCATGCGCGCCTCCGGAAATACAGTCGTATCGATCGCATCGCGAAAACTCCGGTCGATCCGTCCACGGCCCGGGCCCTGGACGGGGCGCCGCCTCGCGGCGGCCGGCACCGGGCCGGTCGCGCCGCGACGGGCGCTTCAATGGGGATAGGTTGATTGGGTCGGGTCGGAACCCGGCCCGGCCCGCAATTTCAGGTCGCGGACCCGTGGCGCCTCGGCGCCTCGGCCGAACCGCCGGCGAAACCGGGCCGCGAGGCCCGGAACGCGGCGTTCAGGCCGGAAGCCAGCCCGGCGGCGGCATCGCCGCGAGCGGCTCCGGCTCGGCCGGCGGCGGCTCGCCCAGCGACAGCTGCTGGACCACCTCGCGCGCCTGCGGCCAGACGATTTCCGGCACGCACACCTGCACCGCGCCGAACAACGGCAACTCGCCGAGCCCGCCGACCAGCGCCTCGCCACGCAGAAACACCGGAATCCCGGCGTCTTCCAGCGCGTGCCGGACCAGGTGGGCATCGATCAGATGGGCGGCTTCGTAGACGACTTTCATCGTCGCTGTCCTTCGGCCTGCGCGGCCTTGCGAGTCTGCGGCCAGCATACGCCGCCACGCCGCGCCGGGCGCGCCGGCCGCCGCCCCGCGCGCGCGATCGGCGCCGAAACAGCCATCCGGGCAAGCTCGCCCCCGGCCGGCGCGGACCGCCTCGCACGGGCAAGCCGGCCCGGCACCGGCTAAACTCCCGATTCTCTCTTTCTCAAGATGCATTGCATGTCCGCCGATCCTTCCCGTCTTGCCCCCGAATATCCCGCCGACAGCGCCGCCCCGGCCGCGGTCAGACAGGATTTCGTCCGTCAGATCGTTCGCGACGACCTGGCCAGCGGCAAGCACCAGGGCGTGCGCACGCGCTTTCCGCCCGAGCCCAACGGCTACCTGCACATCGGCCATGCCAAGGCGATCTGCCTGGATTTCGGCGTCGCCAACGAGTTCGGCGGCCGCTGCAACCTGCGCTTCGACGACACCAACCCGGCCAAGGAAGACCCCGAATACGTCGAGGCGATCCAGGACGACGTGCGCTGGCTCGGTTTCGAATGGGCCGAGCTGCGCCACGCCTCGGATTACTTCGAGCTGTTCTATCTGGCCGGCGAAAAGCTGATCCGCCAGGGCGACGCCTTCGTCTGCGACCTCAGCGCCGAGGAAGTGCGCGCCTACCGCGGCTCGCTCAACGAGCCGGGCCGCAACTCGCCGTACCGCGACCGCAGCGTCGAGGAAAACCTCGACCTGTACCGGCGCATGCGCGCGGGCGAGTTCGCCGACGGCGCGCGCACCCTGCGCGCGAAGATCGACATGGCCTCGGGCAACATCAATCTGCGCGACCCGGCGCTGTACCGGATCAAGAAGGTCACCCACCAGAACACCGGCGACGCCTGGCCGATCTATCCGATGTACGACTTCGCCCATTCGCTCAGCGACTCGTGCGAAGGCATCACCCATTCGCTGTGCACGCTGGAGTTCGAAGACCACCGCCCGCTGTACGACTGGTGCGTGAGCAAGGTCGATCTGCCCCATTCGCCCGAACTGCTGGCGCCGCTGCTGGCCAAGGGTTTGCCGAACGAAGCGGCGATTCCGCGTCAGATCGAGTTCTCGCGCGCCAACCTCAACTACACCGTGATGAGCAAGCGCAAGCTCATGGTGCTGGTGCAGGACAAGCTGGTCGATGGCTGGGACGACCCGCGCATGCCGACCCTGCAGGGCATCCGCCGCCGCGGCTACACCGCCGCCGCGATCCGCCTGTGGGCCGAGCGCCTGGGCGTGAGCAAGCAGAACTCGGTGATCGACTACTCGGTGCTGGAAGGCTGCCTGCGCGAAGACCTCGACGCGGCCGCGGCGCGGCGCATGGCGGTGATCGATCCGCTCAAGCTGGTCATCACCAATCTGGACGATTCGCACGAAGAATCGCTGCACTTCTCCAATCATCCCAAGGACGAGAGCTTCGGCTCTCGCCAGGTGCCGTTCTCGAACCAGTTGTGGATCGAGCGCGAGGATTTCGAGGAAGTGCCGCCGAAGGGCTTCAAGCGCCTGATCCCGGGCGGCGAAGTGCGCCTGCGCGGCGCCGGCATCCTGCGCTGCGATGAAGTGATCAAGAACGAGGCCGGCGAAATCGTCGAACTGCGCGGCACGCTCGATCCTCAATCGCGTCCCGGCATGGCCGGCGCCGATCGCAAGATCAAGGGCACCATCCACTGGGTCAGCGCGCGCCATGCGCTCGCGGCCGAAGTGCGGCTGTACGACCGCCTGTTCGACGTGGCCGCGCCCGACGACGACAGCGACGGCAAGACCTACAAGGATCACCTGAATCCGAACTCGCGCCGCACCGTCACCGGTTATGTCGAACCGGCCGCGGCGCAGGCCGCGCCGGAGCAGGCGTTGCAGTTCGAGCGCGTGGGCTACTTCGTCGCCGATCGCTACGACCATAACCCGCAGCAGCCGGTGTTCAACCGCAGCGTGACGCTGCGCGATACCTGGGCGAGCAAGGAATGAGTCCGAAAATCCCCTATCTGCTGACCGGCTCGGTGCAGCTGGCGCTGCCGGAATGGATCGACGAAGCGGTCGATCGCCAGCGCGCCTACCTCAACGATGAGGACAAGGTCGCACTGGCGGTCGAATTGTCCCGGCGCAACATCGAGCTGGGCACCGGCGGCCCGTTCGGCGCGGCGGTGTTCGACAGCAACGGCCTGGTGGTCGGCGTCGGCGTCAACCGCGTGGTGCCGCAGAACTGCTCGGTCGCCCACGCCGAGATGATGGCCTTCATGTGCGCGCAAGCGGCGCTGAGCGCGTTCCGGCTCAACGACATCGGCCCGATGACCCTGGCCACCTCGGCGCAGCCGTGCTGCATGTGTTACGGCGCCAGCTTCTGGGCCGGCATCGACCATCTGCTGATCGGCGCGCGCTCGGAAGATGTGATGCGCCTGACCGAATTCGACGAAGGCCCGCTGCCGGCGGACTGGATCGGCGAACTGGAACGCCGCGGCATCGCCGTGCGCCGCGACCTGCATCGCGACGCCGCCTGCGACGTGCTGCGCCGTTACGGCGAGAGCGGCGTTTCGTACTGATCCGACGTTTCAAGGAGTAGATGCGGCGCGAGCCGCGGCGACGCTCCTGCAATCCACCGCGCCGGTTCGCGAATCGGCGCGGTCGCGGTTCGCACCGCTCCTACCCTTTGCTTCCGCGAGTGTCCCACGATGACCGACTCCGCCCTGTTGTGTTGGTGCCGCGCCGGCTTCGAACCCGAACTCGCCGCCGAATTGAGCGAACGCGCCGCGCTCGCTGGCCACCCCGGTTATGCGCGCACCCAGCGCAACAGCGGCTACGTCGAATTCATCGTCGAGGACGCCGCCGCGCTGTCGCGCGCGCTGCCGTGGTCGAAGCTGATCTTCGCCCGGCAAAAGCTGGTGCGTCTGGCCGATCTGCCCAACTTGAATCCGACCGACCGCATCACCCCGATGCTGGCCGCGCTCGATGCGCTGGGCGGCTCGGGCCTGAACGTGTCGATGTTCGGCGAGCTGTGGGTCGAGCACCCCGACTCCGACGACGGCAAGCCGCTGGCCGGTCTGGCGCGCAGCTTCGGCAACGCGCTGCGCCCGGCGCTGCGCAAGGCCGGATGGCTGAGCAAGACCGACGACGCGCGCCGGCCGCGTCTGCACGTGGCGTTTCTGGCCGGCGATCACGCCGTGCTGGCGATGTCCGAGCCGCACGACAGCGCGCCGTGGCCGTTGGGCATCGCGCGCCTGCGCATGCATCCCGACGCGCCCAGCCGCTCCGCGCTCAAGCTCGAAGAAGCGCTGCTGACCCTGCTCGACGACGAAGAACGCGAACGCCGCGTGCGCGACAACATGCAGGCCGCCGACCTGGGCGCCGCGCCCGGCGGCTGGACTTGGGTGCTGATGCGCAACGGCATGAAGGTCACCTCGGTCGATAACGGCCCCTTGAAGCAGGCGCTGCTCGACAGCGGCCGCGTCGATCATCTGCGCGCCGACGGCTTCACCTGGCAGCCCAAGCGCACGCTCGACTGGATGGTTTGCGATATGGTCGAGTCGCCCGCGCGCGTGGCCGAGCGCATGGCCACCTGGTTCCGCGAGAACTGGTGCCGGCAGGCGATCTTCAACCTCAAGCTGCCGATGAAAAAGCGCTGGGAAGAAACGCGCATCTGCCTGGAAGCGTTCGAGCACCAAGCGCATCGGCCGATGATCGTGCGCGCGCGTCAGCTGTATCACGATCGCGAAGAGATCACGGTGTTCGCTACGCCGAAGTAAGCGGCGCGTTCGGGCGCGATGGCTGCGGTTCATCGCGGTGATGCGCAGGTGATGTGCGCATGTCGCACGCGCAATTCACCGGCGCTTTCATTCCGCGGCGTGCGATAGCGCAGCGACGTTGCAGTTCGCAATTCATCCGCGCCGAACCGCGCCGTTCAGCGCGGGTTTCGAAGATTGACACCCGATTGATCCGCACAGGGCTAGCGTCGGGCCTCTCCCAAGCGCGAGGCTCCGCCATGAAGCAGCACGCGAACCAACGACACTCCCTGCTCGCCTTGACCCTGCTGGCCGCGATAGCGAGCGCCGGCGCCGCATCGGCGCAGGTTCCGGCCAAGGTCGAATCCAAGCACGAGGCGATCGAGAAAGCCGACGTCGCCGCGGCGCAGGCGCAAGCCGCGCGTCAGGACGCGGCAAGCGCGCAAACAGCGGCGCGCGCGGCGGCCAACACCCGCGACCAGGGCGCGATCAGCGCACGCGGCGCGGTAGCGGCGCAAATCACCGCCGAGCAAGCCAAGAGTTCGGCCATCGATGCGCAGACCGCCGCGCGCCAGGCCGTGCGCGCCTCGGAAGCCGCGCGTTCGGCGCAGGCCGCCGCGGTCTCCGGCAGCAACCCGACCGGCGCGGCGATCCAAGCCCAGGCCGCCATGAGCGAAGCGCGCACCGCGACCGCGATCGCGACCGATGCCACCAGCGTGGCGCAGGCCGCGGCCGCGGCGACCGCGGAAGCCAATCAGCTGCCGGCGACGGTGGTGGCTCCGCCGTCGGATGGGCGCAATGTCGATTTCGTCGCGCTCGATATCGATGGCGATGGGACCTTGACGCGCAGCGAGGCACGCGCGTTTACGCCGCTGAGCGCTAATTTCATCGCGGTGGATGTCAATGCCGATGGGGTGTTGAGTGCTAGCGAGATTGCGGGGTGGAGGCGGTAAGCGTCGGAACGAGAGGCCGCCGTTCCTGCGGGAGGGCGGCCTCTCCTTCAATTCGTAGAAACCAAATACGTCGCATCGCAGAAGCCGGATACGTCGATCCTTTAGCAACACCCTCCAGGACCGTCATTCCCGCGAACGCGGGAATCCAGGGCCTTTCGTGCGAGAACGCTTGAAGTCACTGGATTCCCGCCTTCGCGGGAATGACGGCCTGGAGAGATGGCGCTGAAGTCTCTGGATGTTCGGCTTCGCCGAAGTGAGGCGGAGCCCGCCTTCGCGGGAATGACGAGCGTAAAGTTTCGCGAGGCATGACGACCAAATGCGTGCATGGGTTTGCCATCCCTTGTCGATTCCACATCCCAAGTCGCGTCCACATCCCAAGTCGCGAACCAAACCACATCACTCAGAACGTAGCCCCCACCGCAACACTGGCGAAATCATGATCCGCCAGCGCGTCGTAACGCGCACTACTGGCATAGTCGGTATAGCTGACACTGGCGAAGTAGTTCTTTCCATACTTCGCCAGCAACCCCAAAGTCAGCTGCCGACGATCCTCAACCAGCTGATTGTCGATCGCATAACCACGCACATCGTGGCCAAAACTCAAACTCGGCGACAACGTCCAGGCACCGCCCGGCGCGTAGTCCAGTTGCGCGCGCAGCCGATAACCCCAGGCATTGCGCGTATAGAACCCTTCGTCGACACAGCCGCGCGGATTCTGCACCGGCGGACACACGCCGCCGTAGCCTTCCGGCGAGAACCCCCAATGGAAGCCGCGCCCATAGCGCGCCTGGCCCAAGGCAGGCAAATCGGCATGACTGTAGGCGACTTCGCCCGACACCGACGCCTGCTGCGCGCCCAGCACGCCGGTGAAACTGCGATGGAAATTCAGCAGCAATTGGCTCTTGCCGACGCGGTCATAGCCGCGCAACAGCCCGCTCGGCGGCAACACCGCGTTGCGTTGGCCGATCGGCCCGCCGTTGCTGGTCAGCGCGCGGAACATGTCCGCGGTATTGAGCTGCACCGGCTGGTCCTGCGTGTGCGACAGCTCGGCGCCGAGCTTCCAACCTTTGACGCGGGCATCGAAACTCAGGCCGAAGATGCGGATGTCGTCGGGGTATTCCCACGACACGCGGATGGTCGACAGCCGCGCGGACAGTTGCGCGTAAATCGTCGGCACGCCGGCGGCGATCAGCCGCGGCGCCAGGGTCGGATCGGTGAGCGCGGAGTCCATCGTGATCGCGTCCAGATACGGCGCACGCGAATTGATCCGCAGGTAGTACGCGCCCCAACCCAGGCCACGCGGTTCGTCGCGATAACGCAGCGCCAGGCCCCATTGCCCCGAATCGCTGCCGTAACGGTCGCGATCGCGCGGCAGGACCGCGCCCATCGATTGCATGAAGCCGTCGCTGAGCCACGGCCCGGCGTCGGGCGATGCGCTGTTGATCGGGTAATAGGCATTGGTCTGGATGCCGGCACAGCCGCGATCGAAGCCCAGATCGCTGCCGGAGAAGAACGTACCGCACGGATCGTATTCCGACGCGCGCCAGTTCCATTGCCAGAACCCTTCCAGGCTCAGCTTGGAATCCAGCGTCCATTTCGCCCACAGCATCTCGACCGGAATCTGCGCTTCGCTGGCGGCATCGGTGCCGGGCCGGCGCAAGGTCGTGTAGTCGATCGGATTGACCTGGTTGACACCCTGCAGGAACAGGCCGTTGCCCCACTTCACGCTTTGCTTGCCCACGCGCAGATCCAGCGCGCTGTCTTCGTCCAGTTTCAGATGCCCGTAAACATAGGCGTTGAGCCACAGGAATCCGGAGAACTTGTTCGAGCGCGACAAGCCGGCATCGCTGAGCGGCGCGTGCGCATCGAACCCGTTCGGCACGTTGCCTTGCGCGACTTCGCGATTGTCGAGCGTGGCGTCGTACCAGGTGCGCGCGCTCAGGTTCACACCGACGTCGCGGTATTTCAGATCGACCGATTGCACGATCTTGAACAAGGTCGAAAACGCATCGCCGCGATCGAAGTTCAGATTGCCGTCGTCGGCGGTATCGGCGCCGTTGCCGCCCTTGGCGCGGCCGTCGGAGGCGAAACCCTTGCCGAGCAGGTGCGGCTTTGGCTTGTCGGTGCGCACCGAAGTACCGGCGACGACGCGGGTGTTCCATTGGCCCTGAATACGGCCGTCGGCGAGTTCGAATTCGGCCGCGCGCACGGCCGGCGACGACAGGATCACAGCGAGCGCGGCCGGTAGAACTGCGATGGCCGGCACGTGCGCGCGCAAGGCGGCAAGCGCGCCTGAAAAGGGAGAAGAGAACAAAATACAGCTCTGCGGGGGAACGGAGACCCTGTGTTTCTAGCATCGGCCGCGCGGCCCCCGCACTACTACTTTAGGCCGGATCACACATCCTGTGACTTGCGTCGGCCCGGCGTTGCGGCATAGTGCCTTGCCTCCCCCGTCCGCCCGACACGCCGCACGCCATGACCGCCACAACGATCGTTCCCGACGCCGCTCGCCCGCTGAATCGCAGCGACTTCCGCACCTTGCTGCTGTCCGCGCTCGGCGGCGCGTTGGAGTTCTACGATTTCGTCATCTTCGTGTTCCTGACCGAGACTTTGCGCCATCTGTTCTTCCCGCCGGACATGCCGACCTGGCTCGGCACCTTGCAGATCTACGGCATCTTCGCCGCCGGTTATCTGGTGCGGCCGATCGGCGGCATCATCATGGCCCACTTCGGCGACCGCTCCGGACGCAAGCGCATGTTCACGCTCAGCGTGTTCCTGATGGCGCTGCCGACGCTGTTCATCGGCCTGTTGCCGGTGTACGCGCAGATCGGCATCGCCGCGCCGCTGTTGCTGCTGGCGCTGCGCATCGTGCAGGGCATCGCGATCGGCGGCGAAGTGCCGGGCGCATGGACTTTCGTCGCCGAACATGCGCCACGCGGCCGCGTCGGTTTCGCTTGCGCGACGCTGTCGGCGGGACTCACCGCCGGCATCCTGATCGGTTCGCTGATTTCCACCGCGATCAACACCTGGTTCACGCCCGAACAAGTGCTGGGCGGGGTCTGGCGCGTGCCGTTCGTGATCGGCGGCGTGTTCGGTTTCCTGGCGGTGTATCTGCGCCGCTGGCTCAGCGAGACGCCGGTGTTCGCGGCGATGCGCGCCAGCCGCCAACTGGTGCAGGAATTGCCGCTCAAGCAGGTGCTGCGCAATCACCTGGACGGCGTGGTGCTGTCGATGCTGGTGACGTGGCTGCTGACCGCGGCGATCGTGGTGATCATCCTGATGACGCCGACCATCGTGCAGCAGAAGTTCGGCATTGAACCGGCGCGCGCGTTCCTGGGCAATTCCCTGGCGGCGTTCTTCCTGACTTTGAGCGCGGTCGGCGGCGGCTTGCTGGTGGACAAGCTCGGCCGCGGCAAGGCGCTGCTGATCGGCTCGCTGGGCGTGTTGGCCAGCAGCTTCGCGCTGTATTACGACCTCAACCACGGCGCGCACAACTTCCTGCCGCTGTATGCGTTGGCGGGCGTGTTCGTCGGCGTGGTCGGGGTGATCCCGGCGGTGATGGTGGCGTCGTTCCCGGCGCCGGTGCGGTTCTCGGGCTTGTCGTTCTCATACAACGTCGCCTACGCCGTGTTCGGCGCGCTGACGCCGCCGCTGATCGGCTACATGGCCTCGCATCTGGGCGGCATGGCGCCGGCGTATTACGTGATGGGCGTGGCGGTGGTCGGGGTGCTGGTGTCGGTGTATCTGCTCAATACGCGGCAGCGGTTCCACGAAGACTGATCCGGCCGGATCAACACACCATCACGAATCCGTTGACGAACACGAGCAGGCCGAGCACCCACGATCCCAACATCACCGCGGCCGCCAGGATCAGCAGCGGCACGCGCCGGGTCCAACGCTGAGTGCGCGTGGCGCGCACCGCGCCGATCGCGATGGCCAGCCCCAGCAGCAGGAACAGGCCGAACACGCTCCAGCCCGCGGCCCAGAACAGCGTAGATTTCTCCCCGCTTTCCGGCGGGCATTGGCGGGTGGCGACGGCCGCGCCCGACACCACCATGCACAGCGCGGCGCCGCAGCGCGCGGCCCATCGTCCGCTCGACTCAGACACCCGCCGCGCGGCGCCAGAAATAATGCGTCAACGGCGGCAACTTGCCGGCCAGGCCGAGCATCGGCCCGCGCAGCATCGTCGCGGCGAAATCGTCGTTCGAGAACAGTTTGTTCAAGCTGTCGAAGCCGTACGCGGCCAGAGCGTTTTCGCTGCGGCGTTCGCGCGCCCAGCGCGCCAGACGCGTGGGCGAACCCGGATCGAGCCCGCGCTTGCGCGCCTGCGCCAGCGTTTCGCGCAAACCGGCGATATCGCGCAGGCCCAGGTTGACTCCCTGCCCGGCCAGCGGATGCACCACGTGCGCGGCGTCGCCGGCGACGACGACGCGGCCGGAGACGTAGCGCTCGGCCAGCTGACGGCGCAGCGGAAACGCGGCGCGCTTGGACGCCAGGGCCAGCGCGCCCAGGCGCCCGGCGAAGGCGCGTTCGAGCGCGTTCGCGAATGCGTTCTCGTCCAGGCCCAGCAGGCGGTCGGCCTCGTTCGCCGGCAAGGTCCACACGATCGAACTGCGGCGGTCGCGCGCGCCTTCTTCGCCCTGCGCCGGCAGGAACGCCAACGGCCCGCTCGGCAGGAATCGCTGCCAGCAGGTCGCCTCGTGGCTCAGTTCGCTGTCGATGTAAGCGACCAGACCGCGTTGGCCGTAGTCGTGCGCCGGCGCCTGTATGCCGGCCAGTTCGCGCAGTCTGGATTCGGCGCCGTCGGCGGCGATCAGCAAGCGCGAGCGCAGGCGACGGCCGCCGGCCAGCACCACGCCGACGCTGTCGGGCGCATCGAGTTCCAGCGCTTCGACCTGATCGGGGCAATACATCTGCACGCCCGCCGCCGGCAGCGCCGACCACAGGCGATCGACCAGCAGGCCGTGTTCGACGATCCAGCCCAGCTCGCGCCGGCCGAAGGCGTCGGCATCGAAATGCAGCTCGCCGCCGCCGGCCGCGTCCCACACCCGCATCGTGCGGTAGGGCTGCACGCGCGCATCGCGCACCGACGGCCACACGCCCAGATTGTCCAGCAGCGCGGCGTTGTCCGGAGCGAATGCGTACACGCGCAGGTCGGGCTGTTGCGACGACCACGGCGCGGGTTCGCGCGCTTCGACCAGGGCCACCTCGAAACCGTCCCGGGCGAACCCCAGCGCCGCCGCCGCGCCGACCACGCCGGCGCCGACCACGACGATGTCCAACATCTCGCGCCGGCTCATGCGCGGCCTCCCGCGCCCCAGGCATCGGCACCGGTTTCGCCGCGGCACAGCGCCGGGACGTCGCCGCGATAACCCATCGCGCCGCCGACCAGCATCGATTGCGCGGTCGGCAGCCGGTCCAGCGCCAGCAATCCCAGGCTGCGCAGCGGACGCAGCAAGGGCGTGGCGTTGGAGGCGATGCGCGCCAGCGAGTCGGAGAAATTCACCGTGCGCTCGCGGTCTTCGGCGCGGCGGCGCGCGTAACGTTCGAGCAGATCGGCGCTGCCGCAATCGGCTTGCGCCGCGTTCGCGCTCAAGTCGTGTTCGATCAGTTCGGCCAGGGTCATCGCGTCGCGCAACCCCAGGTTGAAACCCTGCGCGCCGATCGGGTGGATGGTCTGCGCGGCATTGCCGACCAGCACCGCGCGGCGCGCGGTGGTGCGGCGCGCCAGCACCCGGATCGCCGGATGCATGCCGCGCGCGCCGCAGGCGACGAAGCGGCCGGCGCGCCAGCCGAAGGCTTCTTGCACGCGCGCCAGGAAGCCGGCCTCGTCGAGCGCGGCGACCGCGTCGGCTTCGGCGTTGGCGACGCCGTGGATCAGGCCGTAATGGCGATCGCCGCGCGGCAGCAGCGCGGTCGGGCCTTCATCGCCCAGGCGCTCGTAGGCGGTGCCGTCGGGCGCGCGTTCGCAGCGCAGACGGGCGATGAACAAGGTCTGGCCGTAGTCGTATTCGTCCGCGCCGATGTCCAGCGCTTCGCGCACGCCGCTGCGGGTGCCGTCGGCGGCGATCAACAGGCGCGCGCGCAGCACGCGTTCGCCGGCGCCGTCGGCGACGCGGATCGCGCGCCACCCGAAGCCCGCGCCAGTCGCGACGTCTACGCCGCGCCGGGACGATGCATCCGCATCACCCGCCTGAGTTTCGCCGGCCGAACCCACATCGCGTTCACACGTTTCGTCGGCCAGCCCCACGAACCTTACCGGCCGATAGCGCTGCAGCCGCGGCAGCTCGGCCAGGCGCGCCTCCAGCGCTTCGCCGAAATCGCGCGCGACCACGATGCGGCCGAACTCTTCGCGGCCGTAGCGCTGCGCGTCGAGCACGGCGCGGCCGAAATCGCCGCGGCGGCTGATGTGGATGCGGCGGATCGAGCCGGTCGGCGCGCGCAGTTTCTGCAGCACGCCCAGCGCGCTCAACGCGTTGACGGTGGCTTCGGCGAAGCTGAGGTTGCGCTCGTCGAACACCGCCGGCAGCGCGCCGGGCGGCGCGGCTTCGATCAGGCCCACGTCCAGGCCGATCCGGTCCAGGGCGATGGCGAGACTGGCGCCGACCAGTCCGCCGCCGACGATCAGGACATCGTGGCTGGCGTGGACGGCGGCGTGCGGAGACTGCTGCGTGGCGTCGGAAGTCATGCGTTCATGATACGGCGGCGTCCGTGCAGCGTCTGTTCGGATCGGGTTGGATGGATGTGGGTGGCTGACAGAAGAGCGTCGGGCCTGAAGGCCCTCCCACAACACACTTCGCGGCCACGCAATCTTTTGTGGGAGCGCCTTCAGGCCCGATGCTTTCCGCTCAGACCTAGCGAATCAATCACTTAGAGAGACAGCGCCTCCCAGCCCGCGACCGCCCCCGCAAGCAAACCGGCACTTTGGTCGCAGGTTCCTTAGAATGTGCGGATCGACGCGCCGGTCCGGCGTCAGGAGACCGAACCCATGAAGCCGAACACCCGCAACAGTCTGATCCTCGCCCTGCTGGCCGTGTTGATGGTCGCTACCCGCGTCAATCACTGGACGCCGATCCCCGACGCATCCTGGGCGGTGTTCTTCATCGGCGGCTTCTACCTGCGCACCTGGACCCGCTGGGCGTTCCCGCTGCTGATGGCGCTGGCGGTGGCGATCGACTACGCCGTGATCACCCGTCAGGGCATCAATTTCTGGGAGCACTACTGCGTGTCGGCGGCGTACTGGTTCCTGGTGCCGGCGTACTTCGCGATGTGGGCCGGCGGCCTGTGGGTGTCGCGCAACTACAGCCGCAGCTGGCGCACGCTGGGCCTGACCGCGGTCGCGCTGATCGGCTCGGTCGCGCTGTGCCAGTTGCTGAGCCAGGGCAGCTTCTACTGGATCTCCGACTCGGTGCAGGACAAGTCCTTCGCCGGCTGGGCCGCGAACTACTTCGAATGGCTGCTGCCGTACCTGCGCACCACCGCGACCTATGTCGGCATCGCCACCGTGGTCCAGGCCATCGCCGCGAGCGCCAGCAAGGCCGACAAGCCGCTGCCGGCGCCGAACGATCACAACCAGCGCTGATCGGCCCGATGGGCAACCGTCTTTCGAAAATCTATACCCGTACCGGCGACGACGGCAGCACCGGCCTGGGCGACGGCAGTCGCACCGGCAAGGACTCGGCGCGCGTGGATGCCTACGGCACGGTGGACGAGGCCAACTCGACCATCGGACTGGTGTTGGCGAGCGATCTGCCGGCATTGGTTCGCGATCAGCTGGTCGCGATCCAGCATCAGATGTTCGACCTCGGCGCGGAGCTGTGCATCCCCGGCCACGCGGCGATCTTCGATGCCGACATCGATCGCCTGGAGCAGTGGCTGGACGGCCATAACGACGACCTGCCGGCGCTGAAGGAATTCATCCTGCCCGCCGGCGGCGAAGCTGCTGCGCGCTGCCACATCGCGCGCACCGTGGTGCGCCGCGCCGAACGCGAAACCGTGGCGCTGTCGCGCCTGGAAAGCGTGCGCCCCGAAGCGGTGCGTTACCTCAACCGCCTGTCCGACCTGTTGTTCGTGATCGCCCGCGTGCTGGCCCGCGCCGGCGGCCATGGCGAGGTCACCTGGAACCACGAGCGCCGCAAGGGCTGATCGTGCGCATCTACACGCATCCGGCCTGCACGCGCCACGACCCGGGTCCGGGTCATGCCGAGCGGCCGTTGCGTCTGGTCGCGGTGACCGAGGCGCTGCGCGAGGCCTATCCGGATCTGCAATGGTGCGAAGCGCCGCTGGCCAGCCGCGGCCAGTTGCTGCGCGCGCACGGCGACGGGCTGTTGTCGCTGGTGCTCGACAGCGTGGTCGATGGGCCGATGCAACTCGATCCGGACACCGTACTCGCGCCGGGCTCGGCCGAAGCCGCGTTGCGCGCGGCCGGCGCCGGCGTGGCCGCGGTCGATGCGGTGATCAAGGGCGAGGACAAGCGCGTGTTCTGCGCGGTGCGGCCGCCCGGCCATCACGCCACCATCGATGCGGCGATGGGCTTTTGCCTGTTCAACAACATCGCCGTCGCCGCCGCCCACGCCTGCGAGAAGCACGGGCTGACGCGGGTGGCGGTGATCGATTTCGACGTCCATCACGGCAACGGCACCCAGGCGATCTTCGATACCGATCCTAGGGTGATGTACGTCAGTTCGCACCAGATGCCACTGTATCCGGACACCGGCTACGTGCACGAGCGCGGCGTCGGCAACATCGTCAACGCGCCGCTGCCGCCGGGCACGGGCAGCGAAGGCTTCCGCCGGGTCTGGCGCGAACGGCTGCTGCCGACCATCGACGGCTTCCGTCCGCAACTGGTGCTGATCTCGGCCGGCTTCGACGCGCACAAGCGCGACCCGCTGGCGCAGGTGGAACTGGACGGCGAGGATTTCCACTGGATCACCGCCGAACTGGTGGCGATCGCCGAGCGCCATGCGCTGGGCCGGGTGGTGTCGATGCTGGAAGGCGGCTACGACCTGGCCGCGCTGCGCGAGAGCTCGGTGGCGCATGTCGGCGCGTTGATGGCCTGAGTCCCGCGCGGGACGGGCCCGACCCGGACCAGGTCCGGATCGGGCCGCGGGCGATCTCAGCCCGGGGTTTTGCCGTCGTCGCCGCGGAATCCCAGCGACGCCGAATTGATGCAGTAACGCAACCCGGTGGGCTTGGGGCCGTCCGGGAACACGTGCCCCAGGTGCGAGTCGCAGCGCGCACATTTGACCTCGATCCTGCGCATACCGTGACTTTCGTCGGCATGTTCGGCCACCGCGTCGGCACTCAATGGCTGGTAGTAGCTGGGCCAGCCGCTGCCTGAGTCGTACTTGGCCTGCGAGGAGAACAGCGGCTCGCCGCAGGCCACGCAGGTATAGGTGCCGGCTTCCTTGTGATTCCAGAAACGGCCGGTGAAGGCGCGCTCGGTGGCCGAGCAACGGCACACGGCGTATTGCTCTGGCGACAGTTGCTCGCGCCATTCAGCTTCGCTCTTCTCGACCGCCGGCGCGGCCGGGTTGGAATCGGTGCCGGAGTTGGGGCGGGGATGCTGGCTCATGTCTCCTCCAAAAGGCGGGCGGGCCGGCGCCGGGAACGCTCAGGTCCGGGCCGGCGGGCGTTCGCGGAACTGAACGCCGGAGCCCGATAGATGGCGTTCGCGTTGCCCGCTTGCAAGGGATACGGCAATCTAACGGCCGTTTTCCGTCTGCCGGATGCTCGCGTGCGCAAACCCCTCCGCCTGCTCCCGTTGTCGTTGTGCATCGCCATCGCTCTGCCCGCTTACGCGGCGGACGACAACGAGAATTGGGGGCTGTGCCCGCTGATCGACGCGGTGCCGTCCTTCGACGACGCCCCCGCCCCCACCGGCACCGCCGACCAGCGCGCCGCCCAGCCGACCGACATCGACGGCGGCACCCTGCAGCGCGGCAGCGACGAGCAGAACATCGTGGTCCAGGACAACGTCCGGCTCAGCCGCGGCGACCAGTTCCTGGGCACCGACAAGCTCAGCTACAACCAGGAATCGGGCAAGTACACGGCCGAAGGCCACGTGCGCTACCAGGATTCCAGCATGCGCCTGGTGGCCGAGCACGCCGAGGGCGACCAGAACGCCGATCAGCACCGCATCGACGACGTCGAGTACCAGCTGACCTCGCGCCGCGGCAACGGCGGCGCCGAGCGCATCGACTTGAACGGCGCCAAGGGCGCTCTGCACGGCTCGACCTATTCCACCTGCGCGCCGAACCAGCGCGTGTGGGAGCTGCGCGCGCACCGCATCGACCTGAACACCGACGAAGGCATGGGCGTGGCCCACAACGCGGTGCTGCGCATCGGCAAGGTGCCGGTGCTGTACGTGCCGTGGCTGATGTTCCCCATCGACGACCGCCGCCGCACCGGCCTGCTGTTCCCGAACATCGGCGTGTCGGGCAAGAACGGCTTCGACTGGCGCCAGCCGATCTACCTCAACCTGGCGCCGAACTACGACGCGACCTTGTTCCCGCGCTACATGAGCAAGCGCGGCGTGGCGATGGGCGGCGAGTTCCGCTGGCTGTACGAGCGCGGCTCCGGCGAGGTCTCGGGCAACTGGATGCCCAACGACGACCTGCCCAGCAACGACCGCAACCGCTACACCGATTACCGCCGCGGCGGCCCGGAGCTGTTCCCGATTCCGAAGGACCGTCTGCCGGAGAAGAACCGCGGCGAGTTCGCGCTCAAGACCACCCACCGCCTGGACGGCACCTGGTACGCCGCCGCCAACCTGGCCTGGGTCAGCGACAAGTACTACCTGCAGGATTTCAGCAACAGCCTGTACGGCCAGTCGGCGATCTCGCTGCGCAGCGAAGTGGGCATCTACGGCCGCGGCCGCTATTGGGACGCCAGCTTCACCGCCGACCACAACCAGCTGGCCGACTTCACCCTGCAGGAAAACTCGCTGGCCTACGACCGCCTGCCGCGCGCGACCTTCCATTGGGCGCAGCCGTGGAACAAGTGGGTCGAGACCGGCGTGGACACCGAGGCCGTGCGCTTCCAGCACGAGGACATGAAGTTCACTCCGGGCGATACCAGTCCCGGCGTTCCGACGAGTCTGCGGCGGGCGATTCCCGGCGGCAGCCGCTTCGACATCAAGCCTTACGTCAGCCTCCCGCTGGAAGGCGCGGCCTGGTTCATCCGGCCCAAGCTGGCCTGGCGCTATACCGCTTACGAGCTGGAAGGCGACCTGGCCCAGCAGATGGCCGACCAGCAAGCCGACGCCTTCGTCCTCGCCAGCAACGGCACGGTGACCAAGACGCCGGAACTGGTGCGCAGCTTCTACAACAAGTCGCCCACCCGCAGCCTGCCGATCACCTCGATCGACGCCGGCCTGTACTTCGATCGCGAGACCGAAATCCGCGGCGACAGCTACATCCACACCCTGGAACCGCGCGTGTTCTACCTGCGTGCGCCCTACCGCGACCAGAACGGCATTCCGCTGTTCGACACCAACCCGATGTCGTTCAGCTGGGGCGCGCTGTTCCGCGACAACCGCTACTCCGGCGCCGATCGCCAGACCGACGCCAACCAGCTGACCACCGCGCTGACCACCCGCCTGATCAATTCCGAGGACGGCCGCGAGCGCCTGGCCGCCAGCATCGGCCAGATCCAGTACTTCGACGACATCCGCACCGTGATCGGCGCGGAAACCCCGATCAAGCAGGGCAAGTCGGCCTGGGTGGCCGACGTCAGCGTCTCGCCCAGCGACCGCTGGACCATCAACGCCACCTACCAGTGGGATCCGCGCCTGCGCAGCGAGGACGTGGCCACCTTCCGCGCCCGCTACCTGTTCCGCGATACCGGCGTGGTCAACTTCGCCTACCGCTACCGCCGCAACCTCAGCGCCGCCCTGGATGCCCCGCGCGACGTGCGCGACCAGTACGAGCAGGCCGACTTCTCCTTCCTGTACCCGATCAACAACAACTGGAGCGTGGTCGGCCGCTATTACTACTCGATCAAGGACAAGCGTCCGCTCGAGCAGATCGGCGGCGTGCAGTGGGAAAGCTGCTGCCTGGCGGTGCGCCTGATCGCCCGCCGCTACCAGCGCAACCGCTCCGAAGACCTCAACAGCTCGCTTCAGGTGGAGTTCGAGCTCAAGGGCCTAGGCTCGGCCGGCCAGAACACGGAGCGCGTTTTGCGCCGTGCTATTCTCGGCTATAACCGCGACGACCTGTATCTGGCGCCGCCGTCTCCCACGGTCAGCCGCCAAAACCGCGGCAACGACGCCGACGACTCGACCCTCGACCCGACCCTATGAACAAACGTTTCGCGAGCCCGCTGTTCGCTGGTTTCCTTGCCGCTGGCCTGCTGCTGAGCAGCGTCCACGCCCAGGACAAGCAGCCGATCGACCGTATCGCCGCAGTGGTGGACGAGGACGTCATCCTCAAGACCGAGCTCGATCGCGCCGTCGCCAATATCCTCACCCAGTACGCCGGCCGCAGCGAGCAGCTGCCGCCGCGCGACGTGCTCGAGCGGCAGGTGCTCGAACGCCTGATCCTGCTCAAGATCCAGGTCGCCCAGGCCCAGGGCACCGGCGTGCGCGTGACCGATCAGGAAGTCGATCAGGCCATCGGCAGCATCGCCCAGTCCAACAAGCTCAGCATCGACCAGCTGCGCCAGCAGCTGGCCCGCGACGGCAGTTCCTACACCGACTTCCGCACCTCGATCCGCGATGAACTGCTGGTCCAGCGCCTGCGTCAGCGTTTCGCCCAGACCCGCGTCTCGGTCAGCGACGCGGAAATCGACGCGGCCCTGAAGGCGCAGGCCAACACCGGCACCCAGTACCACCTCGCCCACATCCTGATCGCCCTGCCCGAAGGCGCCACGCCCGAGCAGATCACCACGGCGCAGAAGAAGGTCGATGGCGTGAAGACCCTGATCGCCAAGGGCGAGATGGACTTCAACGCCGCCGCGGTGCGCTACTCCGACAGCCCCAACGCGCTGGAAGGCGGCGACCTGGGCTGGCGCAGCCTCGACGAAATCCCGGCCGCGTTCGGCGAGATGATGAAGTCGATGAAGGCCGGCGAAGTCACCGACCCGATCCGCGGCCCCAGCGGCTTCCAGCTGCTCAAGCTGGTCGAAGTGCGCGACGCCTCGCAGTCGGGCCCGCAGATGGTCACCCAGTACCACGCCCGCCACGTCCTGGTGCGCATCAACGACACCACCACCGAAGCTCAGGCCAAGGCCAAGGCCGAGACACTGCGCGCGCGCATCGCCGGCGGCGCCAAGTTCGAGGACGTGGTCAAGGAAAGCTCGGAAGACCTGGGCACCCAGGGCAAGGGCGGCGATCTGGGCTGGTTCACCCAGGACGAGTTCGGTCCCGAGTTCGGCGGCGCGGTCGCCGCGCTGACCGACAACGAAGTCTCGCAGCCGATCCACACCACCGCCGGTTACCACATCGTCCAGCGCCTGGGCACGCGTCAGAGCGACGTCGCCGACCAGAGCAAGCGCGCCCAGGTCCAGGAGACCATCGGCCGGCGCAAGCTGGAAGAGGAATGGAACCGCTTCCTGCGCGAGAAGCGCGGCGAAGCCTACGTGGACTTCCGCGTCGGCAAGGCCGCCGACGCCAGCCAGCCCGGCACCGAGACCACCGTTCCGGCCAAACCGGCCGGCGGCTGATATGACCCCGCCCCGGCTCGCGCTGGTGCCGGGCGAGCCGGCCGGCGTCGGGCCGGAGCTGTGCGTGCGGCTGCTGCAGCAGCCGCGCGATTACGATCTGATCGGTTTCGCCGATCCGCGCAGCCTGCGCGCCGCCGCCGACGCGCTCGGCCTGCCCCTGACCCTGTTGCCGCCCGATCGCCCCTCACGGGCACCCGGCGAGCTGGCCCTGGTCGAAATCCCCAATCCCGTCCTGCCGGCCTTCGGCACGCCCGAGCCTGCCAATGCCGCGGCGGTGATCCAGGCGCTGCTGGACGGCGCTCAGGGCTGCCTGGATGGGCGCTTCGAGGGCTTAGTCACCGGCCCCGTGCACAAGGCCGTGATCAACGACGGCGGCATCGCCTACACCGGCACCACCGAGCTGCTGGCCCGCCAGGCCGGACGCGAGGTGGTGATGATGCTGGCCAACGACATCGTCCGGGTCGGCCTGGCCACCACCCACCTGCCGCTGCGCGCGGTCGCCGACGCGATCGAACCGGTCTCGCTGGGCCGCACCCTGCGCACCGTCGCCGCCGCCCTGCGCGGCGACTTCGGCATCGACCGGCCGCGCATCGCCGTGCTCGGCCTGAACCCGCACGCCGGCGAAGCCGGGCACCTGGGCATGGAAGAGATCGAGGTGATCGAACCGGTCCTGGCCGCCCTGCGCCTGGAGGGCCTGGACCTGATCGGCCCGCTGCCGGCCGACACCGCCTTCCTGCCGGCCAAGCTGCGCGGCTTTGACGCGGTGGTGGCGATGTATCACGACCAGGGCCTGCCGGTGCTTAAGTACAGCGGCTTCGAACGCGCCGTGAACCTCACCCTGGGGCTACCCTACCCGCGCGTGGCGGTCGATCACGGCACCGCGCTGGACCTCGCCGGCCGCGGCCTGGCCGACCCGTCCAGCCTGATCGCCGCCGCCCAGACCTGCGCGCAGATCGCGCGCACCCGCCGCTCATCCGGAGCCACGCCATGACCGGCACCGCCAAGACCCACGCCAAAGGCTTCAAGCCCGAGGCCAAGAAACACCTGGGCCAGCACTTCCTGCACGACCAGGGGATCATTTCGATGATCGTCCACGCCGTGGACCCCAAACCCGGCGACCGCCTGGTCGAGATCGGCCCCGGCCAGGGCGCGATCACCTTCCCGCTGCTGGACCGCCACGGCGAGCTGACCGTGATCGAGTTCGACCGCGACCTGATCTTCCCGCTCACCGACGGCGCGCGCGCCCACGGCACCCTGGAAGTGATCCATCGCGACGTGCTGACCGTGGACTTCACCTCGCTGGCCAACGAAAGCCGGATCCGTCTGGTCGGCAACCTGCCCTACAACCTGTCCTCGCCGATCCTGTTCCATGCGCTGGACCATGCCGCGGCGATCCGCGACATGCACTTCATGCTGCAGAAGGAAGTGGTCGATCGCATGGCCGCCGGCCCCGGCAGCAAGGTCTACGGACGGCTAAGCGTGATGCTGCAGGCCTACTGCCAGGTGATCGCCTTGTTCGACGTCCCGCCGGCCGCGTTCCGTCCGCCGCCGAAGGTGGATTCGGCGGTGGTGCGGATGATTCCGCATGCGCCGGACAAGATCGGCATCGACGACCGCGCCTTGTTCGCGCGCGTGGTCCGCGACGCCTTCGGCCAGCGTCGCAAGACCCTGCGCAACGCGCTGTCGCAGATTTGCGAAGGCGTATCGATCGAAGCCGCCGGCCTGCGTCCGGACGCGCGCGCCGAGCAGATCGAAGTCGCCGACTTCGTGCGCCTGAGCAATTGGCTCAAGGCGAACGGGTCGATCGAGCCGGAGACTGTGTGAGCCGGCTGAGTTGGCTCAAGGCGAACGGTGCGATCGAGCCGGAGCAACGCTAGCCCGCGCGAAGTTCGCGCCGTCGGCCTCGGTTTCCGCTTTCGAAAAAAGCGCGGCCGCGCCCGTCGGCGCGAGCATGCGGCCGGCGCGCGACGCGGTCACTGCGGTCCGACCTGCCTGGCCTTTTCGCCGCGCCAACCGTTATTTTCCGGACTCATTCCCGCTTCATGCCCGCTTTGCTTAAACTGCCGCTATGAACCCCCCGCCCGACTACGTCTTCGACATCGACGTCGCCACCCGTTACTTGGACGACCAATCCGAGCCGGAGCAGGACCGCTATGTCTTCGCCTACACCATCCACATCCGCAACGCCGGCAAGATCCCCGCGCGTCTGATCTCGCGCCACTGGGTCATCACCGACGCCAACGGCAAGGTGCAGGAAGTGCGCGGCGACGGCGTCGTCGGCGAACAACCGTGGCTGCGCCCGGGCGACGATTACGAATACACCTCCGGTGCCGTGCTGGAAACCAGCCTGGGAACGATGGAAGGCAGCTACGCGATGGTGGCCGACGACGGCACCCAGTTCGAGGCGCCGGTTCCGACGTTCACGCTCACCATTCCGCGCACCCTGCATTGAGCGCGGACCGGGTATGAGCGTTTGGGCAATAGGCGACCTGCAAGGCTGTTACGACGCCACCCAGCGGCTGCTTGAGCGGATCGCGTTCGATCCGGCGCGCGACCAGCTGTGGTTCTGCGGCGATCTGGTCAACCGCGGCGGGCAATCGCTGGAAACCTTGCGGCTGGTGCATTCGTTGCGCGAGAACAGCGTGACCGTGCTGGGCAATCACGATCTGTCGCTGCTGGCGATCGGCCAGCGCACCGAGGAAGAAAAGCGCAAGGTCAATCCGGACCTGCAGCGCATCGTGCTGGCCGAAGACGGGCCGATGCTGCTCGACTGGCTGCGCATGCAGAAGCTGGTGCACACCGACCGCAAGCTCGGCTGGATGATGGTGCACGCCGGCCTGGCGCCGAAGTGGACCACCGCCATGGCCGAGCGCCATGCGCGCGAGATCGAAGAGCGTCTGCACAGCGATCAATACCGCCGCCTGCTCAAGAACATGTACGGCGATCGCCCGGCCTGGAATCCCAAGCTCGCCGGCATCGACCGCCACCGCGCGATCATCAACATATTCACCCGCCTGCGCTATTGCACGCCGCGCGGCCGCATCGCCTTCGAAGACAAGGGCAGCCCCGGCACCCAGCCGGTCGGTCTGTACCCGTGGTACGAAGTGCCCGGCCGGGTCGAGCGCGATCTGAAAATCGTCTGCGGGCATTGGTCCACCCTGGGCTTGTTCATCGGCCACGGCGTGCACGCCATCGACACCGGCGCGGTCTGGGGCGGCAAGCTCACCGCTCTGCAGCTCGACACCGACGAACTGCGGCTGGTGCAGGTGCCGGGCCGCGACGTGCCCGCGCATCCGCCGCGCCCGCGGCCACCGCGCCCGACGCCGGCGCCCTGAGAGAACAGCGCATGCGCCACGGATGGCCGCGACTTCGCCTGACCCTCGTTTTCACCGTGGCGCTGGCCGCGGCCGCGTGCTCGCGCGCGCCGCAGGAACCGGCGAAGCCCGATAGCGGCGCACGCGTGTGGCCGCAACCGGCGCCGGGCGAAACCGCGCCTTCGCCGCCGCTGGTCGCCGCCGCGCGCGCGCAGATCGGCGTCACCCGCTACTACGATCCGGCCTATGTGCAACTGGCCTATCCCGGCGGCGATGTCGCCGGCGACCGCGGCGTATGCACCGACGTGGTGATCCGCGCGCTGCGCACGCAGGGCCTGGATCTGCAGCAGGCCGTGCACGAAGACATGCGCGCCAACTTCGCCAGTTACCCGACCCTCTGGCGCGCCAGCGCCACCGACCGCAACATCGATCACCGCCGCGTGCCGAACCTGCGTCGCTGGTTCGAACGCCAGCGATGGACGCAGCCGGTCAGCGACAGCGCCGCCGACTATCGGCCCGGCGATCTGGTGACCTGGGAACTGCGCAGCGGCGTGCCGCATATCGGCATCGTCTCCGACCGCAAATCCTGGGATCGCCGGCGGCCGCTGATGCTGCACAACATCGCGCGCGGCACGCAGGAAGACGATGTGTTGTTCGATTACCCGATCACCGGGCATTACCGGCCGGTGTTGCGGAGCGGCGAGGCGACCGCGGCGCGTTGAATCCGGCCCAACGGGCTTCGGCACTAGGTCTTTTGTGGGAGGCCTTTTGTAGGAGGTCTTTTGTGGGAGGGGCTTCAGCCCCGATGCTTTTCGATCCGATATCGCGATCTGACAGAAAAGCATCGGGGCTGAAGCCCCTCCTACAAAAGACCTCGCGGTCAGTCATCGGCTGCATGCAGTTCAAACGCGAACGCAAACAAGCCGAGGATCCTGGCGGCGGCATCGGCTTGGGCAAGATCGCGCAGACGCACATCCACCACCACGCCGCGCGATCCGTCTTCGCGCGCGCTCACCCGCGGCGCGTCCACCCCGCCTTCGCGCAAGGCCTGGGCCAAGGCATCGGCGATCTCGCGCTGCTTCAACGCCGGCTTGTAGATCTTGCCGACCGGCGTCAGCGGCAAGGCTTCGACAATGTGGATCGCGCGCGGCACCGCCGCGCGTTCGGCCACGTGCTCGCGCGCGAACGCCAGCAACTCGTCCTCGCTCGCGCTGGCGCCGGCCTGCAATTGCACATAGGCCACCGGCACCTCGCCGGCGTGCGCGTCCGGGCGCCCGACCGCGGCCGCCATCGCCACCGCCGGATGCCGGTGCAACGGCGCTTCGATCGACGCCGGGTCGATGTTGTGGCCGCCGCGGATGATCAGATCCTTGCGCCGGCCGGTCAGCCAGAAATATCCGTCGGTGTCCTGACGGCCCAGGTCGCCGGTGTTGAGCCAGCGCCGGCCGTCGCCGCAGTCGATCCACAAGCCCTGGTTCTGCGCATCGAGTTTGTAACCGACGAATACGTTCGGCCCGCTGATGGCGATGATGCCGACCTCATCGACCGCGCAATCGCGCACGTAAGCGCCGCCGTCATCCAGCACCACCGGCTTCATCGCCTGCCCGGGCAGGCGCAGGCCGATCGAGCCGATGCGGCGTTCGCCCATCGGCGGATTGAGACTGCTCACGCAGGCCGTTTCGGTCAAGCCGTAGCCTTCCAGAATCTTCAGACCGGTGCGTTCCTGAAAGCCGCGGATGACTTCCACCGGCATCGGCGACGCGCCGCACAGGCCGTATTCCAGCGACGATACGTCGCGTCCGGCCACCGGCACCTGCATCAGCGCGGCGTACAAGGTCGGCACGCCGCTGAAGAAATGGATGCGGTGGCGTTCGACCAGTTCCCAGAAACGCGGCACCACGCCCTCGCCGCGATAACCCTGCGGCGTGCCCAGGATCACGTGCGCGCCGCGCGCGAACGGCATCAGGCCGGTCGCCATCGCCGCGTTGACGTGAAACAGCGGCAACCCGCAGAACAGGTTCTTGTTCGATCCCATGTCGTCGCCGAAGAACTGCCCCGCGCTCCAGGCGTTGGCGACTTCGTTACCGTGGGTGCGCACGGCGATCTTCGGTAGCCCGGTGGTGCCGCCGGTGCAGAAATACGACGAACGATCGCCCGGCTCGATGCGCCGGCCGCTGTCGAGGCTGTCGCCGTTGCGGCCGCGCAGCGCGCGCTGGAAATCGTGGATCTCGATCTGCGCCGGCACCGCGCCGCGCAAGCCGCTCCAGCCGTGCAGGCGCCAGCGTTCGCGGCGGCCGAGCAGGCGCGCGGCGATGCGCCTGGGCCCGGGCACGTGTTCGGCCAGATCGACCAGCAGCAGATGACGCAGCGTGCTCGCCGCCGGCAGCGCCTTGCACACGCGCGGCCACAGGTCCACGCCGGGAAACGGCGCCAGCGTGACCAGGATCGTCGCCCCGGCCTCGGCCAGCAGCGCACCGATCGCCGCGGCGTCGAGCAGCGGATTGATCGCCATGACGATGCCGGCGGCCTCGCCGCCCCACAGAGTGAGGTGGGTCTCGGGCAGGTTCGGCAGGACGTAGGCGATCACCGTGTCCTTGTCGGCGCCAAGCGCATGGAACGCGTTGGCGCTGCGATGGATGCGCTGCAGGAACTCGGCGTAGCTCCAGCGCTCGGCGCGGGCGTGGTCGGCGGTGCGCAGGAAGAACGACAGCGCCGGCGCGTTCGGATCGATCGCCGCGCCGCGGCGGATCATCTCCAGCGTGCTCGACGGCAGCGCCGGCGGGCCCGCGCTTTCCAAAGCTTCGATGTCGCGTAAGGAACCGATCCCGCTCATGCGTCGTCTCCCTCGTGCGAGCGGTAATCGGGCCCGCCGCGCTCGCGTCTGCCTCCACTGTGCCGCAATCGCCGCGGCCGGATCGCAACGGCTTTCAAGCTTCGCCGACGCCGACCGGCTGCGGCGCTCAGTCCATGCCGACCCGCGCGTAGTCGATGAACTCGAACGCGAATTCGTTGCGCTCATCGGCCGCGTGCGATTCGCGCGATTGCACGCGCCACTCGCCGCTGTCGAAACGCGGGAAGAAGGCGTCGGCGCCTTCGACTTCGGTGTCCACCCGGGTCAGGTGCATGCGCGAAGCCGAGGGCAGGCACAGTGCATAAATCTCGCCGCCGCCGATCACGCACAACTCCGCGGCGCCGTCGGCCTGGGCCAGTTCCAGCGCGTGTTCGGTCGAACCCACCGCTTCCATGCCCGCAAACGGCACTTCGCCCGAACGCGTCAGCACCAGGTTGCGCCGGCCCGGCAGCGCGCGGCCCAGCGATTGCGCGGTCTTGCGTCCCATCAGCAAGGGCTTGCCCAGGGTCAGCGCCTTGAAACGCTTGAGATCGTCGGACAATCGCCACGGCAAGGCGTTGTCGCGGCCGATGGCGTGCTTGCGGTCGAGTGCGGCGATCAGTACCAAGCGGGTCATAACGGACTCCTGCGCGGCGGCGTCCCCGGCCGGGGACGCGGCGATTTCATTGAGCGGGCTTGAGCGTATCCGACAAGCGTCCACGCGCGGCGAAATCCCAATCGCCGCCGTATTCGACGTCGTCGAGTTTCCAGCGCCCGTCCTCGCGCAGCATCTGCGCGCGGTCTTTCCAGTGCGAGCCGGCGCCGGCTTGCGTGTAGCTCAGTTCGATTTCGAAACTTTCCCGATCCGGGCCCAGCACGCTGCGCTTGCCCAGCTTGAACGCGCTGGCGCCTTCGAACGCGCTGGTGAACAGATCGCCTTCGATGTACGGCGGTTTCAGGCCCGGTTCCTGCGCGATCACCCGGTCGCGTTCGCGCGCCGCCGGCGCCATCAGCGCGAGCAGGCGCTTGGACAGCATCGGCCGGTAACGCGCGAGGTCCTCGCCGACCGGCAAACCGCTGGCCTTCAATTCCAGATGCATGCGGTAGAACGCCTGCGCGGCGTCCGCGGCGCTGTCCCCGACCGGCGCCGGTTCGGCGACGGGCTCGACCCGCACGCCCGGCTCCACCGGCGGTGTCGGCGGCAACACCGCGGCGGGCAGTTGCGCCTCGGCGATAGCCATTTGCGGCGCGATCGACGGGTCTTCGTCCGGATGCATGCAGGCGCTCAGGCACGCGGCCAACATCAGCGCCGTCCAGGCGTTGCGGCGCGGCGACAGCGGCGCCGTCACCACGTCACCGTCAAACCGCTACCGGCGCCTTGATCGCCGGCAAGGGGTCGTAGCCTTCGATGGCGATGTCCTCGAAGCCGAAACCGAAGATGTCGTGCACTTCTGGATTGAGCTTCAAGGTCGGCAGCGCGCGCGGCGTGCGCGAGAGCTGCTCGCGCGCCTGGTCGTAGTGATTCGAATACAGATGCGCGTCGCCGAGGGTATGCACGAAATCGCCGACGCCCAGGCCGCAGACCTGCGCGACCATGTGCGTGAGCAGCGCGTAGCTGGCGATGTTGAACGGCACGCCCAGGAAGATGTCGCCGCTACGCTGATACAGCTGGCAGCTGAGCTTGCCGTTGGCGACATAGAACTGGAACAGCGCGTGGCAGGGCATCAACGCCATCTGCGGCAGGTCGGCGACGTTCCAGGCGCTGACGATCAGGCGGCGGGAATCTGGATTGCGCTTGATCTCATCGATGACCCAACGAATCTGGTCGATCTCCACGCCGTCCGCGCCGGCCCAGCGCCGCCACTGCTTGCCGTAGACCGGACCGAGTTCGCCCTGCGCGTCGGCCCATTCGTCCCAGATGCTGACCTTGTGTTCTTTCAGGTAGGCGGTGTTGGTTTCGCCTTTGAGGAACCACAGCAACTCGTGCACGATCGAGCGCAGATGCAGTTTCTTGGTGGTGACCAACGGGAACCCGGCATTCAGATCGAACCTGAGCTGCCAACCGAAGACACTGCGCGTGCCGGTGCCGGTGCGGTCGGATTTCTCCGCGCCGTGTTCCAGTACGTGCCGAAGCAGATCGAGATATTGCTGCATGGCTCAGCCCTTCGCCGGCGCGGTTTCGGCCGCCGCCACCTGCGGCTGCAGAGTCGGCGAGCGGGTGGACAGCCACAGCCAGAACAGGCCGAGCAGGATCAGCGGCGTGCTCAGCACCTGGCCCATCGTCAACCAGCCGAAGGCCAGATAGCCGTTGTCGCCCAGCTGCGCATCGGGCACGCGCACGAATTCAACCAGGAAGCGGAAGCAGCCGTACAGCAGCGCGAACATGCCCGACACCGCATAGCGCGGACGCGGCTTGCGCGAGAACCACCACAGCACCACGAACATCGTCAGGCCCTCAAGCGCGGCCTGATACAGCTGCGAGGGATGGCGCGCGTAGCGGTCCAGCGCGCCGGCGGCGAACTGGGTCTGCAATTGCTGGCTGGTCCAGTTGGCGAACTCCGGCGCGCGCGGGAAGATCACGCCCCAGCCGCCGTCGGTGGGCTTGCCCCACAACTCGCCGCCGATGTAATTGCCCAGGCGGCCGAAGCCCAACCCCGGCGGCACCAGCGGCGCGACGAAATCCATCACGTCGAAGAAATGCGTGCGATGGCTGCGCGCCCACCACCAGGCCGCGCCCATCACGCCGAGCAGGCCGCCGTGGAAGCTCATGCCGCCTTCCCAGATGCGGAACAGCATCAGCGGGTCTTTCAGCAGTTCGGCGAAGTTGTAGAACAGCACGTAGCCGATGCGGCCGCCGAGCACTACGCCGAGCATGGAATAGAACAGCAGATCGCCGTAGGCCTGCTCGTTGACGCCGGGCAGACGGCCGGCGCGCACGCGCTGCCGCCCCAGCCACCAGGCGGTGACGAACCCGAGCAGATACATGATCCCGTACCAATGGACTTGCAGCGGGCCGAGATTGAGCGCGATCGGATCGATCTGATGCAGGATGGTCATGCGGCGGGACGGCTCGGGGGGCGGATGACCGGCTTATTGTGCCCCAGCCCGCCCGCGTGAGGGATGCCGGTTGCGGTCGCTGAGGCCGGTCGAACGCTGCGTTTCAGCGCAGGTTGCAACGCCGTGCGGTTGCGGTCTGGAACAGGTCGAAAGCCCGAAGTCTTTTGTGGGAGGGGTTTCAGCCCCGATGCTTTCCGGTCCGGCATAGCGATCTGAGACAAAAGCATCGGGGCTGAAGCCCCTCCTACAAAAGACCTCCCGCATTATCAAAGCCGCACCGGCCGATCCGGCAATTCGTTGCCCTCGCCGCCCGCGCCACCGTCCACGCGCGGAAACTGCTCGGCGATGATCTCCGACAAGGCCGCCACGCCGCCCAGCACCGCCGCCTCGGCCTCGCCCGCGGCCAGCGCCTGCTGGATGCTCTCGCACACCGCCAGCCAGCGCTCGTCGCCGACCCGGGTGTCGTAGCCGCGGTCGGCCACGATCTCGATGCGATGGTCGGCCAGCAGCAGATACAACAGCACGCCGTTGTTGGCCGCGGTGTCCCACACGCCCAGATGGGCGAACGCGGCCAGCGCCGCTTCGCGCGCCGGGCGTCCTTCCAGCAGTTCCGCGAAGGTCAGCCGCGATTCCACCGCGAAGCACAGCTGGCCGCTGTGGCGCGCCTCGCCGGCCGCGATCGCCGCGCCGATGCGCCGCATGCTGTCCTCGGGAAACAGCCGCCGCGAGGACGGCGCGAACCAATGCCGGAGCATGCGCATCACCAACTCCCCGAGGCGCCGCCGCCTCCGCTGGAACCGCCGCCGCCCGACCAGCCGCCACCGCCACCGCCACCTCCACCACCCCAGCCGCCGCCGCTGTAGCCGCCCCAACCGCCGCCGCCGACGAACTGCCCGCCACCGCCGCCGAACATGCCGAACAGCAGACCGATCAACCCGGCCAGGCCGATCGCCCACCACGCCAGCGACAGCAGCCAGGCCACGCCGGCCACCAGCACGCCGCTGATCAGCCCGCGCGCCAGCCCCGGCAGGCGGCCGAGCAGGCCGCGCAGGAAACCCGCGCCGAACAGACCGATGAACACCGCCAGCATCCAGTTGTCCTCATCCGGCGCATCGCCGCCGGACTGATCGGCCAGCGGCGGCGGCAAGGGCTCGCCGTCGATCAGCTGGGTCAGCATCGCGCTGGCTTCGCTCAGGCCGCCGGCGTAATCGCCGGTGCGGAATTTGGGGGTGATGTATTCCTGGATGATGCGCCCGGCCTGGGCGTCGGTGATCGCGCCTTCCAGGCCGTAGCCCACTTCGATGCGCACGCGCCGATCGTCTTTGGCGACCACCAGCAGCACGCCGTCGGAGATGCCCTTGCGCCCCAGCTTGAACTGCTCGAACGCGCGCACCGCGTAGCTGTCGATGTCTTCCGGCTGGGTGCTTGCGACCATCAGGATCTGCAGCTGCGCGCCCTTGCGTTGCTGCAAGGCGCGCGCCTGCGCATCGAGCTGAGCGCGCGCATTGGCGTCGAGCGTGCCGGTGGTGTCCACCACCGGCGAATCCATCGCGGGAATCTTCGCGTCGGTCAGCGCGCCGGCGGCGGCGGCCGGCGCCGAGGCATCCGGCGGCGGCTGCAACGCCTGCGCGCCGTTCTGCGCCGAAGCCGGCAGCAGCGGCATCGTCGCCAGCAACGCGGCCACGACCAGACCGGTCAGCCGGCCTCGCAGGCCTCGCATCGCCGCACCCGTCAGTGCCGGGATCGCCGGCATCGCGGCGCGATCAGCCCTTGCCCGGCGCCGGCGGATTGGAGGCCGGCGCAGGCTGCGCGGGCTGGCCGAACTCGACCTTCGGCGCTTCCTGGATCTGTGCCGCGTTCTCGACGGTGAAATTCGGCTTGACTGCGTAACCGAACATCTTCGCGGTGAGGTTGGTCGGGAACTGACGCAGATAAGTGTTGTAGTCCTGCACCGCGGCGATGTAACGCTGACGCTCGACCGTGATCCGGTTTTCGGTGCCTTCCAATTGCGTCTGCAGGCTCAGGAAGCTCTGGTCGGCCTTGAGCTGCGGATAGTTTTCGCTGACCACCAGCAGCCGCCCGATCGCGCCGCGCAACTCGCCCTGGGCCTGTTCGAACTGCTGCAGCGAAGCCGGATCGTTGGCGTTGACGTTGATGCTGCCGACCTTGGCGCGCGCCTCGGTCACCTGAGTCAGCACCTGCTGTTCGTGGCTGGCGTAACCCTTGACCGTCGCGACCAGGTTCGGCACCAGATCGGCACGGCGCTTGTAGACGTTGAGCACCTGCGACCACGCCGCGGTCACCGCCTCGTCTTTCTGCTGGATGGTGTTGTAACCGCAGCCGCTGAGCAGCGCGGTCAAGGCAAGCACGATCAAGGCACGAAACATGGCGCGGCTCTCCAACAGGATGGACGGCCGCATTGCAGCACCGGTTGCGCGGGGGCGCAATGGACGGCGTGTGACGACGCCAAGGGCGCGGCCCACCGAAGCTCACCGTGGAGTCGCGGCGGCCGGCGCGCTCACACCAGGGCTTTAAAGAAGGGCTTTGGATTTTGTGGGAGGGAGCTTCAGCCCCGATGCCTTTCGCTCCGCCGCCGGAATCCTGCCGCGATCTGAGCCGAAAGGCATCGGGGCTGAAGCCCCTCCTACAAAAACAAAAAAAGGCCGGCGATCGCTCGCCGGCCTTTCGCGTATCGATACCGCCGCGCCGCTTACTCGGAGGTCAGCCGCTGCGTCGCGCGCTTCTTCGCCCACAGGTTCAGGCATTCCACCAGCGCGGAGAAACCCATCGCGCCGTACAGATAGCCCTTGGGAATGTGGAACTCCAGGCCGTCGGCGATCAGGTACAGGCCGACCATGACGATGAACGCCAGCGCCAGCATCTTGATGGTCGGGTTGTTGTCGATGAAATGACCCAGCGGCTTGGACGCCAGCAGCATCACGCCGACCGCGAGCATGATCGCGGCGACCATCACCGGAATATGGTTGGCCATGCCGACCGCGGCGATCACCGAGTCCAGCGAGAACACGATGTCGATCACCGCGATCTGGGCGATGACCATCATGAACGACGCCGCAGGCTTGGTGTGCACGTCCTCGGATTCTTCCTCGCCGACGATCAGGTCCTTGATCTCCATCGAACCCTTCACCAGCAAGAACGCGCCGCCGACGATCAGGATCAGGTCGCGCACCGAGATGCCCTGGCCGAACACCGTGAACAAGTCGCTGGTCAGGCGCGCGAGCAAGGCCAGCGTCAGCAGCAGCGCGATACGGCTGATGCACGCCACCGCGATGCCGAACTTGCGCGCTTTCTCGCGCTGATCGAACGGCAGCTTGCTGACCGCGATCGAGATGAAGACCAGGTTGTCGATACCCAGCACGATTTCGATCGCGCTCAGGGTGATCAGGGTGATCCAGGCTTGCGGATCGGTCAGCAGGGCAATCACGTCCATCACGTACGGCATACCTCAAGGTGTCGATGTTCAAGCCCGCGGACGCTCCGCGGGCGGGACCCGCCAGGACGGCGGCCCAAATGCAACGGTGCGCGTCGATCCTTCGATGCGCGATGCGGCCCGAGCGCTGCGCTCAGGCCGTCAGGTGCTGCCACAGGCGCGGGCCGAGGATCGAGGCCCACACCAGCAGCACGTTCATCAGCAGCACGAACACCGCCGCCGAGCCCATGTCCTTGGCGCGGCCGGCCAGTTCGTGGAACTCCGGGCCGTAGCGTTCGATCACCGCCTCGACCGCGGAATTGAGCAGTTCGATGCTCAGCACCAGCAGGATCGAGCCGATCAACAGCGAGCGCTCGACCCCGGTTTGCCCGAAATACCAGCCGACCGGGGACAGGATCAGGAACAGATAGACCTCGAGGCGGAACGAGGACTCGTGCAGCCAGGCCGCGCGCAGGCCCTGGAAGGACCAGGTCGCCGCCTTGAGGATGCGGCCCGGGCCGCGCGGCAGGTGGCCGTATTCGTCAGCCATGCCGGCGGCGCTCCGTTTGGGTGGTGGATGCCGCATCAAGGCGGCGATGACGCACGGACGGGGACGGCGCGAAGGTCGGCATTGAGATGCTTTCTCGGTCGTATGGGCCGGAACCGGCCGGGCGGACGCGGCCGGCGGCCGCTACAAGCCGGGGATTTTGCCATAAGCCCGGCAGCGGCGCCCCGGCGGGGGCGCCCGGCGGCGGGCTGCGAGGGCCTCGGACCGGGCCCGGACGGCGGTGAGAGCCGCGACTTGCGCGGTCGCAGCGGGCCTGCGACCACACCTGTCGAGGCCGCTGCGGCCGGCCCGCGCCCGCTTCGCGGTACAGGCGGCCGCGACGCGGCGGAGGGCTCCGGTGGTTTGCTCTGTTAGCGCCGGATCGTTACCGCGGCTTGGAAACAGCGTTGCCGGCTTCCCGGTCCCAATAGCCCTGCAACTGTTCGCGCTGACGCGGGCTGAGCCCGGCGGCGCAAGCATCGCGAAGCTCGTTCGCGCGTTTTACTTCGCCGGCCGCGAGCAGCTCTCGCGCCGCTTCCAGCAACGCGCGCTGGCGCACGCTCAGATTGCCGAACGGATCGAAGTAGGAATCCACCCGCGCGGCGTCCTTTACCCCGTTCCAGGAAAACTTCGCGTCCCCGGCCGACGCCGCGATGGCTTGATATCGCTCGACGGCTTCGGCGCGGCCGATGCGCTTTTGCAGCAGGTCGAGCCGGGTCCGGAACAGGCGCGCTTCCGGGGTGGTGCCGGCCGCCTCCAGTGCCTCCACCGCGGCACGGACGAATTCGTAATCGATCGCACCGCTCGATGCCTGCGCGCCGAGCAGATTGAAACTGGCGATCGCCGCGCGGTATTCGCGCCGATCGTGCGCTTGGATCTCCTGTGGGCTCGGCCGTCCGAGCGACGAGGGTTGCACCACGCGAATGCTCGCGTCGTCCTGCAGGATCGCTTCGATATCGAGTTTGTGGAACTCGCCAACGACGACCACCACCGTGCCGCCGGGATGGGCGCGGGCGGCGGCGGCGATGCGCTGGGCCTGGAGGTAGGTGCGATACAGATACAACCGGCGCGGCAGATCGTTCTTGGCGCGGGTAGCGGGCGTGGACGCCCATTGGGTGACGCGCGCGAGGTTCTTCGGATCGTCGGCGTGGAACAAGTCCCGCTGCAGGCTTTGTGGAGCGAAGCTCAGAAACTGTTGAAAGCCCTTGAGCGGACGCAGCTGCGGCAACGCGCCCAGGTCCATGCCGAAGCCCAGTTTCTGGTCTTCCGCCGGCGGCTCCCAATCGAATGGACACAACTCGATGCGATGGCGCCGCGCGAACGGCACCACCACGTCCTGGACCTCAAAGGTGAACTCATAAAAATCGCCGCGGGCGAACGCTTCCGGCGAACGCTCGATGCAGATCGCATCGGGCTTGGCGCGATCCAGGAACGCGTCCAGCAACGCCGGCTGATCGTTGCGCGAGACCAACTGTGCGGCGTGATCGACGCCAAGGATCATCACCGTCGTCGGTTTCGGATCGGAACCCTCGGCGTTCGCGCTGCCGGCGCAGATCAACAGCAACGCACTCAGCCACAGCGTCTTCATTCGCGCTCCGCACCACGGGGTGCGCAAACGATGCCACGGCCTCCCCGGCGGCAACCGTGCCTTAAGTCGTAGTCGACCGCCGCGAGCGCGCCGCGCCCGCGGCGCTTCACTGCTGCCGCAACGCTTCGATCGGGTCCAACTGCGAAGCCTTGCGCGCCGGGTAATAGCCGAAGAACAGACCGGTGGCGATGGAGAACCCGGCAGCCAGTCCGACCACCTGCCCGTTCAAGGCGATGGGCAGCGCGCCGAACTTGCTCACCAGCAAGGTGCCGACCACGCCGATGGCGATGCCGATCGCGCCGCCGATCAGCGAAATCAGCATCGCCTCGGCCAGGAACTGCCACTGGATGTCGCGCGGCCCCGCGCCCACCGCCATACGCAGGCCGATCTCGCGGATGCGCTCGGTCACCGACACCAGCATGATGTTCATGATGCCGATGCCGCCGACGATCAGCGAGATCGTCGCCACCGCGCCCAGCAGCAGCGACATCAACCGCGTCGTCTGCGTGCGCGTGGCCACCACTTCGGCGATGTTGCGCACGCTGAAATCGTCGTCGCTGCCGGGTTGGATCTTGTGCCGCTGGCGCAGCAGGCCTTCGATCTGCTCCTGCGCATACGACACGTCCTCGGCGCGGCCGACGCCGACCGCGATCTGCATCACCGCGCCGTTGGGCAAGCCCATCGCGCCGAGCAGGCGGCGGCGCCCGGTTTCCAGCGGCACCAGCACGATGTCGTCCTGGTCCTGGCCGAAACCGCCCTGGCCCTTCGGCTTGAGCGTGCCGATCACCGTGAACGGCACGCGTCCCAGGCGAATGGTCTGGCCGATCGCGTCTTCGTCGCCGAACAATTCGCGGCGCACGCTTTCGCCCAGGATCACCGACTTGGCGCCGCTGCCGTAATCGCGCGTCTCGAAATTCGCGCCCGAGGCGATGGCCCATCCGTTGATGTCGAAGAAATCCGCCTGCACGCCCTGCCACTGCGTGGACCAATTGTTTTCCGCGTACACCGCCTGGGTGCCGCCGCGCAGGGACGCGGCGACGTATTGCACTTCCGGCACTTCGTTGCGGATCGCGTCGCCGTCGCCTTCGGTCAGGGTGAAGAAACTCGACGAACTCAGGCGCACGCCGCCGGTGCCGCGTCCGCCGCCGCCGGAACTGATGTCCAGCCGGTTCGAGCCCAGGCCCGAAACCAGCTTGTCGATTTCCGCCTGCGTGCCCTGCCCGACCGAAACCATCACGATCACCGCGGCGATGCCGATGATCACGCCCAGCGAGGTCAGCCCGCTGCGCAGCCAATTGCCGCGCAAGGCGAATACGGCGGTGCGCAGCACTTCCATGAAGTTCATGCCGCCGCCTCCTGCACGTGCAGTTCGCCGTCGCGCATCACGAAGATGCGGTCGGCGTGCGCGGCCACGTCCGGATCGTGAGTGATCAGCACCACCGTGTGATCCTCGGCCTGCAGGCGCTTGAACAGCGCCAGGATTTCCTCGCCGGTGCGCGTGTCGAGCGCGCCGGTGGGTTCGTCGGCGAGGATGATCGGCGGGCGGTTGATCAGCGCGCGCGCGATCGCCACGCGCTGCTGCTGGCCGCCGGACAATTCGCTGGGCCGGTGATTGGCGCGCGGCCCCAGTCCTACCGCGTCCAGCGCCGCGTGCGCGCGCTGCAGACGCTCTTCGCGCTTGATGTTGGCGTAGCCCATCGGCATCGCCACGTTCTCCAGCGCGTTCATGCGCGGCAGCAGGTTGAAGCCCTGGAACACGAAGCCGATCTTGTCGCGGCGCAGGATCGCGCGCTCTTCCTTGTCCAGGGTGGCCACATCGATGCCGTCGCACAGGTACACGCCGCTGCTCGGTGTGTCCAGGCAGCCGATCAGGTTCATCAGCGTGGACTTGCCCGAACCCGACGGCCCCATGATCGCGACGAACTCGCCGCGCGCGATCGACATCTCCACGCCGTGCAGCGCGATCACCTCGGCCTCGCTGCCGGGCGAATAGACCTTGCCCAGCGCGCGGGTCTCGATCACCGCGGGAATGCCGGCGCTGTCGCGGCTGACGGCCGGACTCATTTCGCGCCGCGCCCGCTGCCGACGATGATGTCGTCGCCTTCCTTCACGTTGCCCGAGACCTCGGTCCAGCTGCCGTCGCTGACGCCGACGCGCACCACCACCGCCTGCGGTTCGCCCTTGACCAGCTTGTACAGCGGCGCACGGCGGGCGCTGACCAGGGCGGCGATTTCGCTGTCCCACAGCTTGCGCTGATCGTCGTTGAGGGTGGCGCGGAAGGCGCCGAACTGTTGGTTGAAACGTTCCTGCATGCGCTGGCGCGCCGCGCCGGAAACCGCGCCGCCGGCGCGATTGCCGCTGCGGTTGTTGCCGCCGCCACCGCCGCCGCCCGGGCCGCGTCCGCCGCCCATGATGATGGTCGGCGGGCCGCCGCCTGGAGGCCCACCGGCGGTGCTGGTGGGCGCGGCCGTGCGCGAAGCCATGCGCTGTTTCATCTGCTCCAGTGCGGCGTCGAACAGCGCGCGCTGACTGGCGTCGAGCTTGAGCTTGTCGGCCACCGCCGGCAGATCGTTGCCCAGGCCGCCGCGCGCCGCGCCGGCGCCAGGCGCGCCCGCCGCGGCCGCGTCGTCGTCCGAGGGCTTGTAACGCAGCGCCGCGTTGCCGACGCGCAGCACGTTATCGCGATGGCTGACTTCGATCTCAGCGTTCGCGGTCATGCCCGGCAACAGCACGCCGTCGGCGTTATCGACCGAGACCACCACCGGATAGGTGATGACGTTGCTGGTGTTGGTCGCCGACAGCCGCACCTGCTGGACCGCGCCGCGGAACTTGCGGTCGGGGAAGGAATCGACGCTGAAGTTGACGCTCTGGCCGGGCTTGACCTGGCCGATGTCGGCTTCGTCGATGGCCAGCACGATCTCCATCTTCGACAGGTCTTCGGCGATCTGGAACAACACCGGCGATTGCAGGCTCGCGGCCACGGTCTGGCCGGGCTCGACGGTGCGGGTCAGCACCACGCCATCGACCGGCGCGCGGATCACCGTGCGCTGCAGGTTCAGGCGCGAGGTCTGGGTCGAAGCGATCTGCTGGTTGATCTGCGCTTGCGCCCCGGCCAGCTGCGCGCGCGCCTGATCGCGCGCGGCGCGCGCAAGGTCGGCGTCGCTGCGGGCCACCAGCTGGTTCTTCGCCAGTTCGCTCTTGCGCTGGAAGTCCAGCTCGGCGTTGTGCAGCGTCGCCTGCGCGGTGGCGAGGCTGGCGCGGGCGTTGTTGACCTGGGCGGTGCCCTGCGCGATCTGCGCCTCGTAGGTGCTCGGATCGATCCGTGCGATCACCTGGCCCTTGGTCACGCGATCGTTGAAGTCGGCCAGCACGTCGGTGACCTGTCCGGAAATCTGGCTGCCGACATCGACCGTGGAAATCGCCGACAAGGCGCCGGTGGCCGAGATCGCCACGCGGATGTCGCCGCGCTCGACCTTGGCCGTGCGATACGCGCCGGCCGCTTCTTCGGCGTTGCGTTTGCTGTAGTAGTGCCAGCCGATGCCGGCCGCGGCCAGCACCACCACGGCGATCGCCGCGCGCTTGAGCCACGGGGACTTGCGCGGGCGCAGGGACTTGTTGGTGGCGGTGGACGGTTTGGCTGCGCTCATGGGACTCGGACGGTGGGCTATGCAGGCGCGAACGCGCGTGGCTGAACAGGGTTGACAGGATTTGCCGGTGGGTTGGCCGCATGTGGCCGTAGCGGTTCAGTTTCGACTGCGCGCCCGGCTTGCTGCCATCGGTCGCGGGTTGAATGCAGGCATCCGGACGCGACCGATCTTGCACACAGATGCGGCGGGGCGGGAAAGCGTCGCGGGCGGTCTGGCGACGCTTTCTGCGCCACGCCGAACTTCCAAGGGCTCATGGCTTTTGTGGGAGGGGCTTTCAGCCCCGAGGCTTTTCGCTCAGATCGCCGGAACGCTTCCGCATCGGATCGAAAAGCCTCGGGGCTGAAGCCCCTCCCACAAAGACTTCGCTGCCTGCGCGGCAGTCGTCCGGCGAATCAGGCCTCGGGCACCCGAGGCACCGGCGCCGGCGGCGGCAGCGGCGAAGACACGACCGTCGTCCCCGGCCGGAAGCGGATCACCGCGGTAGTGCCCAGCTCCGGCGCGCTGGTCAACGTGACCGGCCAGCCGAAGCGCTCGCCCAGCCGGCGCACGATCGACAGGCCCATGCCCTTGCCGTCGCTGGCGGAAAAATCCGCGCGGTAGAACGGGGTGAAGGCCTTGGTCAAAGTCTCCACCGACATGCCGATGCCGGTGTCGCGGATCTCGATGCTGTCGCGGCTCAGGCGCACGTCGATGCGGCCCTGGTCGGTGAAGCGCACCGCGTTGCTGAGCAGGTTGCCGATCATCACGCCCAGCGCATGCGGCGGCGCGATCAGGCGCGGGCCGCCTTCGTCGTACAGATGCAGCTCCACCGGCTTGCCGTTGAGCAACGGCAGGATCCGCTCCATCTCGTTATCGACGATGTCGCGGACCGCGAATTCTTCCGACTGCGGCTCCACGTCGGATTCGCGCGCCAGGATCAGGAAGGCGTCGATCACCGCCTCCATGTCGCGGCCGGCGCGCTGTACCCGCAGCAGCGAGCGCTGCGCGCGCATCGGCGTTTCCGGGTCGGCCAGCATCAGGTCGGTGGCGACGCGGATCACCGTCAGCGGCGTGCGCAGTTCGTGGCTGGCGTCGCGGGTGAAATCGCGTTCGCGCTGGACGAAATCGCTGACTCGCTCGGCCAGTCCGCTGAGCGCGCTCGACAACCGGCGCACTTCGCTGCCGGGGTCGTAGGGGAATTTGATCGGTTCGATCAGGCTGGTGTCGGGATCGCGCGGGTCCCATTGCGAGACCACGTTGGCCAGCCAGCTCACCGGCGATACCAGGCGCTTGGAGGTGCGATAGGTATGCCAGGAAATCAGGTACGTGGTCAGCAGCGAAAACAGCAGCGAGAACAGGCCGGTGTAGAGGATGGCCTCATCGATCAGCTCGGTCGCATAGACCATGTAGAACGTGCCGGCCTCGCGCCGGTCCACCAGTACCACCCGGCCGCCGCCGGGCATGTTGTGCAGGCCCGACTCGACGCCGCGTATCGACGCCGGCAACAACGCGTCGCTGGCGCCGGCGGGGACGAAATGGCCGCGCGTGGTCGAGGTGCGCGGCAGCGGGTAGTTGAGATCGCGCGCGCGCCCGGCCCAGTAGTCGTCGGCCTCGCGCTGCATGCGCTGTTCCAGCACCACGTGGCGCACCGCCAGTCCCGCCAGGAGAATGCCCAGCGTTATAGCGATGCTGCCGATCAAGGCTTGCAGGATGAACGCAAGCTTGATCTTGCGCGGTAACCCTTGCGGCATGGCGGCGGCGACGGGTCAGTCGGGCGGCTGAGAGATGTCCGCCACGCGATATCCGGCGCTTTGCACGGTATGCAGCAGTTGCTTGCCGAAAGGCTTGTCGATGGTCTTGCGCAGGTTGTACAGATGGCTGCGCAAGGTGTCCGAATCGGGCAAGCCGTTACCCCATATCTCGCGTTCGATCTCCTGGCGACTGACCACGCGGGGCGATTCGCGCATCAGGATGGTCAAAAGGCGCAGGCCGATCGGCGACAGCTGCAGTTCGCTGCCGCCGCGGGTGACCCGCAGGCTGGCCGGGTCGAGCACCAGATCGGCGACCTTGAGCACTTCGCCGCCCACCTGCCGGCGCTCGCGGCGAATCAGGGCGCGCAGGCGCGCTTCCAGTTCCTGGATCGCGAAGGGCTTGGTCAGGTAGTCGTCGGCGCCGGCGCTCAGGCCGGTGAGTTTTTCGTCGAGCGTGTCGCGCGCGGTCAGCATCAGCACGGGGGTGGACTTGCGCGCTTCTTCACGCAGCTTCTTGCAGACCTCGATGCCGTCCATGCGCGGCAGCATCAGGTCGAGCACGATCACGTCGTAACTGTTTTCGGTCGCCAGGCGATAGCCGTCGAGGCCATCAGCGGCGTAATCGACCTCGAAGCCGCGGCTTTCGAGGTATTCACCGACCATCTCGGAGATATTGCGGTTGTCTTCGACGATGAGGACCAGGCCCCCGTCTCTCGTACCCTGCATGCAGCCTCTCCATTCCTTCAGTTTTGTGAAGGTTGCCGTCCACAAGGTGGACGGCTCGTGAAGGCCACCATTAGGCTGTCTGATTCCGCCCTTGTACGCCCTCCGGACACCTGACTGATGCTTGCCGACCGGCTTTACCCGATTTTGCTGCTGCTGGGCTCGAACATTTTCATGACCTTCGCCTGGTACGGACACCTGAAGTACAAGTCCTCGCCGCTGGTGATCGCCATCGCGGCCAGCTGGGGCATCGCCCTGTTCGAGTACTGCCTGCAGGTGCCGGCCAACCGCATGGGCAGCGCGGTGTACTCCGCGCCGCAGCTCAAGGGCATGCAGGAGGTCATCACCCTGCTGGTGTTCGCCGGCTTCTCGGTCTGGTACCTGGGCGAGCCGCTGAAGTGGAACCACTGGGCCGGGTTCGGGCTGATCGTGGTGGCGGCTTGGTTGATCTTCTTGGAGTGAAGCGGCGGCCCGAGGGTTGTGCTTTGCCCTTGCTCGTCATTCCCGCGAAGGCGGGAATCCAGGGCCTTTCGTGCGAGAACGCTTGAAGTCGCTGGATTCCCGCCTTCGCGGGAATGACGGCCTTGAGGGATGGCGCTGAAGACACATAAGGCGATTCCCTCGCATTTCCATCGAACAACCGTCTAGAACTTGATCTTCCCAGTCAGAATGTCCTTGAACATCACCCAATCGCCGGCGAAGGAATAGAACGGATACTTGAACGTCGCCGGCCGGTTCTTCTCGAAGAAGAAATGCCCGACCCAGGCGAAGCCGTAGCCGCACAGCAAGGCCGCCAGCAACAGCCACGGCCGCGCCTGCGCCAGGGCCAGCGCGAACAGGATCAGTACCCCGCAACTGCCGACGAAATGCAGCCGCCGGCTGGTGCGGTTGCTGTGTTCGCTGAGATAAAAAGGATAGAACTCGCTGAAGCTGGCGAAGCGGCTGGCCATCAGGTGTCTCCTGTTCGCAGTGTCCCCGGACCCGGTCGCGACCGGGTTATTGTAGTTGCCGTTGCATGCGCCGCTGCCGCCATCCGACCACGATCCCGAACAAGACCAGGATCGCGCCCATCGCGGTCAAGGCATTGAACCAGCCGCGCTCGTTCAGGCCGAAATAGCACAGTACCGCGCCCAGCAGAATCGGAAATATCACCAACACGACACTTCCGCGCCGCGCCTGGCGGAAGCTGGCTTCGCTGTTGGCGATCAGCGCGTCGCCGCGACGCACCCGCTGCTCGCATTCCTGCGAACAGGCCAGCGACAGGCCGACCTCGCGCACGCACTGCGCGCACACCCCGCGCCCGCAGGAGCGGCAGATGCCGAGGGCTTCGGCGGGGGCGTGGCGGTAACAGTGCATGCGGCGGATTCGGCGGGCGACGGGCCGATCCTGCGCCTGCGGGCGGGAGGCTTCAAGCCGGTCGGCGGGTTGCCGAATCTATGTGGGGCTGCTGCGGGATTCGCGGGGTTTGATCGAAAAGCATCGGGCCTGAAGGCCCTCCCACAACAAACCTCGAAACGGCGTGGGTGGTTGAAGCTCTCCCACAAAAGACTTCGAAGCCGCGAGGTTTGTTGTGAGAGGGCCTTCAGGCCCGATGCTCTCGGCTCAGGTCTCGACTAACCCGCCACAGACCTGAGCACCCACTCACTCGCCGCGCTCGGCCCGCTTGGCCTTGTCCCAATACGCGTCCTGCCCTTCCAGCGGCAGCTCGGCCAGGGACAAACCGTCCTGCGCCGCCAGCAGTTCCATCGCGCGGAAACGCCGTTCGAACTTGAGGTTGGCCCGGCGCAGCGCGGTGCCGACATCGACCTTGCCGTGACGGGCCAGATTGGCGCAGACGAACAGCACGTCGCCGATCTCGTCCTCCAGCCGATCGCGCGCGGCGGCATCGTCGGGCGCGGCGGCGACCGCGTCGAACTCGGCGCGCACTTCGTCGATCTCCTCGTGCAGCTTGGCGATCACCGGCGTCACCTCGGGCCAGTCGAAGCCGACCGTGGCCGCGCGCTTTTGCAGTTTCACCGCGCGCTGCCACTCCGGCAGACCGCGGGCGATGCCGGCCAGCGCGGAGGTGTCGGCTTCGCCCGAGGCCTCGCGCTCGCGGCGCTTGAGTTCTTCCCAGGCCACGGTCTGCGCATCGGCGTCCTCGACGCTGGCATCGCCGAACACGTGCGGGTGCCGGCGCAGCATCTTGTCGCTGATCGCCGCGACCACATCGTCGAAGGCGAACTCGCCCTGCTCCTGCGCCATGCGCGCATGGAACACCACCTGCAGCAGCAGGTCGCCGAGTTCGTCCTTCAGCGAGGCCAGATCCTGGCGATCGATCGCGTCGGCGACTTCGTAGGCTTCTTCGATCGTGTACGGCGCGATCGTGGCGAAGGTCTGTTCGATATCCCACGGACAGCCGCGCTCGCGATCGCGCAGGCGCGCCATGATCTCGATCAGGCCGGCGATGCCCGGCGGCAGGTTCAATACTTCAGCCATCTCGCCACTCCTTCCACGGCAACGCGCGATCGCCCAGCGCGATGAAGTCGCCGTTGAGCAGATGCTCGCGCTGGTTGTAACGGAACGGCCGGCCCTGCGGGTCCAGCAGCGCGCCGCCAGCGGCTTCCAGCACGCACTGCCCGGCCGCGGTATCCCATTCGCTGGTCGGGCCGAAGCGCGGATACAAGTCCAGCGAACCTTCGGCGATGCGGCAGAACTTCAACGACGAACCCAGGCTGACCATGCGGATGCCGCCGGCCGCTTCGCGATGGGCGCGGACCATGAAATCGTCGCTGCGCTGGCTGTGATGCGAGCGGCTGGCAGCCACGCGCATCGGCTGCGCCGGCGGCACCTGCGCATGCACTTGCGTGGTCAGGTCGCCGTCGCGGCGGAACGCGGCGCCGCCGCGCTGCGCGTACCACAGCGCGCCGCCGACCGGCGCCAGCACCAGTCCGAACACCGCCACGCCGTCTTCGATCAAGGCCAGGTTGACCGAGAACTCGCCGTTGCGCTTGACGAATTCGCGGGTGCCGTCGAGCGGATCGACCAGCCACAAACGGTTCCACTGCCGGCGCTGGGCCAGATCGACCTCGTCGGCGGATTCTTCCGACAGCACCGGGATGTCCGGGGTCAGCCGCGCCAGCCCATCGACGATCACATGATGCGCTGCCATGTCGGCGGCGGTCACCGGCGAGGCGTCGGCCTTGCGTTCGACTTCGAATTCGCCGTCGTAGACCACCAGGATCGCCGCGGCCGCGGCGCGCGCGATTTCGATCGCGCCTTCGGTCAATTCGCGATCGCTCAGACCCGCGACCAGGCTCATGGCGGCGACTCGCCGCCGGCGCCGGCTTCGGGCGGCGTCGGCTCGCCGTTGCGCAGCCACTCGCGGGCGATGAACAGCGCGGCGATGCTGCGGCCTTCGGAGAAGTCCTCGCGCAGGATCAGTTGATGCAGGTCGTCGAGTTTGAACGGCACCACTTCCAGTTCTTCCGGCTCATCGCCGGGCAAGCGCTCGGGGTAGAGATCGCGCGCCAGCACCAGATGGGCCTGATGGCTCATGTAGGTGGGTGCCAGGGTCAGCGAACGCAGCACGGTCAGCGAACGGGCGCCGTAGCCGGCTTCCTCCTTGAGTTCGCGGTTGGCCGCCTCGATCGCGTCCTCGCCGGCGTCGATCCGGCCCTTGACCAGACCCAGCTCGTAGCGGTGCATGCCGGCGGCGTACTCGCGCACCAGCAGCACGGTGTCGGCGTCCAGCATCGGCACGACGATGACCGCGCCCGGCCCGGCGGCGCGGTTGCGGCCGTGCAGGCGCTCGTAGCGGCGGCGCTCGCCGTTGGAGAATTCCAGGTCGAGCAGTTCCATCCGGTACGGACCGGCCTCGTGCTCGGTGACGCTGTGGATGATCGGCAGCCGTCGGCTCATGGCGCGCCTGCGGGCATTAGCGATCCGGGCATGAGCGAAGAGCGGAAAGGCACGATAATAGGGGCATGCGAGAGATCACTCACGACCCACAGATGCTAACAGAGCCGGGCAGCGCCGCGGCGAACTCCTGGCGCGAACGCGACCTGAAGGTGCTGTGGCACCCCTGCACGCAGATGCGCGAGCATCCCCACACACTGCCCTTGCTGCCGATCGCCAGCGGCCGCGGGCCCTGGCTGATCGGCCAGGACGGCAAACGCTACCTGGACGCGATTTCCAGTTGGTGGACGAATATTTTCGGCCACGCCGAGCCGCGCATCGCCCAGGCCATCGCCACCCAGGCACTGACGCTGGAGCACGTGATCCTGGCCGGCTGCTCGCACCCGCCCGCGGTCGAGCTGGCCGAGCGCCTGCTCGCGATCGCGCCGCGCCAGGACGGGCGCGCGCCGCTGAGCAAGGTGTTCTACGCCGACAACGGCTCGGCCGGGGTCGAGGTCGCGCTGAAGATGGCCTTCCACTGGTTCCGCAATCGCGGCGTCGACGGCCGGACCAAGTTCATCGCCCTGGAAAACGGCTATCACGGCGAGACCCTGGGCGCGCTCGCGGTCGGCGACATTCCGCTGTACCGGCGCATTTACGCGCCGCTGCTGGCCGAGTCGATCTTCGCGCCCTCGCCCGACGCCTACCTGTGCGAACCCGGCGAAACCCCGGCCGATCGCGCGCGCCGGGCCGCGCAGGCTTTGCGCGAATTGCTCGAACGCCATGCCGATGAAGTCTGCGCGCTGATCCTGGAGCCGCGCGTGCAATGCGCCGGCGGCATGCGCATGCACGACCCGCTGTATCTCAAGCTGGCGCGCGAACTGTGCGACGAGCACGGCGTGTTCTTGATCGCGGACGAAATCGCGGTGGGCTTCGGTCGCACCGGCACCATGTTCGCCAGCGAGCAATCCGGGGTGATGCCCGACCTGCTGTGCCTGTCCAAGGGCCTGACCGGCGGCGCGCTGCCGCTGGCGGCGGTACTGACCACGCAGGACATCTACGACGGCTTCCTCGACGACTCGCGCGAACGCGCGTTCCTGCATTCGCACAGCTACACCGGCAACCCGCTGGCGTGCGCGGCGGCGTTGGCGAGCCTGAGCATCTTCAGCGACGACGACGTGATCGCGCGCAACCGCGTCACCAGCGAACGCATGCGCCAACTGGCCGCGCCCTTCGCCGATCATCAGCACATCGCCGACGTGCGCCAGGCCGGGATGATCGTCGCCTTCGAACTCAGCCGCGGCGGCGACAAGCGCAAGGGTTTCGACCCGGCCCAGCGCATCGGCCTGCGCGCCTACCGCGCCGCGCTGGAACGCGGCGTGCTGCTGCGGCCGCTGGGCGATATCTTGTACTGGATGCCGCCGTATTCGATCGACGAAGAAGCCTTGCAACTGCTCGCCGCGACCACCCGCGCGGCGATCGACCACGCCGTGCAGGAGGCCGACGCATGCGCCTGACCCGAGTCCATGTCGATGCGCAGCTCGCGCTCGGCAGCGAGGTCGTGTTGCCGGAAGGCCCGGCCACTCACCTGGCGCGGGTGCTGCGGCACGAAGTCGGCGACGCCTGCGTGCTGTTCAACGGCGACGGCCGCGACTACCACGGCCAGATCAGCGCGCTGGGCAAGCGCGAAGTGCGGGTGCGGATCGACTCCGCGCAAGAAGTCGAACGCGAATCGCCGCTGCGCCTGCATCTGCTGCAGGGCGTGGCGCGCGGCGAGAAGATGGACCTGATCCTGCAGAAGGCCACCGAGCTCGGCGTGAGCGCGGTGCTGCCGCTGTGGTCGCAGCGCAGCGAGGTCAAGCTCGACGAAGCGCGCGCGGAAAAACGCCTGGCGCATTGGCGCAGCGTGGTCGCCTCGGCTTGCGAACAAAGCGGTCGCGCCTGCGTGCCCGAGGTCGCCACGCCGCGTTCGCTGGCAGCGGTGCTGGCGGCGTTGCCAGCCGGCGGCGCGCGCTTGATCCTCGACCCGGACGGCGAGTTGGCGTTCGCCACGCTCGCGCTCGCCTTTGATGCGCCGGTGCTGCTGGCGATCGGCCCGGAAGGCGGATGGTCGCCGCTCGACCGTCAACAACTGCGCGATGCCGGTTTCCAGGGATTGCGGCTGGGCCCGCGCATCCTGCGCACCGAAACCGCCGGGCTGGCGGCGATCGCGGCGCTGCAGGCGCGCTTCGGCGATCTGGCCTGAGCAGCGGCGGCGATCGCGGCGGCTCCGCGATCGCCGGCAAATTTCACCGCTGCGTCCAGCGCATCCGCAACTCGGTCGATTTCCCCGCCACCGTCGCCAGCGCCATGCGCGCGCCCAGGCCGCGGAGGCGTTCCATCACCACCGGCAGACCCATGCCCAAGCCGCTGTCGCCTTCGCTGCTGGCCGCCGTGGTCACGCCGGGCTCGAAGATTTTCAGGATCGCATCGCGCTCGCTCATGCGGCTGACCACGTCGATGCGATAGCGGCCCTCGCGCAGCAGCGCCGCGCGCAGGCGCACCAGGTTGATGCCGCGGCCGTCGTCGCGCACGACGAACTGCCAGACCGATTCCTCGCGGCTCAGTACCAGCCGCACCACGCCGACCGGGTCCTTGCCGACCCGGCGGCGCATCGACATCGACTCGATCCCGTGCGTGACCGCGTTAGCGACCAGTTCCCTGCCGACTTCGCGCAGGACCGCGACCGCCGGCTCCGGCAATTGCTCGAACAGATCCAGCACCGCCTCCACCCGCACCGACTTGCTCTGCTGCCCGGCCAGTTGCCGCGCGTGCGCGGCCCAATCGGCGAATGCCGCCTTCGACGACGACAGCACGGTGTCGCCGCCGGACAGCGCCAGCAGCGGCACCAGTGCGAAGGCTTCTTCGGCGCCGTTGTCGAAGGCTTGAGCGGCGGCGATCCTGGCCGGATCGTCGGCGGTCGCCTTCGCGGGAGTGGAGGCGGGATCGATGGTCAGTTCGATGTCGGCTTGCGTGGCTGCGCCGGTGTCGTGGCTGGCGAGGGGCGGAGTCGTCGCAGTCGAAGCGTTGGCGTCTGTCGCGTTGCTCGTTGTTTCGACGACGGCTTTGCTCGGCGCATTGGTTATCGCAGCGGCGGGCATGGGCGGGTCGGCGGGTTCGATCTTGATCGAAGGCGACGACTCGGTGGACGGCATGGCTGCCGGCACGATTCCCGTGTCGGTTTCCGCGGGCGCCGGTGTCTGCGGCGTTGGCGATGCCTGCGGCTGAGCCGAAGCACTGTTCGCAGGCGAACGCGAGCCGACTTCGGCCGCACCGCCCGACGCGGCGAGCGGGTTCATCCACGGCAGCGACGGACTCAATCGCAGCGCGGCAGGCGGCTGCGATTCGATCTTTGGCGATGCGGTCGCGGGCGTTGGCGACAGTAGCGGTGGCTGCTCGGGTTGCGTGGCCTTTACCGGCCGCGTGGGTAAGCCTGGGCGCACGAGCGGCGGTTGCGCCGAGGGCGCAGGCGATGCCGACTGCTGCGGCTGCGGCGGCTCGGAGCCGCTCACCCGCGCGGGGATACGCGATTGCATGCGCTCAAGAAACGCCGCCGCGCGCTCCGGGCCGCCCGCGATGGCGGCGGCGCTGGCGGCGATCGGGATCTGTTCCGTGAGTTGGCCATGATCCGGATCGTCGCGCGATCCCGCTTCGGGTGCTGGCGCAGATACCGATACCGGAGGCTGCGCGGATTCGCCGGCGACCAACGCATCGGATACACGTGCAGTGGTCGCATCGATCGACGCCTGCGCGAGCGTCGCCATGGCGGCTTGCGGCGCGATCGCTTGCGCGAAGGTCGATTCGATCACCGAGGCCTGCCCCGCCTCGACCGACAACGGCGCAAGCGGCACAGGCTCGCTCGCCACCACGGCCGCCGACGCCCTGCCGTCGATCTGGACCAACAACTCACGCATCGTGCCGATGCGCTCGCCCAGATACTCCACCTCCGCGCCGAGCCGGCGCGCATCCTCATGGCCGAACTCGGGCCGATGGCTCAGTTCGACCAGATCGAGTTCGAGGCCATGCGCAGGCGTTTCGATCAGGTCCAGATCGATCTCGCCGGCCTCGCTCTTGAGCGACTGCGCGTCGGCGATCAGCGCCCGATACGAGGCTGACCGCTCGTCCATGTCCGCGGCCGTGCACAGACGCTGCAATCGCACGCGTATGCGCTCCACGGCCGCGTCGCCGTGATTCAGGCAGGCGCGAATCCGCGCGCTGTCGTGGCCCAAGGCGCGCACCAGACCTTCGAGCTGCGCGCGCAAGCGCAGTCTGGCGCCGGCCAGTTCCTTGCCCAGGCGCAGACGCTCGCCGATGTCGCTGACGCTCACCAGCAGATACTGCGCCGCGCCGTCGCGCTCGACCCGCTCGAAACGGAACCCCACCTGCGCCTGCCGCGACGGCGGCCCAGCGAATACCACTTCGGCCAGCGGATTGCGCGCGGCGATGCGGCGATCGCGCGCGTGTTCGGCGAACAACAGCTTCAGATAGCCGCGCGTCGCCTCCAGGGTATCGTCCGCGAGCATCGGCCGCAGCACTTCGATCAGGTCCATGCCCGGCCACAGCTTGCGTTGCAGCACCTGCAGCAAGGCCGGCGAGACCGGATCGCGGATGATGAAGTTCGAATCGATCAGGAACAGCCCGTCGGGCACCGCGCGCAAGGCATCCTCGGTGAACTCGCGCCACGCCGCCTGCTCGCGCTCGTGCGCGTACAGGCGCCGCAGCGGCCCCAGGATCAGATACGCGACCGCCGCCAGCAGCGACAATCCGGCGCCGATCATCATCATGCGCGGGCCGTCGCCGACGATCCCGAACAGCCCGTCGCTTTCCGCATCCCGCGCGATCAAGCCCGCCGCCGCTCCTGCCATCACCGCGGCGCAGACCGCGATCGCGGCGACCGCGCCGAACAACCGCGCATAACGCATGCGGATGCCTTTCATCGTATCGGACATCTCCCGCTCCTCCCTGTGCGATCGAGAACCTGAAACCGCAAACGCACCCAACAAACGACTGCCTGACTCCGCACGCCTCGCCCTTGCGCACTCCTCGCCTGCGTTTGCCGCTTCCCGACTGGCGAATCGCGCGACGCGGCCATCGCCCCGCTTGCGCCGCGCTGCCCCGCGGTTCCGATCAAGATCGCGAAGGACGGCCCCGACCCGCGGAACACGGACCATCGCGGCGCCGATGGTTCAAGGGGGTTTCGGCGCCGCGGCGACGCTCCCACGCGGCCGGGGCCGCCTTCGCGAAGCTCTCGCCCACGCAGACTCAGTCCAGGCGTTCGATATCGACCACCAGCGAGGCGCTATAGGTTTTCCAACTCACCATGATCACGTACGGCCGTTTGCGCGATCCGGAGTGGCCGATCGCGCCGGCCGCGGTCTTGGGCACGGAAATCTCCATCTCGCCGCCGAAGTGCTTGCGCGCGTTGCCGGCCAGGGTGTTGGCCAACTCGCCGACGGTGTCGCGCAGGTTGGCGTCGGACTGATCGCTTTCGTTGAGCGCCAGCAACAGATGGCGGATCATCGCGCGCGGCGCCGATACCGTGATGGTGCCGCGGAACTGCCCGCTGATCGCGATCTGGCCGCTGTAGTCGTACACCGGCACGGTCCCGCTGTTGTCGTCGAGGAATGCGCCGCGCACCACCGCGGCCTCCTGGGTGAGTTGGTTGAAATAGTTCGTCACCGCGTCGATGAAGACCTTGATTTCGGTTTCGTTGAGGTCGCTCATTACGGCAGCATCTCCAGTAAGGCCCCGACCAGTTGGTCGTCGGTGAACGGTTTGTAGAGAAATCCGCGCGCGCCTTTCTTCAGCGCGCTGATCGCGGTGGTCTTGTCGCTCAGCGCCGACACGACCAGGATGTTCACGTTGTCGTCGATGGCGACCATCTGCTCGGTGCATTCCACGCCGCCGATTTCCGGCATGGTCAGGTCCATCGTCACCACGTCCGGGCGATAGCGCACGAACATGTTCAAGGCCTCGGCGCCGTTGTGGGCCTGGGCGACGATCTCCAGTCCGGGCAAGCGGGTGTCGCCGGCCAGTCGCGCGATGCGCTGGCGGATCACGTTGGAATCGTCGACGATCAAAAGCTTCATCATGATCTGGACTCGTCAGAAGGTGAGTTGGAACTCGCCCGGATCGGCCTGTATTCCGGCGGTCGCGGCGGGCGCCGGCTTGATCTCGGCGACCGGCAGGCGGATGCGGAACTCGGTGTAGGCGCCGACCTTGGTCGCCATCGAGATCGTTCCCGACATCGCCCGAACCTGTTTCATCACCAGGTCCATGCCGACGCCGTGGCCGGCGTCGCGGTCGCTGCTGTGGCTGGCGGTGGACACGCCCGGCTCGAAGATTTTCATGATCACGTCGCGGTCGCTCAGCGAAGACAGCCGCTCGGCCGAGTACAGCCCGGTCGCGGCCAGCGCCTCGCGCACGCGCCGGGCGTCGATGCCGCGGCCGTCGTCGCGCACCACCAGTTCGATCTGGCGCGTGCCCAGGTCCTCGCTGCGGAAACTGACCGTGCCGACCGGCGGTTTCGACGCCGCGCGGCGTTCGTCCATGGTCTCGATGCCGTGCACCACGGCGTTGCGCAGCAATTGCAGGCCGATCGTGCGCAAGGCGTTCAAGGCTTCGCCCGGCACGCGGTCGAAGGCCTGCAACTGCATGTCCAACTGAACCTGCTTGCCCTGCTCGCGGGCGATGCGTTCGGCCAGGGTGTTCCAGCCTTCGACCGCGCGCTGCGAGGGCGAGGCCGCGCTCTTGGCCGCGCCCGCGTCGCGGCCGCCGCCGATGCGGTCGAGAAAATCGCGGATGGTGGCGACGCATTCGAACATGTCGTCCAAGTGCACGGTCATCTTGACCATGTCGGCGCCTTCGATGCTGCCGCGATCGCGCAGCCCGATCAGATCGGCCTCGAAGGTATGCGCCAGCGCCTCGATCATCTCCAGGCCCAGTGCCGCGGCTTCGCTCTTGAGCGAATGCACGTCGCGGAAGATCGCGTTGACCAGTTCGCCGTAGTCGGTGCCGGTGCGGCGCGCGGCGGCCTGGCGCAGATCGTCGTTGACGCGTTCGAGCACCACGCCGATGCGATGCAGGAACAGGCGCACCTCGCTCGATTCGCGGCTGAGCACGCGCAGCAGGCCTTCCATTTCCTCACGGGTGCGGGTCTTGGCGGCGGCAATTTCCTGCGTCAGGCGCACGCGTTCGGTCGCGTCCGACACCGTCACCAGCAGGTAGACCGTGTCCTCGCTTTCCTGCACGCGGTTGAACTGGAAGTTTAGGTAACGCGACTGCGGCTGGCCGCGTCCGTCGCTGCCGCCGGCCACCGGCACTTCCGACAGCGGGTTGAGGCTGGCCACCAGGTTTTCCTTCACCCGCTTGCCGAACAGCAAGCCCAGATAGTCGCGCGTGGCCTCCAGCGTCTGCGCCGCGACCATCGGTCGCAGCACTTCGATCAGGTTCATGCCCGGCTCGACCTTGCGCTGCATGATCTGCGGCAGCGAGTGCGACATCTGCTCGCCGACGGTGAAGTCGCCGGTCACCAGGAACAGACCTTCCTTCACCGTCGCCAGGATGTCGTCGGTCTGCTTGCGCGACTGGGTGACGGCGCGGTCGCCGGCCAGCAGGCGGCGGAACGCGACCAGCGCGGTGAACAGGAAGTTCAGCATGATCAAGCCCGCGCCGATGGTCTGCGCGCGGGTCAGGCGGCTGTTGGCTTGTTCGGTGATCGCCTGGGAACCGGCGACCAGCTTGTTGAACAGTTCGAACAACTCGGTGTTGTTGGCGCGGCCGTATTCCATCGCCGAGGCCAGTTCGGCCGGGTCCGCGCTCGGCCCGGCCAGCACCGCCTTGATCCGCGTTTCGTACGGGCCCCACAGCTTGGCGAGTTGGGCGTCGGTCTGGATCATCTCCGGCGAGGCCAAAGCGATGTCGAACGCCACGCCGCTGGTGTCGCCCGGCAACCGGCCGCCGCTGCGGAACAGCTTGATCGTGTTGTCGATCACCTGCGAACGCTTGCGCAGCGTTTCGCGCAGATCGGCCGGAACCGGCTTGCCGTTCTTGATGTCCTGATCCATTTCCAGCATCGATCGCAACACGATCTGCGAAGCGCTTCGCGCCGCGCCGCTCAAGTCGCGGGCCTGGGTGCCTTGCGCGATCTGTCCCGACAGCAGCAGGCTGGCGGCGATCAACGCGCCGGAGATGAGCAGGAACAGGCTCACCGCCACGATCAGAATGTAATAGCGCTTCCAGAAGCTGCTGCTCTTGGCCTGTTGCATGGTGGCTTCCCCCTGTGGACTTGGCTGGAACGCACCGGCCGGTCGGACCCGACCGGCCGCGCTCGCGCGATCGCGCCTAGAAATAGATCTGCATGCGCAGCTGCGCGATGTCCGGGTCCAGTTGCAGGCCGCGGCGCTTGCTGTCGGCCCAGACGTAGTTCGCCTGCAACTTGAAGTGCTGGCCGATGTACCAGTTCGCGCCGAGCGTCCAGTCGCGCTGGCGTCCGCCGAGCGACACGCCGCGATCGTCGAGATCGACCTGCGAATAACGCACGGCCACCTCCACCGCGCCGAACGCGCGGCTGGGCTTGAGATTGCCGAAGCCCGAGTTCTTGTACGGACGCGCCTCGCCGGTCAACACCCATGAGCCTGCGATGTAATAGCCGTCGGTGCTGTAGTCGGGCTGACTGTAGCGGTCCACGCCCATGCGCAGGTATTCGCTCTGCACCAGCAAAGGGCCGTGGCGCCAGATCGCTTCCAGGCCCTGGCGATTGATCGCTTCGACTTGGCTGAGCGCGCCCGAATCGACCAGGCGCACGTCGGTCAGAAAGGCCTCGGGCCGCACCCGCGCGCGCACTTGGTCGTCGTCGCGCTTTTCGTTGGAGGCCGACAGGCCCAGGTGGATCACGTCGGCGTCGGTCTTGATCGGGTTGAACACCACGCGCGCGCCGAGCGTGCGGCCGTCGTTGTCGCCCTGCAGGTCGCCGCCGCTCATCAGCGCGGCGTTGAAGTACCAGCCCGGGAGTTTGTCGTAGGTCCAGTCCACGCCGAGGCGGCGGCCTTCGTACATCAGGCCGACCGGCAGCGCGCGCTCCATGAACGTGGCGGCGTTGGAACTGACCGCGCTTTCCTCATAGCCGACCGGCGTCTTGAACTGGCCGATGCGCAGATCGCCGCCGACCTTGCTCGACAGACGCAGGAAGTTGTCGAGCCACAGCTTGCTCTTGAAGTCGTAGCCGAGCGCGAGTTCGAATACGCCGGGCCTGCGCACGAAGGCGTTGAGTTCCTGCCGGCGCCAGGCGTCGTCATCGACGAAGCGATCGGCCCCGGACGGCAAGCGGTCGTCGCCGAATTCGTTGTAGTCGTAACTCAGATTGCCTTTGAACCCGAGTTCCACGCCGGAACCGGTGGTCAGCTTGACCGGCCAATCGCCCAGCAGGCTGTAGTCCGCCGCTTGCGCATGAGCCGTCGCGGCGAACGCCAAGGACATCGCGCCGGCGAGCGCAGTGTTGATCCGCATGGTTGCTTCCCCTGTATTTTCCGGCCGTGCCGGCCCCTGTTTTGCTTATCGGCAAGGCGCGGCGAACCGCCGCGGCCGGGCCGACGTCATGTCTTGTCTGCATCGCCGCGTGTGTCGGCGCGCTGTCCGCTTACTTCGATCACGCAGCTCGCGTGGTCCGCGAACGCGACGCCGATGTCCTTGTCGCGCCCCGCGGCGCGTCCGCATCGTGGAAATCGCCCGCGGCTCGATGATCCGCGTGCCGCGACCGGGATCGATGCGGCGCGCCGCGCCTTTCCTCCCCTGCTTTCCCTATCCCTGCAATCGGGTCTGCGAAACGACTTACGTGCTGCTCATCACATCGCGGACTTCATGCGTTCGATAACGAGACGAATGAAGCTTGTCCAGCGGGAAAAATTCGGGGTGCGGCGGATAGCCGCATCGCATGTGCACGTTGAAGGTCAATTGCGTGCATCGCATGCATATCGCGCATGCATTACCGAATCGTAATGACGCGCCGTCGCGCTCAGGGGCCGCGCCGGCCGCGATCGCGCGGCGAACATCGCCGCTTCAATGCGATAGCGAATCGCCGCAAAGGAATCGCTGCATTCCTCGACGCTCATGCGCACGGCGGAAGCGATGGAGAGGCATGCGATGTGCGCCAATCGGGTGAGGCCTTATGCCTGAAACCCGGGATGACGGAAAAAGAACGAAAAACCTGCCGGCATCGACGATATAAACGTGACACACATCACATGACGTTTATCTTGAGCGCGAGAGCTGCGTGCTGATCGGCACGCTGATTAAGTAGCGTCGGCACAACTTCGCGATGACTCGGCGCCGTTCGCCGCGAGTGCGGCACGCACGGACTAAATCTTGAAGTAGATGCGCCGCGCATTTAGCAGCTTCACCACCGCCCACCACAGCGCGACGAAGGCCAGCGCGAACGCCAGCGACGGCAGGTAGGGACCGAAGCGCGGCGTCATCCAGTCGGCGAAGCCGTGGCGATAGACCGGTTCCAGCCACCCCAATCCCATCAGCGCATACAACATCAGTGCCGAACCGCCGTAGGCGGCGATCGCGTTGACACCGAAAGCACGCCCGATCGGCGGCCAACCGGCGCGATCGATCAGGCGATGGAACAGCGCGAGAATCCAGCACGACCAACCGCCCGCCCACAGCACGTAGGCCGGCGTCCACAGGTTTTTGTTGATCGGCTGCGTGTACGACAGCGCCCAGCCCGCGGCCAGGCACACGCCGCCGGCCAGCAGCAGCGCGCGCAATCGGCCGCGGCGCAGCCAATCGCCGGCGCGCAGGCCAAGCAAGGTCGTGGCCAGGGCGCCGAGCACGGAGACCAGCCCTTCCGGATCGTGGCCGCGGCCGCTGACCGGGTCGATCTGATAGACGTGCACGCCGAACAGCGCGCTGTCGATGCGGCTGGCGATATTGACGAACGGCTCGTAGCTGCCGCCGGCGGCGAGCAGCGCGGCGTAGCCGGCCAGCAACGCCAACAAGGCGATCCACTGCGCGCGCGCCGGCACGTACAGCGCCAGCACGGCCGCGGCAGCGAAGCACAGGCCGATGCGTTGCAGCACGCCGGGCAGGCGCAGGTGTTCGTGGCCGGTGACCCACATCGAGAGCGTGTGCAGCAGCAGACCTAGGCCGACGATGCGCAGCGCGCGCCACAGCGCCGGACGCAGCAGGTCGGCGGCGGGCACGCCGCTCTCGCGGCGCGGCATCATCGCCAGCGCGATCGACACGCCGACGATGAACAAGAACATCGGAAAGACCAGATCGGTCGGGGTGAATCCGTTCCAGGCCGAGTGCAGCAACGGCGCGTAGACGTGGTCCCAGTCGCCCGGATCGTTGACCAGCAGCATCGCCGCGACGGTCAATCCGCGCAGCGCATCGACCGAGGCATAGCGTTTGACGGACGCGAGCGGCGCGGGCACGGACGACGCGGCGCCGCCGTGCTGCGGCGCCGGACTCACGCCGCTTGCGCGAGCGCTTCGCCGATCATCGCCTCGACCGCTTCCAGGTCGGGCAGCAGCGCGGCATCGTCGTTGAGGCGCACGCGCGCCTGCACGCCGTGCGGCAGCACGTCGCCTTCGCGGCCTTCCAGGGTCAGGCTGTCGGCGGCCACCGTGACCAGGCGCGGGAAGCCCTGGGTCAGCAGAGCGAAATACGGCAGGCGCGAGGCGGCGCTGAGCGCCTTCAGCACCACCACCTTGCTGCCCAGGCCGCCGGGTTCGCGCGCCAGTCCGGACAGTTCGCCGAACGCGATCAGCGGCAAGGTCCAACCACGCCAGCGCGTCTGGCCGAGCAGCCAGCGCGGCGCGCCGGTGATCGGCGCGGGCGGCGCGTACGACAGCACCTCGGCGATGGTCGCGTTGGGCAGCAGCAGACGGGCGCCGCCGACCTGGATCAACACGCCGCGGATGTCGGTCTGGACGGACGCCGAGGCGTCGCCGGCGGAGTCGCTGGTTTGGTTTTCGTTCGACATCGCGCGAATCCTCGCCGCGGCGGCCGCGGCTTGTTGCGAAGGCTTCGACGGGCGAAGCCGGTGGTTGACGCGTCGCGGCCGCCATCGGGCGACCGCTTTGGAACAATGCCGCGCTGCGCGTCGCCGCGCGGCGCGATCAGATCGAGCTTTGCCTGGACCAGCGCGCCGCCAGCTTGGCCGCCAGATCGGCCGGCTGGCCGTGACCGGCGCCGCGCGCGATCGCCGCGCTGGCGGCGGCCGCGTCGTAGCAGCCGTCGGGCGCCTGGCCGGCGATCAGCGCACCGTGCGCGGACAGCTTCATCGCCGCATCGACCTGGCCCGGATCGGCGCCGCTGAACAACAGCACCGCGCTGTCGGACGCGGGCAGCGCCTCGAGCACGTCGCCGCCTTCCACGAACTGGATCCCGTTGTCGCTCGCTTCGATGCCCACGCCCGCCGGCAGGATGTAGATCACCCCGTCGATGGTGCGCGAGCCCGGTTCGGCGAGCTTGACCAGCACCGAGGTCGCGCGCTGCATCTGCGCGACCAGCTTGTCGTAACGGCCGCCGTCCAGGCGTTGCTGCACCAGCACCGGACGATCGAAATTTTCCGGCAGCGCGCCGAGCAACTGGCGCACCGCATCGGGGCCGCCGATGCCGGCGAGCACCAGCACCGCGCCGCTGCGGGTCGAAGCCGGCAGGCGGTCATCGACCAGTTCCAGGCCGGAGATGCGGCGCTCGATTTCGTCCAGATCGTGCTTGCCCATCGAGGCCGCGCCATGCGCGCCGCTCTGGCCGGTGGCGGCGCTGACCAGACTGGCCTCGTCGCTGAAGGACCAATCCGGCACCGGCGGTGCCGACGCGACCGGGATGCGATCGACCAGCGGCGCCGCTTCGGTGCTGAGGTCGAAATCCATGCCGGATTCGAAGGTGAAGTTTTCCGCGCCGCCGTCGCGACGCTCGCCGCGGCCGTCGTCGAAGTCGATCGGCGCGATCGGCGTTGCGTCGCGATGGGTGGCGTCGAAATCGATGCGCGCGCCTTCGGCGGCGAAGGAGGCATCCAGATCGACCAGTTCCTGCACCTGGTTCGGCGCCGGCGCGCGCCACACTTCCAGGTCGCCCAGGCCGGCTTCGTCGAGCGCGGGCAGGCCGGTGTCGATGTGATCGGCCTCGACCCACTGGCCGACCGCCGGCGAATACGGCTGCGCCTCGCCCGGCACCGCCGACTGTTTGTCGACCGCTTCCAGGGTGAGGCCTTCGAAATCGAAATCCGAATCGCGCTTGTCGTCGAACGCCGCCGGTTGCGCGGTCAGTTCTTCGACCGGCTCGTCGGCCGGATAGGCGTCGATCTCGATGAAATCGGTGTCGCCGCCAGGCACGGCGGTGCCGAGCGCCTGGCGGGCGAAGAACTCGCGCGCCTCGTCGGGCAGCGGCGGCGGTTCGGACAGGATGCGGTCGCCGGCCGAGCCGGTCGGCGCGACGCGCGCCAGTTCGCCGAGCTGTTCGGCGGCGGCGAAGGAAGAAGGATCGGACGCCGGTTCGACGGAGGCGGCATCGAAAGCCGGCGGCGGCATGGCCGGGCTGGAATGGAAATCGTCCGCAGCGGCATCGGCCGCGTCGAAGCTTTCCGCTTCGAACGCCTCGACCGCTTCGATTTCCTCGATCTCGCCGAACGGCGATGCATCCGCCGCTTCGACCTGCTGCAACGGCACCAGGCCGACATCGGCCGCCACCGGTTCCTGCGCCAGCGGCGAGGTATCGGACTGCGGACGCTGGAAGCCGTCGGCGACCAGCACGGGCGCGGCTTCCGGCTCGGGCTCGCGGCCCGGCGGCAGCACGTCGTCGTGACGGTTGAGCTTGGCGCTGAGGTGGCGCGCCCAGCGCGCCGCGTCCCAGCCTTCGCGCGAGGCGGCCAGTTCGGCCTCCTCGAAGATCACTTCGATCGAAGGATCGATCAGCACGTTCTCGAACCGGTCCAGCGCGTCTTCAGCGGCCGGATCCAGCACGACCACGACCACGTCCGGCTCGGCCGAATCCAGCGCGGCCGGATCGAGCACGGTCGGGTCGCCTTCCAGCACCAGGTTCGCGCCGGCTTCCACCAGCGCGCCGCGCAGGCGCTCGCAGGCGACGCCGGCCCGCGCCAACAACACTACGCGACGTTCTGCTTCAGCCATGACTACGCGAAATTCCAAGCAGTTCGAACACGTTGCGGATCAATTCGGGCTCCTGATAAGGCTTGCCGAGATAGCGCTCGACGCCGATCTCGAACGCGCGCTGGCGGTGTTTTTCGCCGGTACGCGAGGTGATCATCACGATCGGCACGTCTCGCAGATGCGGGTCGGCCTTCATTTGGGTGGCCAGCTCGTAGCCGTCCATGCGCGGCATTTCGATGTCCAGCAGCATGAGGTCGGGCACGCGTTCGGCCAGACGCTCCAGCGCGTCGATGCCGTCCTTCGCCGTGACCACTTCGAAGTTGTGGCGCTCCAGCACGCGGCCGGTCACCTTGCGCATGGTCACCGAGTCGTCGACCACCATCACCAGCGGCACGCGACGGGTTTCCACCGGAACCGGCGGCGGCGGCGCGTTCAATGCGAAGTCCTGCAGCAGCGCGGCGCGACGGCGCACCAGCGGGGCGACGTCGAGAATCACCACCACGCGGCCGTCGCCCATGATCGTCGCGCCGAAGATGCCCGGCACGGACGCGACCTGCGGGCCGACCGGCTTGACCACGATTTCGCGGTTGCCGATGACCTGATCGATGGTGACCGCGGCGCGCAGATCGCCGGAGCGGATCAGCAACAGCGGCATCTGCAACTGGCCTTCGGCCTTGGCCGGCGCATGGCCGACCAGGACGCCCAGATCGTGGACGTGATAGTCCTCGCCGCCGTAGCGGTAAGCCACATCGCCGGCATCGAGCAGTTCGCGCGACAGGCGGCCGACGCCGCGCACCGAGGCGATCGGCACGGCGAAGGTGATGTCGCCGATGCGCACGAACACCGCCTGGGTGACCGCGAGCGTCTGCGGCAGGCGCAGGGTGAAGTGAACGCCCTTGCCCGGGTTGGAATGGATGTCGAGCGTGCCGCCGAGCTGGCGCACTTCGCTGGCGACCACGTCCATGCCGACGCCGCGGCCGGCGAGGCGGCTGACTTCGTCGGCGGTGGAGAAGCCCGGTTCCAGGATCAGCGTGTCGAGATCGGCTTCCGACAGCACCGCGTCGGTGCGGACCAGGCCGCGTTCTTCGCCGCGGCGGCGGATCGCGGCGCGGTCGAGACCGGCGCCGTCGTCGGCCACTTCCAGCACGACTTCCGAACCTTCGCGGCGTACCGCGATGCGCACCGTGCCTTCTTCCGGCTTGCCGGCGGCGCGGCGCTGTTCGGGTTTTTCCAGGCCGTGCGCGACCGCGTTGCGGAGCATGTGCTCCAGCGGCGCGGTCATGCGTTCGAGCACGTTGCGGTCGAGTTCGCCCTGGGTGCCTTCCAGCTTCAGCGCGACCTGCTTGCCCAGTTCGGTGGAAGCCTGACGCACCACGCGGCGCAGACGCGGCAGCAGCGTATCGAACGGCACCATGCGCGTGCGCATGAGGCCTTCCTGCAGCTCCGAGCTCACGCGCGACTGTTGCAGCAGCAGGGTTTCGTACTGGCGGGTCAGATCGTCGAGGGTGATCTGCAGGCTGTTCTGGTCGGCCGCCGATTCGCCCAGCGCGCGCGAGAGCTGCTGCAGGGTCGAGAAGCGGTCGAGTTCCAGCGGATCGAAGGACTGGTCGCCCGATTCGCCCTCGCGCTGGTAGCGCGCGATGATCTGCGCTTCGGTTTCGATTTCCAAGCGGCGCAGCTGATCGCGCATGCGCAGGTTGGTCGCGGCCATTTCCGCGATCGCGCCGCGGAACGCGCCCAGCTGCTGTTCCAGGCGGGCGCGGTAGATCGCCACTTCGCCGGCGTAGTTGACCAGACGGTCGAGCAGGTCGGCGCGGATGCGCACCTGTTCCTGCGGAGCGCGCACGCCGATGTCGTCTTCGTCGGCGAACGGCGCGTCCACGATCGGCGCCGACAGCGGCTTGAGCGCGCCGCTGTCCACGGCCTCGGCCTGCGCCGCGCCCTCGCCTTCGTAGCCTTCGGCCATGCCCGGCAGCGCTTCGCCGCGCGAGCGCGCTTCGAACACCGAGATCAGCGCGTTGGGCATGGCGATCGCCTTGCGCCCGCCGACCCGGGTGACCATCGCGTGCAGGCGGTCGAAACCGCGCTCGAGCAGGACGATGCCGTCGCGGCCGAGTTCGATGCGGTTATCGACCACCGATTCCAGCAGCGATTCCATGACGTGGCCGAGTTCGCCCACGGCCATGATGCCGGCCATGCGCGCGCCGCCCTTGAGCGTGTGCAGATCGCGCTGCAGGCCGACCAGCGGCTCGCGCTCGTTCGGCGCTTCGCGCAGTTGCGCGAGCAGGCCGTCGGAGTGGTCGAGCAGATCGCCGCCCTCTTCCACGAAAATATCGACCAGTTCCGGATCGAGCTCGCTCAGGTCGAGCGAGGCTTCCGGGTCCGGATCGGCACTGGAGGCCTGCGCGAACGCGGCCGCGAGCGCGGCGGAGATACCGGCCACGGCGCTGCTCGGCATGGCCGCGCGGCGCGCGGCCTGCGCGGCTTCGGCGGCGGCGGCCGCTTCGGCTTCGCGGGCCAGGTCTTGCAGATGAGCCTGGACGAGTTCGTCCGGCTCGCTGTTGGCCGCTTCCAGATATTCGGCCTGCAGACGGTCGGCTTCGTCGCGTTGCGCCGCGGCGATGCGTTCGGCTTCCAGGCGTTCGGCTTCGGCCTGTTCGGCGGCGAGGCGTTCGGCTTCCAGGCGCTCGGCTTCGGCCTGTTCGGCGGCGAGGCGTTCGGCTTCCAGACGCTCGGCTTCGGCTTGTTCGGCGGCGAGGCGTTCGGCTTCCAGGCGTTCGGCTTCGGCGTGTTCCGCAGCGAGGCGTTCGGCTTCCAGACGCTCGGCTTCGGCTTGTTCCGCGGCGAGGCGCTCGGCTTCCAGGCGTTCGGCTTCGGCCTGTTCGGCGGCGATGCGTTCGGCTTCCAGGCGCGCGGCTTCGGCTTGCTCGGCGGCCAGACGCTCGGCTTCGGCGCGTTGCGCTTCGGCGGCGTACTCGGCTTCCAGGCGTTCGTATTCCAGGCGCTCTTCTTCGGCGACGCGCTCGGCTTCCAGGCGCTCGGCCTCCAAGCGCGCGGCTTCGGCCTGCTCGGCGGTGAGGCGTTCGGCGGCGGCCTGCTCTTCGGCGGCCAGACGTTCGGCTTCGCGGCGCTCGGCTTCCAAGCGCGCAGCTTCGGCGCGTTCGGCGGCGAGGCGTTCGGCTTCCTGACGCGCGGCTTCGGCGTGTTCCGCGGCCAGGCGTTCGGCTTCCAGACGCGCGGCTTCGGCTTGTTCCGCGGCGAGGCGCTCGGCCTCCAGACGCGCGGCTTCGGCTTGCTCGGCGGCGAGGCGCTCGGCCTCCAGACGCGCGGCTTCGGCTTGCTCGGCGGCGAGGCGTTCGGCTTCCTGGCGTGCGGCTTCGGCTTGCTCCGCTGCCAGACGCTCGGCTTCCAGGCGTGCGGCTTCGGCCTGTTCCGCGGCGAGGCGTTCGGCTTCCAGACGCGCGGCTTCGGCGCGTTCGGCGGCGAGGCGTTCGGCTTCGACGCGCTCGGCTTCGGCGCGCGCGGCGGCGGCTTGTTCGGCGGCGATGCGCGCGGCGTGCGCTTGCTCGGCGGCCACGCGCTCGGCTTCGGCGCGTTCGGCCTGGGCACGCTCGGCTTGCGCCTGTTCGGCGGCGATGCGTTCGGCCGCGGCCTGTTCGGCGACGGCGCGCTCGGCGTCGACGCGGGCTTTTTCGATGCTGTTATCGCTCAGGCCCAACGCACCCAGGGTGTGCGCGTCGAGTTCGCCCGGCAGCTCGTCGAGATTGATCTCGAAGGCTTCTTCGTTGGACGCGGGCGTGGCGGTCTGCGACGGCGCCGGGCCGTCTTCGCTCTCGCGCTGCAGATCGTAGCCTTCGAAAGCGCTCAGATCGGTGGCGGTGAGTTCGGACAGTTCCTGGCCGTCGGGCAGTTCGTCGAGTTCGACTTCGAACTCTTCCACGATCATCGGCGAGCGCGCGTCGGGCAGGCTGTCGCGCAGCGCGGCGATGCGTTCGGGCAGGCCGAGGAACATCGGCACGTGCGGGGTCGGCGACTTCAGCGCCTCGACCGTGCGGCGGATCGCGTCGGCGACCGCGCTCAGCGCGGAGATGCCTTCGCTGCTGGCCGGCGCGCCGCTGGCGAGCAGGCGCTTGACGTAGGCTTCGGTGGGCGCGGTGACGTCGGTGATGACCGGCACTTCGGTCATCGCGAAGGCGCCGTTCAAGGTGTGGATCGAACGCTGCAGTTGATCGCTGGCCAGCTGCGGCTTGGCCTGCGCGCTGGCGAGCCAGGCCTCGATGGTGACGAGGTGGCCGGCGACTTCGCCGTCGAGGATTTCCAGCAGCACCGGATCGACCGAGGCCGGCACGTACGGGCCTTCGGTGACGACCGCCGGCGGCGCGGCGGCTTCGACCGGCGCCTCGGCGGACACCGGCGCGGGCGCCTGATAGAACGTTTCTTCGCCGCTGGCGAGCAGGTCGGCATGCGCTTCGATGCCGGCCACGTCCACGCTCAGCGGCGCTTCGTTGCGCAGCGCGGCGTAGAAGCCCGGCAGCGCGCGATGCGCGTGCTCGATCAGATCGATGACCTGCGGGCTGGCCGGACGGCCGTGCTCGCGCACCCGGTTGAGCAGGTTTTCGATCTTCCAGCTGAATTCGCCCAGGGTACGCGCGCCGACCAGGCGGCCGCTGCCCTTGAGGGTATGGAACACGCGCCGCACCGGCTGCACGCGCGCCAGGTCTTCCGGCGTTTCGCGCCAGGCCGGCAGCAGGTGATCGAGGTTGGCGATTTCTTCTTCGAATTCCTCGAGGAAGATTTCCCGCACTTCGTCGTCTATGTCGTCCACGGTCTCGAAGCCGCCGTGGGCGGGCTGCGACTGGCCGAGGAAGGACGGCGGCGAGGATGGCACCGCTTCCATCAGCGCGCTGTTGACCAGCCCGCCGGAAACGCGTTCGGTGATGTCGGCCGCTTCGGCCGGTTGCTGCGCCGTGCTCGGCTCGGCGTCGAAGGCCGAGGCGTACTGGGCGGCGCCGTGTTCGGCGTCGACCGACTCGGACGAAGTCGACAGCTCGCGCGCCTGCACGTCGGACAGGGTCCATTCGGCGGCGGCGGGAATCTGGTTCTGCGCGGGCGGAGTTGCGACAGGCGCCTGCGCGCCGTTCTGGGATGCGGCTTCGGCGGTCGCCGGCGCGACGGCCTGTTCGGCCTGCGGCTCGGCCCGGACCACGTCCGGCAGCGGCCAGTAGCGCAGCGCTTCCAGGCTCTGGCGGGCGATGTCGAGGATGTCGTCGCGGTTCGGGCGTTGCTCGCGCAGCGCTTCGAGGTAGTACTCCAGGCTGGCCAGGGCATCGGCCAGGGTGTCGAGCTGCTGGCCGCTGGGCACGCGGCGGCGGCCGATCAGTTCGACTTCGGTGTAGCGCTTGACGCCGGTGAGGTAATCGGCGGCCAGCGGCAGCTCGATCATGCGCAGGGCGCCGGCGACTTCGTCGAGCACGCGCGGCACTTCGATGAGTTCTTCGTGATCCCACTTGGTCTCGACGAAGGCGACGAAGGACTGGCGCGCGTCGCCGAAGTTGGCGATGGCTTCGCGCGCGACCACGTCGAGCACCTTGCGCGCTTCGCCGGCGAGCAGGTCTTCCTCGGCCTTGTCGTCGGGCAGGCCCAGGCGCGAGACCTGGTCGTCGAGCGAGGCGTCCACGTACAGCAGGGCGCCGGCGACATCGAGCAAGGTGCCTTCGTCGGCGGCGCGGCGGCCTTCGGCGATTTCGCTCATGGCCTCGCGCTGCTGCAGCACGACGGTGCGGGCCATGCCCAGCCCCATCATGCCGAGCGTGTCGCTGACCCGGGCCAGGGCTTCGACCTGCGGGCGCAGTTCACCCGGGTCGGTCTGGTTGGTGCGCAGGTGCAGGTCGAGCGCGTCCTTGACCCGCAGCAGGTCTTCCTTGATCGCCGCCGCGACGGTGTCGAGCAGGGCGCGATTGCGGCCGCTGAGGCTGCCGCGGGCGTGTTCGAGTTCCGACTCGCTGGGCAGGTGCGCGGCGAGTTCGAAGGTCTGGCGCAGGTCGTCCAGCGCCGGATGGCGGCCGTCGCTGTGGGCGACGTGGTACAGCAGTTGGCGGGTCGGCTCGGCGGCGGGCTCGCCGCGCGGCGCGCTGAAGCCGTCGTCGGCCAGCATCTGCCGGGCTTCGCGCTCGACGCCGCCGAAGGCCTGGCGCAGCGCGCGGGTCGGCGGCAAGGCGCCGTCGCGCAGCGCGTGGGCCACGGAGGATGCGACCCACAGCATGCGCCGCACCGGTTCCAGCACCACGTCGGCCAGCAGGCCGTCGATGGCCGAGGCCAGTTGCGAAGCGTTGCCCGGCGCGCCGTCTTCCGGCCATGCGGCCAGGGCGTCGCGCAGCGAGGCCAGATGCGGAGCGCTGGTGTTGCGTCCGCCGGCGGCGCCGACCGGCAGCGGCGGCGGCAGATGCGCCGGCAGCGGACGGTCGAGGTTCGGCGCGAACAGCACGCTTTCGTTGAGGCCCGACTCGCCGCGCGTGGCGCGCAGTTCGTTGAGCAAGGGCAGCAGCACGATCGGAATATCGCGATGGCCGCCCTGCAGGCGTTCCAGGTAATCGGGCAGCAGCACCACGCCGCGCATCAGCGCCGCGCAGGCTTCGTCGCGGTCGTGGACCGCGCCTTGCTGCAGCGCCACGGCCAGGCGCTCCATTTCCTCGGCGACCATCGCCGGGGCGTACAGCTCGACCATGCGCAAGGTGCCGTGCACCTGATGCAGATGGTTGGCGCACACGCGCATGCGCGAGGTGTCGGCGGGATCTTCGGCGAACGCCTCGATCTCCTGCCGCGCCTGACGCAGGGTTTCGTCCAGCTCGGGCTTGATCCAGCCCAGCGTGGTGGTGTCGATGGCTTCGCGCAGGGCGGTCATGACGTGATCCGCCCTTCTACGCGGCCGCATCGCAGACGCGGTCCATGGCTCAGCCAGCGATGTGTCGGACGCTTCATCCTCGGTACAACCCTTTCGTATGTCTGTGCCGCCTGCTGCAACTGCCGGTCCATCACCGCACCTCGCTCAAACGGCTCGGCTGCCCGCCCTTAGGCCGGCAGCTTGAAGTCGGCGACCGAACGGCGCAGGTCGGCGGCCAACTGCGCGAGGTTTCCAATCGATGCTGCCGTTTGATTGGCGCCTTGCGAGGTCTGCGAGGTGATCTGCTGAATCGTGTTCATCGTCTGGGTGATATTCGAGGCCGCGCTGGACTGCTGCTGGGCCGCGCTGGAAATGCCTTGAATCAGGTTCGACAAATCCGACGACACCTTTTCGATCTCGCCCAGTGCGGTACCGGCGTCTTCCGCCAAGCGCGCACCGGCGACCACTTCGGAAGTCGTCTGTTCCATCGAGCTCACAGCTTCGTTGGTGTCGGACTGAATTGTCTGGACCAATGTCTCGATTCGCTTCGTCGCGTTGGACGCGCGTTCGGCGAGTCGCTGCACTTCGTCGGCCACCACCGCGAACCCGCGGCCCGCTTCGCCGGCCGAGGCCGCCTGGATGGCCGCGTTGAGCGCGAGGATGTTGGTCTGTTCGGAAATGTCGTTGATCAGTTCGACGATCGAGCCGATTTCCTGCGAGCTTTCGCCCAGCCGCTTGATGCGCTTGGAGGTCTCCTGGATCTGGTCGCGGATCGAGTCCATGCCTTGAATCGTCTGCCGCACCACGCCCGCGCCCTTGGTCGCGATCTGCACCGAGCGCTGCGCCACGTCGGCCGACTCGGCGGAGTTCTTCGAGACCTGGTCGATGGAGGCCGCGATTTCGCTGATGCGGTCGGAGGCGGAGTTGATTTCCTGCGCCTGGTGTTCGGCGGCCTCGGCCAGATGCATGGCGGTGGCCTGGGTTTCCTGCGCGCTGGAGGCCACCTGCACCGAGGTGTCGGTAATGGTCTGTACCAGGCTGCGCAGCTGCTCGACGGCGAAGTTGATCGAGTCGGCGATCGCGCCGGTCATGTCCTCGGTGACGGTGGCCTTCACCGTCAGGTCGCCTTCCGCGAGCGAACCCATTTCGTCCAGCAAGCGCATGATCGCTTCCTGGTTACGGTCGTTGAGTTCCTTCGTGGTCTGGTAGCGGCGCTGCTGGGCGTAGTTCAGCGAGAACAGCAAGCCGCCGATGGCGATCAGCGCGGCCACGCCGGAGATGATCGATACCCAGATGTTGCCGAACACGCTGGTGTCGCGCACCGAGCCGAACGAGGTGAAGGCGCTGAACAGCGACTCGCTCTCGCTGAGCATCTTGTCCGAGCCGCCGGTGATGGCTTCGGCCGCGGCCTGGGCCTGGAACAGGTTCTTGGAGCTGGCCGAAATGGCGTCCAGGTCCTTCTTCATTTCCTGCCACAGGGTCTCGGCCTGGCCCAGCGCGGCGAGCGCGCCGCCGTTGGACAGGGCGTTGACGCCGAAGGAGGTGTCGCCCTTGCGCAGGCCGGTGAGGATGTTGCCGAACACGATCGCGTCGCGGCCGAGCGCTTCGCCGGCCATGCCGGCGCCGCTGCCGCCGGCGCGGATTTCGGTGATGCGGCGGGCCATGGTCGCCGACAGCACCACCTGGCGCAGGGCGATGTAGACCTGCGAGGAGGGAGAGCCGGAGGCCGACATCGCGCGGACCAGTTCGTCCAGGCGCGCCTGCAGCTGCGGCACGCGGCCGGAGAAGCTGTCGGCGTTGCCGGCCAGGGCCAGCACCGCTTGCTCGGAGGCGATCACCTGATCGGCGCTCTTGCCCATCGGCTCCCAGCTCTTGCTGACCACGCCGATCGGGCCGGACACGCCGGCGGTGTTGCCGTAGTTGTCGTTGAGGCGCTGGATGTCGCCGTCGATGGCCGCCTTGGTCTTCTTGAACTCGGCGAAGGTGTCCTTGTTGCCGCCGACCGCTTCACGCCCCTGCACCGCGAGCTTCTGCGAGTTGACCTGCAGGCGCGAGGCCGCCGAGCTGGCGCCGCCCAACCGGGCCGCCTTCCAGGTCGCGTAGCCTGTATTGAGGCCGAACACCAACACCGATAGGCCCAGCACGATCAGCCAGGTATTGGCGCCCAGTAGGCGGCTCTTGCCGGCGTTGTCCATCACAGTGCTCATGGTTCGGAAACCTCAGGTGTACGTGCGTTTGCGTGCTGGATTGAAGGGAGCGGCTTCAGGCCGCTGCTTGTCGGAATTCGGGAGTGCGCGCCAGCCGGTCGAGGCTGAAGATGCCCCAGGGCTGGCCATCGATGCGGTAGGCGCGATCGATGAAATGGGTGTAACGCCCCTCGATGAGGCCGTCGCCGGCCGCTTCTTCGAGGCTGACCTGCTGCTGGTCGTGGAAGCTGCGCTGGCCGTAGAGCTCGTCGATCAGCACCGCCACGTCGCCGCCGGGCTGGCGCACCAGCAAGATGCGCTGGCCTTCGTGCAGCACGGTGCGCTCGCCTTCCAGGAACTGCTTGAGATCGACGATGGGCAGCAGGCTGCCGCGCACGTTGGCCAGCCCGAGCATCCACGGCTGCGCGCCGGGAACCTGGGTGACCTGCGGCAGCGAGAGGATTTCCACCACCTCGGTGAAGGTCGAGGCCAGCCGGCGCCCGCCGATGCGGTAGCCGACGCCGCGCCACAGGCCGGGCGCATCGAGCTGTTCGGGCAGACCGGGTACGTGCGCCAGGGAGCGGCGCTCGTAATCGCTCAGCACATCGAACGGCGTCTTCAAGGTCATCGTGTCAGTTACCCAGCAATTCTTTGATCCGCGCGATCAGGTCTTCCTCGCGCGGCGGTTTGACGATGTAGTCGCGCGCGCCCTGGCGCATGCCCCAGGCGCGGTCGGTCTCCATGCCCTTGGTGCTGACGATCAGGACCGGGATTTCCTTGGTCTGCGCGTCGCGGCTGAGCGCGCGCGTGGCCTGGAACCCGTTCATGCCCGGCAACACCACGTCCATCATCACCAGGTCCGGCCGTTCCCGCTTGGCGGTCTCGATACCGTCCTCGGCACTGCCCGCGGCGAAGACTTCGTGCCCGTTGCGCTGCAGCAACTGAGTCAGGACCGCGGTATCCGTCGGCGAGTCCTCGATAAGCAGGATGCGTGCCATGGTGTGCCTTACCCCCCGGTCAGGCGTGTACGTGCTTGCGGATCGCGTCGAGGAGTTCCTCGCGCGTGAAAGGCTTCGTCAGATATTGCTCGGAGCCGACGATGCGACCCCTCGCCTTGTCGAACAGACCGTCCTTGGACGACAACATGATGACCGGCGTGCCCTTGAACAATTGATTGTTCTTGATGAGCGCACAGGTCTGATAGCCGTCCAGACGCGGCATCATGATATCCACGAAAATGATCTGTGGCTGCTGGTCGGCGATCTTCGCCAACGCTTCGAACCCGTCGATGGCCGTGACCACCTCGCATCCTTCGCGTTTCAACAGCGTCTCGGCGGTTCGACGGATGGTCTTGGAATCGTCGATCACCATGACCCTGAGACCATCGAGGCTGCCGCTACGAACCTCGTCGAGCATTCTTTGTATCCCCCATTGCAAACGCCGTGAAATCCCCGGGCGTTGCGAAGCCGTCTTTATTCCAAGCCGCACGCAGGCTGTCAAGCGCGCATTCCGTGCTTGGAAACTGAATACGCAACGCACCGGCGTCACGAAGGACATCTGCCGCGCATCACACGATGCGGCAGAACCCCTCCATCGACCTGCGTATCGTCGCCCCTGGCATCGTGCGATGACCTGATCGTTGCGTGTCGCAAATGGACGCAGGGCGGCCGTTTGCGACCCCGACATCATGACAGATACCGGTGACCCGCCTGCTACCATCACGTCAATCTTTCAGGATTCCGTTCCCATGCCGTTGGACATCGTCGTCGTGATGGACCCCATCGGGTCGATCAAGATCGCCAAGGACTCGACTTTCGCCATGCTACTGGAAGCCCAGCGGCGCGGACATCGGCTCTGGTATGTAGAACCGGGCGGTTTGAGCCTGGTGGGCGGTAAAGCCGTGGCGAAAGTCGCTGCTTTGACCGTGCGCGACGACAAGGCCGGCTGGCACGAATTGAGTGGCTGGTCACAAATTGAACTCGGCGCCGCGCACGTGATCCTGATGCGCAAGGACCCGCCGGTCGATGCCGAGTACCTGCACGACACCCAGATCCTGTCCGTCGCCCAGCGCTCCGGCGCGTTCGTGGTCAACGACCCGCAGGGGCTGCGCGACTACAACGAGAAACTGGCCGCCCTGCTGTTTCCGCAGTGCTGCATCGACACCCTGGTCAGCCGCGACGCGGCCCAGCTTAAGGCCTTCGTCCAGCAGCACGGCCAGGCGGTGCTCAAGCCGTTGGACGGCATGGGCGGGCGCTCGATCTTCCGCGCCAGCGCGGGCGAGGCCAACCTCAACGTCATTCTGGAAACCCTTGGCGATGGCGGGCGGCATTTGGTCATGGCGCAGAAATTCCTGCCGCAGATCAGCGCCGGCGACAAACGCATCCTGCTGGTCGATGGCGTGCCGGTGGACTACGCCCTGGCCCGCATCCCGCAGGGCGACGAGTTCCGCGGCAACCTCGCCGCCGGCGGCCGCGGCGAAGGCCGCCCGCTGAGCGATCGCGACCGCTGGATCGCCCACGAGGTCGGCCCGGAGATGAAGCGCCGCGGCATGCTGTTCGTGGGCCTGGACGTGATCGGCGACTACATGACCGAGCTCAACGTCACCAGCCCGACCTGCATCCGCGAACTCGACGAACAATTCGGCCTCAATATCGCCGGCCTGCTGTTCGACGCCATCGAGGCCCGCCTGCAAGCCGCCCGCGCCGCATGAGTTCCATCGCGCCACCCCTGCCCGGCGGCGGCCTGGCCGAGCCGCAACGTTTCAGCGCCACCATGGTGCTGTCGGTCATCGTCCACGGCATTCTTCTGCTCGGCGTCGGCTACACCCTGGAGAAAGCCGCGCCGGTGGTACCGACGCTGGACGTGATCCTGACCCAGACCCAGACCGCGCTGACGCCCAAGCAGGCCGATTTCCTCGCCCAGGCCAACAACCAGGGCGGCGGCGAGCACGACAAGAGCACCCGCCCGCGCGACAACCAATCCGGGCCGGCGCCGCAGGCCGAGGCCGGCGTGGCGCAGATGGCGCTGCGCGCGCAGTCGCCCACCGCGCAGCCCGAGCCGGTCGCGCGCGTGGTCAGCAGCACCCGCGGCGAGACCGTGGTCGCCCGCGACCGCGCCACCCAGACTCCGACCGAGCGGCCGCTGCCGCCCGGCGAGCGCAAGATCGAACACGACATCGAGATGGCGCGCCTAGCCGCCGAGATCCACATGCGCTCGGAGCGCTACGCCAAGCGCCCGACCCGCAAGTTCGTCTCCGCCAGCACCACCGAATACGCCTGGGCCGGCTACCTGCGCTCGTGGGTGGACCGGGTCGAGCGCGTGGGCAACCTCAACTACCCCGACGAAGCCCGCCGCCGCCGGCTGGCCGGGCAAGTGGTGATCAGCGTGGCGGTGCGCCGCAACGGCAGCGTCGAGCGCGCGGATATCGTGCGCAGCAGCGGCATCGCTTTGCTGGACGCCTCGGCCCTGCGTATCGCCCGGCTGGCTGAGCCGTATCCGCCGTTGCCTAAGACCGAAGAGAATCCGGACATTCTGCATGTCACGCGGACGTGGAATTTCTTGCCGGGTGGGTCGTTGGTGGACGAATAGCACGAGCCGAAGCCGCGTTATCGTGACCGGACGCGGCGCCAGATCGCGACCTTTTCGCCTCAATGGACTGAATGCAATGCGCACTTCACTCAAGCCCCGTCGATGGCTGTCGTGTTTGGCGATCACACTGGTCGTGCTCGCGGCAGGATGCGGCCAAACGCCCGCGCCGGCGGCGACGGACGCCCGGTGGGCCGTTCTCGGCGGTCGCCTGTTCGCCGACACCCGGCTCGGCGCCGACGGTCGCACCGGCTGCGTCTCCTGCCACCGTCCAGAGCATGCGTTCTCCGACGGGCGTCCGCTCTCGCTGGGCGTGTACGGCCAAACCGGCACCCGCAATGCGCCGACCTTGCTCGATGTTGGCGAGCTGCCGCATCTGTTCTGGGATGGACGTGAGACCCGGCTAGAACAGGTCGTACTGCAACCACTGACCAATCCGGTCGAGATGGGGCTGGGTTCGATTGACGATTTGCTGCAGCGCTTACGCGCCGATCCGAAGTACACCGCCGCGTTCGCGGATCTGGGCGGAGCATCCGCCGAGGCGGTGGCCGCTGCCCTGGCCGCGCATCTGCGCACGCTGCGCAGCGGCGACAGTGCTTACGACCGCTACCGTTCCGGCAACCGCAACGCGCTTGGCCCCGACGAACAAGCCGGCCTGGCCCTGTTCACCGGCAAGGCTGCCTGCAGCGAATGCCATGTGATGCAAAAGCCGCGCCCCCGCTTCACCGACGACCACTTTCATCACCTCGGCATCAATGACAACGCCATCGCCGGCAAAGTGGCGGCGCTGATTCCACGTCTGGACGGCAAATGCAATCTCGGCCACCTCGTTCTGACCGAAGTCGATATCGCCGGCCTGGGCCATTTCGTCGCCAGCCGCAAACCGGCCGACCTCGCCGCATTCCGCACCCCATCGCTGCGCAACGTTGCCTTGACCGCCCCGTACATGCACGACGGCTCGGTTGCGACGCTGGAGGAGGCCGTAGACCAGGAGGTCTATTACCGCGGTATTAACAAGGGGCGGCCGTTATCGATGACGGTAGAGGAGCGCAGGCAGTTGTTGGCGTTTCTCAGGGCGTTGTCAGCCGCCCAGTAGACAGCACGGGCCGGCAGCGCCGTGCGCCGGATGCGTGCCCGCGCGAACCCAGCGAACACGTCATGTGTTGAACCGACTCGCAACCGGCCCGGGTCTTCGTTGACGGCCTCACAGGCACATGCCCATGTGCATCCGCATACGCCAGTGGCCCCCTCAAACGCCGGCCCTCGCGGTTACGGCGTCGCTATCGCTGCCATTTCGCACCCTTCCGGACGAGAACGGCGATCTTCGACCATGCGCGTAACGTCCCGTCCCAGCCTCGTAATCCCAAAAAAGCTGCAATTCAATCCGCCGGCTACATCGTACCGCTGCCCTGGAAGCTGCATGTCGAACACGGACTTCGTCCCCCTCCATATCCGGGCCCTGATTCGGCTGACTGCTGCCGGACGTTTACCTCTTCAAGTCCCAATATAAACAACAGCAAGCCTGCCGCACTCAAAAACAGCGCATTTATGCTCGCGCCGATTTGATCGTCTCCGGCGATCGCCATCTGCTCGACCTCGGACAATTCCAGCGCATTGCGATCATGACCGCCCGCGATGCGTTGGCGCGGATCGAAGCAGTGCGCTGAGCGTAGCGGTTAAAACAAAGGGTCTTAGGAAGCAAACGCCCCTCAGAGGGGGTTGGATCGTAGCAACTTAAGGGTCGCCCGATAGAGGTCGTCGTGGCGATGGTTGAAGCGAAACTCGCACTCCTTGAGGTGCAGGTAGAAGGTGGTCTTGGCCAGGCCGTTGAA
>NZ_JBFRDR010000017.1:0-113969 GCF_052113885.1 Lysobacter sp. TAB13 | reverse complement strand
CGCCGGGCGGGCGCGATGGCCGCCCGGGCGGCGCACCGCCCGCGGCCGGCAGCCCGTATCGCAACAGCGGGCCTCGCAATCGCGAGGCCGTGCCCGCCGCCGCCGATGCGCCGCCGCATCACGGCGGTCATGCGCATCCGCACGATCGCTCCGAGCGCCGCGAGCAACGCCATCGTCATGGCGACGACGTGCGCGATACGCGCGAACGCGGCCATCACGACCGCCCGCCGCGCGCCGAACGCGCCTATCGCGAACGCGACGACGAATTCGCCTTGCCCTTGGGCGAGGACGGATTCGATTCGCCGTCGCCGTCGCCGTCGCGCGCGCGCCGCGACGCCGAACTGCGCCTGTACGGCATCAACGCCATCCGCGCGGTATTCGCGCGCCGCCCCGAAGCGATCCGCAAGCTGTACCTGGACGCGCCGCGCATTCCGCAGCTGCAACCGTTGCTGTCGTGGTGCGTGGCCAACCGGGTCGGTTATCGCGTGGTCGAGTCGCAGGATCTGGACAAGCTCGCCGCCAGCGGCCATCACGAAGGCGTGGTCGCCGACGTGCTGCGCGAAGAACCGGTGTCGTTGTCGGAATGGCTGCGCGATCTGGGCTCGGGCCCGCAACTGGCGATCTGGCTCGACGGCGTCGGCAATCCGCACAACCTCGGCGCGATCCTGCGCTCGTCGGCGCACTTCGGCGTGAGCGCGGTGCTGTTGCCGAAGGACGCGCAGCTGAGCGTGTCCGGCGCGGCCGCGCGCGTCGCCGAGGGCGGCGCCGAGGCGGTGCCGATGGTGCGCATGGGCCGCACCGACAACGCTCTGGCGCAGTTGCGCAGCGCCGGCTTCGTGCTGGCCGCGACCGTGGTCAGCGGCGGCGAAGACGTATTCGCCGCGACGTTGCCGCAACGCTTGATCTACGTGCTTGGCGCCGAAGGCGCGGGCATGGACCGCGAACTCGCCGCCGCCTGCGATCTGCGTCTGTCGATTCCCGGCAGCGGCAAGGTCGAAAGCCTCAACGTCGCCGCCGCGACCGCGGTGCTGCTGGCGGCCTGGAAGGCGCGGCGCTGACAGCCGCGCGCGTTCGTCAATCCAGATGTTTGATGATCTTCAGCAACTCGGCGTAGTCGCCGGCGTGCTCGGGCGATTTGAGCATCGCATCCAGACACACCGCGGTCGCCGCCTCCTGCAGCAACTGCACGCGCAGACGGTGCTGTGCGTCGGACACCTGGCGCAAGCCGGCGACGAAGGCGTCGGCGCTGGCGCGCTGGGCGTAGGCGACTTCGCCGGCTGAGCCGAGCACTTGTTGGTTGCTCAGTTTGACCGCCTGTTCGATCTGTTGACTGATGCCGGAATACACCGGGTGGCGGTCGTGTTCGGCTTCGATCTCGGCCCGCAGCCGTTCCACCAGCGTGGCCGGATCGTTGTCGGGCCCAGGCTGCGAATCGCCGGCTTGCGCGGCGGTCTCGGACGCGATCGTCGGCGCATCGGCCGCGTTGCCCAGGGCGATCGCCGGCGCGAACGGTTTTTCGTTGCCTTGGCTCATGTTCGTCTCCGGGCGTTGCGCGCCGTCGTGGTCGTAGAGCCGGGCGATGCCAGCCGAGAGCGAGGCCGTCGCCAGTTGCTGTGCGTCCCGCTGGACCGCGACGGCGTTCTGAAACAGGATCGAGATGGCATGGGCCAGCGCCATGTAGATCGTCGCGACCGCTTGCGCCGGCGCCTCGGCGATGGATTTGACGTTGCGCTGGGTGATCGGGTCGTGTTCGGTGAATTCGTCGGTGATCTGCGTAGTGATGCCGGAAGGGGATTCGACCTCATCCATGGGCGTGTCCTTGTAGGGGAATAAAAGCGCGGCGGGTTTGCCTGCCTTCGTTGCCGTTACAACGCAATCCGGCGGCCGAACCGGGCGCCGCGCGCCGTGCATCGCGATTAATGCGATGCGCATCGCATGACGGCGAGGTCCAACCGTTGTGGGAGGGCCTTCAGGCCCGACGCCTTCCGCTCCGACGCCGCGACTCAACACCAAGCCCAAAAAAAACCGCCCTTTCCCATTCCCGGAAAAGGGCGGCCATATCAACCGCGCTGCGTTACGCCGCGATCATTCGTCCGGCGGCGTCACCTTCTTGGCTTCGCTGCCGAAATCGCCGTCGGCCGACGCGGCCAGATAGGCGAACACGGCATACGCGGCGACGTTCTGCGCCAGCGCCTTCGGATCGATCTTGTCGAGCGTGTCGTCGGGCGTGTGGTGGTAGTCGAAGTAATCCGTACCGTCCTGCGCCAACCGCGCCCAGGCCAGACCGCCGGCCGCGGACGGGCCGATATCCGGGCCCGGGCCGCCCTTGCCCGGCGTGTGCTCGATGCCCAGCGGCGCCAGCGCCTGCGCGATCTGCGCGTCGGCGGCCTTGGCGTAGTTCGGCGCCGAACTCGAGTACGCGTAGATGCGGCCCGCGCCGAAGTCGCTCTCCGCGCCGATCTGATGCTTCTTGACGTCCGGCAGGTGCTTGGCCGCGTAGGCCTTGCCGCCGTACAGGCCTTGCTCTTCATTGGCGAAGGCGACGACGCGGATGGTCCGCGCCGGACGCAGCTTGCTCTGGCCGATCAACTTGGCCGCGGCCATGGTCAGGCCGACGCCGGCGCCGTCGTCGATCGCGCCGGTGCCCAGGTCCCACGAATCCAGATGGCCGCCGATCACCACCACTTCGTCCGGCTTGCTCTTACCGCGGATCTCGCCGATGACGTTGTGCGAAGTCGCCTGGCCGTCCCAGCCGCAATCCAGCGCCACGCGCACGCGGATCGGCGCGCCCAGCGCGACCAGGCGCGAGAGCTGCTCGGCGTCGGGCGCGGACAAGGCGGCGGACGGGATCGGCTTGAGGCCGTCGTCGAAGCGGGTGATGCCGGTGTGCGGCATGCGGTGCGAGTCGGTGCCGGCCGAACGCATCAGATAACCGGCGGCGCCGGCGCGGATCGCCGCCGACGGGCCGCGGCTGCGGATGCGTCCGCCCGGGCCGTAACCAGCGCCGTCTTTGGCGCGCGGCATGGCGAAATCGATGAAGGCGATCTTGCCCGCCAGCGAACCGGCCGGCGCGGCTTCCAGCGCGGCCAGATCCGCAAAGCGCGCGACCTCGCCCTCGACCGTGCCGCCCGGGCTGCCGCCCAGCGCGGTCAGCGTCAGCGGCTGCGCGTGCGCGCCGATCACCGCGGCGTGTTCGCTGCGGCGTTCCCATTTCGGGAAGGTCACCGGTTCCAGCCAGACTTTGTCGAAGCCCAGGCTGCGGAATTTCGCTTCCGCCCAGGCCACCGCGCGCGCATCGGCTTCGCTGCCGGCCAGGCGCGGGCCGACTTCGGTGGTCAGCGACTCGACGATCTTGTAGCCCAGGTCGCTGGCGAGCGCGCGTTCGCGCAACTCGGCCGCGGCCTGGATCGAGGCGTCGGGTATGCGGGTTTCGCGCGTGGCGGCCGCGGCCGCCGTGGCCGTGATCGAACCGGTGAACAACACGGCAGCCATCGCTGCCCATAACCGTGCGCGCATTCCCCATCTCCTCAAGCGAGCCTGCCGCGCGGGAGGTCGGCGGCGAAGGCGAAGCGGCGAGCTTAGCAACCCGCGCGCGGGCCGCTACCTGAGAAAAGTCACATCGGCCTTGAGTGTTTTTTGTCGCTGACTATCGCGGGGCTTGAGGCGGTAGGGGCGAGCGCGGCTTTGCCGCTTGTGTCGTTTCGGAATCTTTTGTGGGAGGGGCTTCAGCCCCGATGCTTTCCGGTCGGATTGCCGCGAACTGAAAGAAAAGCATCGGGGCTGAAGCCCCTCCCACAAAAAAGCCCTCTCCCACAAACGGCCACCCACAAAGGTCACCCTCAAAAAGCAGAACGGCCGCGCTAGGCGGCCGTTCCGGGATCCAGGCAAGCGCCGGGCTTACTTCTTCAGCGAATCGCGAATCTCGCGCAGCAGCAGCACGTCTTCCGGCGTCGCCGCGGGCGCGGCGTCGGCCGGCTTGCGCAGCTTGTTGTAGCCCTTGAGGACGATGAAGATCACGAAGGCGATCAGCACGAAATCGATCGCGGTCTGCAGGAACATGCCGTACTTCACCGCGACCTCGGCCGCGACTTCCTTGCCCGCCGCGTCCAGCTGCGAGGGCTTGAGCACGTACTTCCAGTCGGTGACGCTGATGCCGCCGGACAGGTAGCCGATCACCGGCATGACGATGCCATCGACCAGCGCGGTGACGATCTTGCCGAACGCCGCGCCGATGACCACACCGACGGCCAGATCGACCACGTTGCCGCGCGCAATGAACTCTTTGAACTCGCTGATCATGCCCATCGCATGCTCTCCCTGGTTATCGACGACCGGTATCGGACCGGGCTTGGGCGCGGTTGCAAAGCGCCGGGGCCGGACTATACCGAGGCCTAGGTGATGTGTCCGTGCAGTTCGGCCACGCCTTCGAGCACGGCGCGGTAGCGGTCGCCGGGCTGCAGGGGACCGACCCCGGAGGGCGTGCCCATGTAGACCAGGTCGCCAGCGCGCAAGGCGTACAGGCGCGAGAGTTCGTGCAGGATTTCCGGCACGTTCCAGACCAGATCGTCGAGCGAGCCGCGCTGGCGCACTTCGCCGTTGACCTCAAGGCTGAGCGCGCGCGAACCCAGCGGGCCGACCTCGGCCGCCGGCACGATCGCGCTGATCGGCGCGGCGTGATCGAACGACTTGCCGGTGTCCCAGGGCAGGCCCTTGGCCTTGGCCTGTGCCTGCAGGTCGCGGCGGGTCAGGTCCAGGCCGACGGCGTAGCCGTAGATCAGCGCCGAAGCGGCTTCGACCGGCAGCTCGCCGGCCGGCGCATCGCGGCCGATGGCGACTACAAGTTCGACCTCATGATGCAGTTCGGTCGTCCCCGGTGGATAGGGAATCGCTTCGCCCAGCTCTATCGCATCGGTTGGCTTGAGGAAGAACACCGGCCGCCCGCGGTCGGCGTTCGAGGTAGGCACCGCCGCGCCCATCTCGCGCGCATGCTCGGCGAAGTTGCGGCCGACGCAGTAGACGCGATGTACCGGAAATGTGGCGTCGGCGGCGATGCCTTGGCCGCGGACGGGAATGCGGGTGGCCGGCGCGGCCTCGATCACGTCGCCCATACGGTCAGCGCGCCGAGGTCGAGCGGTGTTCGATCGTCGTCGCATCGACGACGCGGAACTCGCCTTCGACCACGTCCGGACGATGCCTGGCGCGCGCGGCCATCGGCTTGCCGCGGCGCTGCCACAGCTTGTAGGCCAGGCCCACGGCGATCATCGCCGCGCCGATGAAGACGCTGAAGAACACCAGCAACACCAGCAGTCCCAGCCCGACGAGGCCGAGCACGAAACGCAGGAGGCGGTGACGCGGTTTGCGCGGCTCGAAAGCGTTGCGCACGCGCGACTGGAACGCATTCCATTGCGGTCGGTGATCGGCAAATCGGAAGGTCTGAGCAAACATTTCAGGTGTCGTGAGACAATAGGGCCTGAGCCGGACACATGAGTATCGTTCCAGGCATGAGCGAGGGTGTGAGAACTTCGTTAAATCATCCCGGCGGCGGCGAGGCGGGCGGCCATGCCTTGATCGAGCTGCAACGCCTGGCCGACGGCGCCTTCGCCGAGGTCGAAGCGACCATCGACGGCGACGCCGAATCGCTGTTGCTTTACCGCGACGGCGACGCCGTGCGCGCCTGGCTCAACATCTGCCCGCACGCCGGACGCCGATTAGATTGGGCCCCGGGCCAGTTTCTCAAGAGCAAGGACGGGCTGCTGGTGTGCGCGGCGCACGGCGCCAGTTTCGAGCTGAGCGGCGGCGAATGCGTCGCCGGGCCGTGCCGCGGCGAATCGCTGCGCGCGATCGCGGTGAGTGTGCGCGATGGGGCGGTTTGGCTGGGTTGACATTGCAGAAAGCGGCGGAAAATTCGTTATTTCTGCGGGAAGCGTCGTGGGTGTTTCTTCTGCGACATTACTTGCCCCAGAACAGGATATTGACCATCAACACCGTCACCACCGTATAGATCAACGACAACGGCCCGCCGATCCTCCACAGCTCCTTGCCGCTGTAGCCCGCGGGACCTGTGATCATCGAGATCACCGGGTTCGAGGCGGTCATGAAATTGTTCGACGCCGACAAGGCCACGATCAGCGCGAACGCGGTCGGATTGCCGCCGGCCGCCAGCGCCAGGTTGACCGCCAGCGGTACCACCACGATGGTCGCGCCCACGTGGCTGATCACCAGGGAAAACGCCGTGGTCAGCAGCCCCACCAATATCTCCAGCAGCCACACCGGCGTCCCGCGCGGCAGCCGCTCGATGGTGTGGCCGGCGATCCACGCCGCCGCGCCGCTGGAATCCATCGCCCAGCCCAGCGGAATCAGGCAGGCCATCAGGAACACGGTCTTCCAGTTGATCGCCGAATAGGCTTCGTCGATGTTGATCACGCCGGCGATCAGCATGCCGGCCACGCCGGTCATCAGCGCGATCGACACCGGCAGGCGCGAGGACAGCGCCAGCAGCATCGCCACGGCGAAGATGGTCAGCGCGATCTTGAGCTTGTGCGGGCGCTGCTCGCCCTTGGGATAGTCGGTGACCACGACCAGGTCCTTGCTCGCTGCGGCGCTGGCCAGATCGGTCCAGATGCTGTGGAACACCAGCATGTCGCCGGCGCGCATCGGAACGCTGCGCACGTTCTCGCGCAGCACGCTCTTGTCGCGGTTGATCGCCAGCAGGCTCAGGCCCGATTGCTTGCGCAGGTGCAGGTCGCCGGCGGTCTTGCCGATGTAGCCCGAGGTCGCCGGCACCACCGCTTCGGAAATACCGGCGCGGCTGGGATTGAACAGGTCGGCGAAATTGCGCAGCCGCGAAGACAAACGCAGGAAATGGTTCTGGGCGAAATCCGACACCTGCTGCTTCGGCCCCATCGCGCCGAGCACGCTGCCGACCCAGATGCGGGTGTCGGCCGGCGGCGCCAGACGCGAATCGTTGTCGCTCTTGAGCGCCAGCAGCAGCGGCGCGCCGCGCAGTGTTTCGGCCTCGCCCAGCGACATGCCGACCAAGGGGCTGTCGGCGGTCACGGTCAATTCGTACACGTCGCCGTCGATGCCGTAGGCCTTGGCGAAATAACTCTGCGTGCGCGCCGGCGTGGCGCCCTTGTCGGAGTCGTCCTTCAGCAGCTTGTCGCCGAAGAAATGGAAATACGCCAGCGAGGCGGCCAGCAGGGCCACGCCGATCGGCAGCGGCGCGAACATCTTCAGCGGCTCGATGGTCGCCGCGCCCGAGGGCAGGTTGCTGTTGGCGTTGAGCAGCAAGTCGTTGAGCAGGATCAGCGGCGAGTTGCCGACCATGGTCAGCGCGCCGCCCATGACGATGGCCGCGGCGATCGGCAGCAGCAGACGCGGCAGCGACAGGCCGGTGCGCGAGGACAGGCGCGCGGCGACCGGCATGTACAGCGCCATCACCGACGGGTTCTGCATGAAGGAGGAATTCAGGCCGGCCACCGCGGTGGTCAGCAGCAGCAATCGCTGCTCGATGCCGTGCGCGCGCCGCAGCAGCCAGGCGGCCAGGCGGTTGAGCGCGCCGGTGCGGTCCAGGCCGGCGCCGAGGATCATCGTGGCGATGATGCTGATGACCGCGTTACCGGAGAAGCCGTTGAACAGTTCGTCGGGTTCGACCAGGCCCGACAGGCCCAGCAGCACCAGCACCACCAGGGCGACGACGTCGGCGCGGATGCGCTCGAACAGGAACATCGCCATCGTGAACACCACCAGCCCGAGAACGAGCTTCATGTCGGTGGTCAGCGCGAGGGCGGTGTCCATTTAGAGCCGGGAATGGAGAATGGGGAATCGGGAATCGGAACGGCAAGAGCAGGGCGCCGCATCGCTACCGAGTTCGGCGCCGACAAGTTGTCGCGAATGTTCGGTAGCTCGCATCCGATTCCCGACTCCCGATTCCTTATTCCCGGCTCTTGTCGTACAACAAATCCCACACGCCGTGGCCGAGCTTCTGGCCGCGGGTCTCGAAATGGGTCTGCGGGCGCCAATCTGGACGCGGCACGCTGCCGCGCGGACCGGCGCGGTTGGCGAGCCCCCCGGTTGCGTCCAGGACGTCCCACATCTGCTCGGCATAGTCCTGCCAATCGGTGGCAAGGTGCAAGCGACCATTTTGCGCGAGCTTGCGCACCAGCAGATCGGCGAACGCGGGCTGGACCAGGCGGCGCTTGTTATGGCGCTTCTTGTGCCACGGGTCGGGGAAGTAGATCCGGACCTCGTCCAGCGAGGCATCGGCGACTTCGTTGTTGAGCACTTCCACCGCGTCGTGGTGGTACAGCCGCACGTGGTCGCTGCCGTCTTCGGCCAGCGCGTTGAGCAGGCGGCCGACGCCGGGGGCGTGGACTTCGATGCCGATCAGGTCGCGGTCTTTGTCGTGCTGGGCGGCGAAGCGCAGCGCTTCGCCATTGCCGAAGCCGATTTCGAGCACGCGTTTGGCGCTGCGGCCGAAGACGCTGTCGAAGTCGCGTGGCGAGCCGTGATAGTCGATGCCGAAGCGCGGCCACAGTTCGTCGAACGCGCGCTGCTGGGCCGGGGTGAAGCGGCCCTGGCGCAGCACGAAGCTGCGCACCTGGCGGCGGCCTTCCTCGACCGTGAACGGCTTGGGCGGGGCTTTGGCGCCGTCGGCGGTAAACGGGTCGGTCATGTCAGCCGATCAACCCGTCCACGGGCGAAGACGCGCTGGCGTAGCGCTTGCGCGGAATGCGCCCGGCCTTGAACGCGGCGCGGCCGGCTTCGATCGCCAGCTTCATCGCGTGCGCCATCAGGATCGGGTCGCGCGCGCCGGCGATGGCGGTGTTCATCAGCACGCCGTCGCAGCCCAGTTCCATCGCGATGGCGGCGTCCGAGGCGGTGCCGACGCCGGCATCGACCAGGATCGGCACTTTTGCGTTTTCGATGATTTCCAGCAGGTTGTACTTGTTCTGCACGCCCAGGCCCGAACCGATCGGCGCGGCCAGCGGCATCACCGCGACGCAGCCGATTTCTTCCAGGCGCTTGGCCAGGATCGGGTCGTCGGAGGTGTAGACCATCACGTCGAAGCCGTCCTTGACCAGGATTTCGGCCGCGGCCAGGGTCTGGACCACGTCGGGGAACAAGGTGCGCTGGTCGCCGAGGACTTCCAGCTTGACCAGCTTGTGGCCGTCGAGCAGTTCGCGCGCCAGCCGGCAGGTGCGCACCGCGTCGTCGGCGGTGTAGCAGCCGGCGGTGTTGGGCAGGATGGTGTAGCGGTCCGGCGGCAGCACGTCGAGCAGGTTGGGCTCGCCCGGGTTCTGGCCGATATTGGTGCGGCGGATCGCTACGGTGACGATTTGCGCCCCGGCAGCCTCGGTGGCCAGGCGGGTTTCGGCCAAGTCCTTGAACTTGCCGGTGCCGGTCAACAGGCGGGAGCGATAGGTCGTGCCGGCGATGACCAGCGGGTCGGAAAAGGCGGTATCAGTCATCGCGCAATTATGGCCGATCGGTACTGAACATGTCGGGGCGAGCAGGTGCCGTTTGCGGCGATTCGGGGCGCGGGCGGCGATCCGGCGGGCGGTCGGGCCGCCGGCCGGCGGATTCACGATCGTCCCGCCCGGATCGCAACCCGGGCGCGGAAGCAAGCCGGTTCCGATCAGGCCCGATTGCGATTCTTCGGCCGCTGTCACGAATCTTTAAGCGGCAACGTTCAGCATTCGAATCGGCTGCCGGGCGCCATGCACGGCTTCGGACGGAACCGACGGCAGCGCCCCCTTTCCTTCCGAATGCCGACGCCATGCCCTCTTCCTACCGCCAGCTCAGCCGGGCGATCCGTATCGCCCTGGCCGCCAGCCTGCTCGCCGCCGCCCAGGCCCACGCCCAGGACGCCACGCCCGCCGCCGCCCAGGGCGGGCAGAACGCTTCTGCCGCTCCCGTCGCCGCTGGCGACCCCACCGCAGCGTCCGCGATGGCGTCTGAAGCCGCGACAGCGGGCAGGGCGGTTAACCTGGACAAAGTCGTCGTCACCGGCCGCTCCGGCACCCGCCAGCGCAGCAAGGCCGAGACCAGCTACTCGATCACCGCCATCGACGAAGACCGTCTGCGCATGCAGGCGCCGACCTCGGTCACCGAAGCCCTGAAGTCGGTGCCCGGCTTCTGGGTCGAGGCCACCGGCGGCGAGGCCAGCGGCAACATCCGCGCCCGCGGCATCCCGGTGGACGGGTTCGGTTCGGTGACCCTGCTCGAAGACGGCATCCCGGTGCAGCACGATCCGGCGCTGGGTTATCTCAACGGCGACCAGGCCTTCCGCCTGGACGAAACCATCGAACGCATCGAAGTGGTGCGCGGCGGCCCGGCCTCGGTGTTCTATTCCAACGCCCCGGCCGGCGCGATCAACTTCATCCCGCGCGTGGTCGGCGACACCGCCGAGGGCGCGGCCAAGATCACCTGGGGCGATTACGGCCTGGCCCGCTACGACCTGTTCTTCGGCACGCCGATCGGCGGCGGCTGGAAACTGGGCCTGGGCGGCTTCTATCGCAGCGACGACGGCATCCGCAATCCGGGCTATCCGGCCAACGACGGCGGCCAGTACCGGATCAATCTGTCGCGCGCGTTCGAGCACGGCAATCTGAGCTTCGACTACAAGCGCGTGGACGATCGTGTCGCCCTGTACCTGGGCGTACCGATGCGCACCTACGCCGACGGCAAGATCCGCGGCGTGCCCGGCTTCGACGACAACCACGGCACCCTGGCCGGCCCGGAAACCCGGCGCGTGCCGATGATCCAGGGCGACGGCAGCCTGTACGACTTCGACAATGCGCTGGGCACGGAAGTGAAGCGCGACCAGTACAGCGTCAAGTTCGATTACGAATTCGGCGGCGGCTTCAAACTCGCCCAGGCATTGCGCTACAGCAAGACCGAAACCCAGCGTAACGGCGTGTTCCCGCTGACCTTGCAAAGCGGCGACAAGTTCTTCGCCGATGCCGCGGTCAAGAAGCTGATCGCCTCCGTGCCCGGCGCGGTCGGCGGGCAGTTGCGTTATGTCGATGCGCCCGATCAAGTGTTCGGACCGAACCAGAACGGCAACGGCCTGATGACCATCGGCGGCCTGCGCGGGGTCACCATGCCGGTCAACGAGCTGATCAGCGACACGCGCCTGATGCGTCGTTTCGATTTTGGCGGGCAGAGCCACGATGTCACCGTCGGCTATTACTTCGCCCGCTTCGATCAGGATTTCGACCGCTATTCGTCCAACGTGCTGACCGATGTGCGCGACAACGCGCGCCTGTTGAATCTGGTCGCGGTGAACGCCGCCGGGCAGCCGTTGAAAACGCTGACCGACAACGGCGTGTATCGCTACGGCTACGAGTGGGAAAACGCCAGCGGCCGCTCCACCACCCAGGCGGTGTACGTCTCCGACGAATGGCAGGTGACCGACAAGCTGCGCATCGACGCCGGCGCGCGCTGGGAGCAAGTGCACACGCAAGGTTGGACCGAGATCCGCAAGCAGGTGAATCTGGGCACGCCGGCGACTTCGGCGATCCTCACCGGCTCGGGCGTGTTCGTCGATTACGACGAGAAGTTCGACAAGATCGGCTGGACCGTCGGCGCCAACTGGCAGTTCGATTCGCATCAGGGCGTGTTCGCGCGCTGGACGCCGGCGTTCCGCCTGCCGAGCCTGTCGAGCTACATCACCAAGTTTTCCAACTGCGATGTCGCCAAGCTGCAGGCCTGCTTGAACGATCCGAACGCGCGCCCGATCACCCAGACCATGGACCTGGGCGAGGTCGGCTACAAGTTCAGCAACGAAAGCTTCGACCTGTTCGCGACGCTGTTCTACACCAAGTACGACAACGTCGGCTTCAGCAATTACGTGTTCAACCTCGGCAACGGCGCCTCGACCGTGCAGCAGGGCTTCGCCGACACCAAGACCACCGGCCTGGAGCTGGAAGGTTATTGGACGCCGACGCGCTGGTTCGACCTGCAACTCACCGCGACGGTGCAGGACCCCAAGTACAAGGGCCTGCGCTACACCGAACTGGTCAACGGCGCGCCGGTGCTGCGCGATTTCGTCGATAACCAGTTGATCCGGGTGCCGAAGAACAGCTTCCGCGTGGTGCCGGGCCTGAATCTGCTCGACGACCGCCTGCGCCTGCAGGTCGCCTACGAGTACCAGGGCGAACGCTTCGTGGACACCGCCAACTCGGTGAAGCTGCCGTCGTATCACGTCATCAACGCCAGCGCCCGCTACGAGTTCGTACCGGGGCTGACCTTGTTCCTGTACGCCGACAACCTGACCAATTCGCGCGGCCTGACCGAAGGCAATCCGCGCGCCGGCGAGCTGCAGAGCGCCGACGCCGGCAACAACACCTTCATCGCCCGGCCCTTGCTCGGCCGCGCCTTCCGCGCCGCGCTGATGTACCGGTTCTGAGCGCGTATCGTTGCCTGCTTTGCTGCGGAGTCAGGGTATGAAACGTGCGGGTTTGCCGAGTGTGTTGTCTGCGGCCGTGCTGGCTTGCGGCTTGATCGCCGCCGGCGCGGCCGGTGCGCAGACGGGCGATGCGCAATGCAAGCTCGATGCGCCCGACGCCGCCCAGGCCGGTCCGGACTGCGCGGCGGCGTGGATGGATCGCAATCTGCATCTCAACGATGTGCAGGCGATCGGCACGCACAACAGCTACAAGCTGGCGATCCCGGCCGAGGAACTGGCCGCGCACCGCGCCCGAGACGCCGCCGGCGCGGATTCGCTGGACTACGCGCACGAGCCGCTGCATCAGCAACTGGAACTCGGCGCGCGGGTGCTGGAACTGGACGTGTACTACGACCCGAAGGGCGGCCGCTACGCGCATCCGCCCGGCGCCTTGCGCCAAGGCTACGGCGAGGCGGGACCGTGGCCGGCGCCGGTGGCGGCGCAGATGGCGCAGCCGGGGTTCAAGGTCATGCATCTGGCCGATATCGACTTTCGCAGTCAGTGCATGGTGTTCGTCCAGTGTCTGCAGCAGATCCGCGCGTGGTCGCAGAACCATCGCGAGCATGCGCCGATCCTGATCCTGATCAACGCCAAGGACGGCAAGAGCGGCCCGGGCGCGGTCGCGCCGCTGGCGTTCGACGGCAAGGCCTTCGATGCGCTCGACGCCGAGATCCGCTCGGTGTTCGCGGCCGACGAACTGATCGTGCCGGATACGGTGCGCGGACAGGCGAAGACCTTGCGCGAGGCGGTGATCGCCGGTGGCTGGCCGAGCATCGGCCAGGCGCGCGGCAAGATCGTGTTCGCGCTCGACGAAGACGCGCGCAAGGTCGGTTTGTACCGCGGCGCGCGGCGTTCGCTGGAAGGCCGGGCGATGTTCGTCAACGGCGACGAGAACGCGACCGATGCGGCGTATCTGACCCTCAACGATCCGATCGCGCAGGGCGAGCGCATCGCCCGTGCGGTCAAGGCCGGGTTCCTGGTGCGCACCCGCGCCGATGCCGACACGGTCGAAGCGCGGCATAACGATTCGCGCCGGCGCGAAGCGGCGTTCGCCAGCGGCGCGCAGTACATCTCCACCGATTATCTCAAGCCGGACCTGCGCTTCAGCCGCTATCGGGTGACGTTCCCGCGCAGCGAAGTGGTGCGGTGCAATCCGCTGCGGGCGATGGAGCGGTGCGGGCAGCGGCCGATCGAGGCGGCGGAGAAGCACGATTGAGCGGTGCCTGCTATCCATGGCTTGACCGACATCCGCAAGCCGTCATCCCCACGAAGGCGGGGATCCAGGGTTTTACCGAGGTAAGTACATGAAGTCCGACGCCTTTGCTTTTGCCCGTCATTCCCATGCCTTTGCCCGTCATTCCCGCGAACGCGGGAATCCAGCGACTTCAAACGTTCTCGCACGAAAGGCACTGGATTCCCGCCTTCGCGGGAATGACGAGCAAAAGCAGTGGCAAAGGCCGAAGCAGCGGCCGAGGCACGAGGCGAAGCAGCCGCAAGAGCGAATCGCCGCGCGCGCGAAAGTCCTCGCGCTCCGCCTGATTTGCATCGGCGCCACGCTGGCCGCGCTCGCATCGCCCCTCATAACGCATGCAAACGGCAACACCGCCGGCACGCCCGCTGCAATGCCGATCGACGCGGCAAGCACCTCCGAGCCCGACCTGACCCTCGAAGGAAAAATCACCGGCAGCGACAACAAAACCTATCGCGAACTCCCGTTCCAGGTGCCCGAAGGCATCGCCCGCATCACCGTGGAGTTCGACTACGACCGCGCCGACAAAACCACCATCGATCTCGGCCTGATCGGCCCCGGGCCGTTCCTCGGCCGCGACGGTTTTCGCGGCTGGAGCGGCGGCAACAAGCGTGTGTTCACCGTCAGCGCCGCCGATGTCACGCCTTCGTACTCGGCCGGCGCGGTGCCGGCGGGCGAGTGGAAAGTGTTGCTGGGCATTCCGAACATCCGTGCCGAAACCCAGGCGAGCTATCGCGCGCGCATCCGCTTCACCCGCGCCAACCGGCCCGATGCGATTCCCGCCGTGCTCGCGCCGCCGCCGTTGCGCGCCGGCCCGGGCTGGTATCGCGGCGATCTGCACATGCATACCGGCCACAGCGACGGCAGCTGCGCATCGCAGGCCGGAGCGAAAGTGCCGTGCCCGCTGTTCCTGACCGCGCAGGCGGCCAGCGCCGCGGGCCTGGACTTCATCGCCGTCACCGAGCACAACACCGTTTCGCATCTGGCCGATTTGCGTGAGCTGCAGCCGTATTTCGATCGCCTGCTGCTGATTCCCGGAATTGAGATCACCACCTTCCAGGGCCATGCCAACGTGTTCGGCACTTACGCGCCGGTGGATTTCCGCGTCGGCAGCGCATCGGTGCCGGACTGGAATTCGCTGCTGAGCACGCTGCAACAGCGCGGCGTGCCGGTGTCGATCAACCATCCGATCCGTCCCTCCGACGAGCGCTGCATGGGCTGCGGCTGGACGCCGACGCCGGCCGCGGATCTGTCGCGCGTGCAGATGGTCGAAGCGGTCAACGGCGGCGACGCCGACACGCCGGGCTCGGGCGTCGCGTTCTGGCAGCGCGAACTCAACGCCGGCCATCGCCTGACCGGCGTGGGCGGCAGCGACAATCACGATGCGCCGACCCAGGCCGAAGAACCCTTCGGCGCCAGCCGCATCGGCCGCCCGACCACGGTGGTGCGGGCGCGCGAGCTGTCGATGGCGGCGATCCTCGACGGGTTGCGCGCGGGCGAGGTGTTCGTCGATGTGCGCGGGACCAAGGATCGCGCCTTGAGCCTCAGCGCCGCGCATGGCGCGCGCGAGGTGGCGATGGGCGGGGATCTGGCGCTGAAGTCCGGCGAGGAGGCGCTGTTGCGCTTGCAGGTGCGCGGCGTGGCCGGCGGGAAGGTCGAGGCGATCGTCGATGGCGTGGTGGCGCCGCTGATCGCTCAGCCGGCGATCGGCTCGGCCGAGCAGAGTTTCGATTTCCGCTGGCGCAGCGATGGTGCGCGGCATTGGTTGCGAGTGGATGTGCGCGATGCGCAGGGGCGTCTGGCGCTGGTCGGCAATCCGGTTTACTTCAACTGGCGCTGAGGTTTTGCTTTCTTGGTCAGGAGCAACGCTCTTGTGAGAGGGCGCTTCAGCTTTTGTGGGAGGGAGCTTTAGCCCCGATGCTCTTCGCTCAGTTCGCGGCGATCTGTCCCAAAAGCATCGGGGCTAAAGCTCCCTCCCACAAAAGACTTCGGGGCTGAAGTCTCTCCAGAGAAAGACTTCGAGAGTAGGGCTCTCTGCCAAGACTTCGGGGCAGAAGCTTTCTCCCATAGAAAAGCGTCGGGGCTGAAGCTCCCTCCCACAAAAGACTTCGGGCTTTCGGCGGCTCGGTGGCGAAAGCCTCAGCCGCCGCCCAGCGCGTGCACGATCTCCACCTTGTCGCCTTCGGTCAGCGCCGTGTCCGCGTGGCGGCCGCGCGGCACGATCTCGCCGTTGATCTCGACCGCGACTCGGCGTTCGCGCAGGCCTTCGGCGTGCAGCAGTTCGATCAAAGTAGTCGGCGCCGCGAACGAGCGCGGTTCGCCATTGAGCAGGATATTCATGCGGCCATTGTCGCGCGCGGGCCGCCGCGCGGCCAGCATCGGGCTTGGCCGCAGCCGCGCTTGCGAATCGACCCCAAAACTGCCGCCCACACCCCGCACACCCCCCAAGACCTGTGACGTCTGGCCCCGGCAGCCCCGCCCCGGGACAGCGATAATCGCGCGGTCGCGGTCCGCCGCGGCCGCCCCCGGGACCGGCGCGAAAGCCGGTGCGAGGCCCTCGCGACGCCACAGCTTTGCCGCGCTGCGCCTTGCCTTGCTCGCCGGGCGCGTGTTTCGATTCGGCCATCCGCCGGCGTATGTCGGGGGAAGGCGCTCTTTTCGGCGGTCGCCGGCTCCGGTTGCGGAGCCGCCGGCCCGCCGCCACCGTTAGTCAATCAGGGAAGTTCATGATGAAACCCGTTCGTACCGCGCTGGCCGCCGCTCTCGTGCTGGCCGCCGCTCCGGCCTTCGCCGCCGGCGATCCCTATTCGCAGACCGTCTTCATCGGCGACAGCCTCACCGACTCGGGCCACTTCCGCCCGGCGCTGATCCAGGCGGTCGGCCCGAACGGCGCGCTGATCGGCCGTTTCACCACCAACCCGGGCCTGGTCTGGTCGGAATGGCTGGCCGACTACTACGGCACCAACGCCACCAGCGACAACCAGGGCGGCACCAACTACGCCGTCGGCGGCGCGCGCACCGGCACCAACACCAGCGGCGCGCTGGGCGCGATTCCGTCGCTGGCCACGCAGACCGCCAACTACCTCGCCGCCAACGGCGGCCGCGCCGATCCCAACGCGCTGTACACCGTGTGGGGCGGCGCCAACGACCTGTTCGCGGTGGCCGGCGGCGCGCCGGCCCAGTCCACCATCACCAATGCGGTCACCGCGCAGATCGGCGTGATCGGTGCACTGCGCAACGCCGGCGCCGAATACATCCTGGTGCCGACGGTTCCCGACCTGGGCGTGACCCCGCAGTTCCGCGCCGGCGGCGCGGCGCAGCAGGCGGCCGGCACGCAGCTGGCATCGACCTACAACGCCGCGCTGTACGGCGGCATCGCCTCGGCCGGCCTGCGCGTGATCCCGCTGGACACGTTCAACCTGCTGCGCGAAATCACCGCCAACCCGAATCCCTACGGCATCAGCAACGTCACCGGCACGGCCTGCAATCCGCAGATCACCGCCTCGTCGGTGACCTGCAGCCCGACCAACACCGTACCGGGCGGCGCCGACACCTATGCCTTCGCCGACGGCGTGCATCCTTCGAGCAAGTCGCATCGCATCCTCGCCGACTACGCCTTGTCGGTGCTGGAAGGCCCGCGCTTCATCGCCTTGCTGCCGAACTCGGCTTCGACCGTCGGCCGCGCGCGCGCCGACCAGGTCGCCAACCACGTCGGCGAGCGTTCCGACGGCGAGGGCATGCGCTGGTGGGCTAACGTACGCGGCGACTTCCAGCGCTACGGCCACGGCGACCTGTACGACGGCGCCGGCCCGGCGCTGACCGGCGGCGTGGATTGGACCCGCGGCAATCTGGTGTTCGGCGCCTTCCTCGGCTACGGCCAGCAGAAGCAGGACTTCGGCCTGCGCAACGGCGAGTTCGAACAGAAAGACACCAGCATCGGCGGCTTCATCGGCTGGTACGGCCAGCACGCCTGGGTCAACGGCCAGCTGAGCTACACCAAGCTGGACTTCGACATCGACCGCAACGCCAACCTGGGCGCGGTGACCCGCGTGCATCACGGCTCGGCCGACGGCAAGAACGTCACCGCCGCGTTGAACGCCGGTTGGGAATTCGGCGAAACCCTGCGTCACGGCCCGGTGATCGGCATCCTGTCGCAGCGCATCGACGTGGACGGCTTCGCCGAAAGCGAACCGACGCTGTCTACCTCGCTGGCTTATCCGGATCAGAGCTTCGATTCGCTGATCGGCAGCGTCGGCTGGCAGGTCAACTACGCCTACAGCGAAGGCTTCCGTCCGTACGCGCGCCTGACCTTCGACCGCGAGTTCGAAGACGCGCCGAAGAACGCCTACGCGCGCCTGCAGACCGTGCCGGGCCTGGGCTACTACGCGGTCAAGGGCCGCGAGTTCGACCAGGACTACGGCACCTTGCTGCTGGGCACGCGCACCAAGCTGTTCGGCCTGGACGCCAACCTGGGCGCCAGCGTCACCGTCGGCCAGGGCGCGGGCAACACCACCACGGTGTTCGCGCAGATCGGCAGCGGCTTCTGAGCCGTCGCGGCCGCGGCGTTTCGCCGTGGCCGCGAGGGTTAGCGCTGGGATGAAACGAAAGACGCGGCGAGCGATCGCCGCGTCTTTTTTGTGGGGCATCTTCACTTCGGGCCCGATGCTGCCGGTTTTGTGGAAGGCCTTCAGGCCCGGTGCTGCAGGTTTTGTGGAAGGGCCTTCAGGCCCGATGCTTTTGTTTCAGGTCGCGGTGATCGGAACGAAGAGCATCGGGCCTGAAGGCCCTCCCACAAAAGTATCGGGCCTACGCAACTTGCTGCGGATTCAATCCGCCCCGGCTAACGATGCATCTCCGCACCGGCGCTGACGCCGCGCAGTCGATCGCAGAGGCCTTGGCCGCTCGAATGCGCCTGAAGAAGCGATGTCGGCGATTGCGGGCGGGCTGTGCCCGCGGGCAAGGTTTCGGCAAGGCGGGCAGCACGCGGATCGATAGCGCCGCCGCGGTCACGGACCGGCCGGCATTGCCGCCTCGGCGCCCCGGCGCACGCCGCGTTGCCAAGCCGGTACCCGGGCGCATAGACTTTCGGCTACGCGGGTGTAGTTCAATGGTAGAACTGCAGCTTCCCAAGCTGCTAGCGTGGGTTCGATTCCCATCACCCGCTCCACTTCCGTCACCCGCTCCTTCCTCGACCTTTGCCGCACGTAACGCGCTGACCTGCAAAGACTCCTGCGGACCTTCGATCACGATCGCGATGCCCCCATCAGGTATCGCCGTAGGTATCGTTTTTGTCCAAGCCCTATTAGTCCCGGCCCTATGGCAGCTGCGAACAGGGTCGACACGGCGTTTGGCGACCGCAACTGCAGCCACTTCGCTTTTTTTGGTGGATTTGCGCAACGAGGATCGGATGATCCCGATCACAGAGCCGCGCGGCTTCCCCGAAAGCAGTTAGTCGCAAAGGGGGGGTTCAGCGCTTGCAATAAATCAAGCACAATGCTAAAGGTGTGACGCCCGTTCAAAATGGCGAGCGGGGGCGTACTTAGCACGTCTGGACCGCGTCCGCAGCATGCTGCGACCGTAGGACCTACCAGGTGAGCGATGAGGCTCGACAACATTTCGACCACAATCGTGACCATTAGTTCCTCCGATGCGAGGCTATACGACGATCTTCGATCTGTGCGGTTAAACCCGGCTGTCGGCCGGGTGGGTAGGACGTATTAGATAACGTCCGGTGGTATCAACCAGGGGGGGTAAAGGTCGCCGCAGCCTGCCCCGCCCTGTAGAAGCCAAGGTGGCTCAGCGTGGGCAAGGACCCCCTAAAGACGTCACAAGAACGTCCGAAATCGGCGCTCGCCGCGGCGCGGTTGACGCGAGGTTACGTTCATTTCGACACGCCGCTGTCTCGCTCTGACTGCAAGCAACTGGTGACCAGTCCCGAGGCAGTTTGTAAGCACTCCTTCTACCCATTCCTCCGCGTGGACTTCGTACGAACGAAGTTCCAAAGGACTGGGCCAGGGCAAATCAAGCGGAGCAAGAAGGTTCGCGATATCCGGTACGCGTCCCACGCCGATGCCGCGATCTATGCGTACTACAACTTCATGCTCACGGAGCTTTACGAGCATCAGCTGGAGCTGCTTGAGCTGTCCGAAAACGTCACGGCATTTCGTGCACTTGGAAAATCCAACCTCGATTTCGCCCACGAGGCTTTCGATTGGATCAACAATAATCGCCCATGCGTTGCTCTTGGTTTTGATGTAAAGGATTTCTTCGGATCGTTGGACCACGCGATCCTCAAGGCAAGTTGGGCATCTTTGGTGGGGGCAAACTCTTTGCCCAGCGACCACTACGCAGTTTTCAAATCTCTAACAAAGCACGCCTCCGTGGAGCTGCGAGTTGCGCTGAAAGCGCTTGATCTCAGTCGCTCTAGCTTGGAGCGGTTGACTCGCCTATGCGAACCCGCACAGTTCCGCCAGCAGATCCGCGGCGGCAATCTTATCTATACCAATGCCAAGGGGCACGGTATACCGCAAGGCTCTCCGATAAGCGCTGCGCTTTCGAATATTTACATGCTGCCGTTCGACATCAAGCTCAAAGCTTATGTCGCGGAGCATGGGGGGCTATATCGCCGCTACTGCGATGACATCCTGCTAGTCATGCCGGAAACGGATGCGAAGTCCGTTTCTGAGTTTGTAGAGGTGGCTTTGAGCGATCTAAAGCTCACGATGCAGCACGCAAAGACACTCGTATCTCATTTTGGTGCTAGCAAGTCCGATCGCCCCCTTCAATACCTTGGTCTCGTCTACGATGGCGTCCAAGCGAGCCTTAGGGCGGCAGGCGTCTCTCGCTTCTATGTAAAGATGCGAAGGGGGGTTAGGCAGTATAAGGGGGCTAAGAAGACCGACGGAGGGACGCCTCTCTTGGTTCAGCGTCGAAAAGAAATCTTGAACCGATATTCTGTGCATGCAGAGAAGAAAAGCAGGACATACTTCAGCTATGTCAAGAGGGCGGCGCGTAAGACAAAGTCCGCTGCAATCCATCAGCAGCTCCGGATGCATCGCGCTCGATTGAAGTCACTGATGGAAACGTGATTTGCTTCTATAGAGCTTCTTGTCCTGTGCGATCAGCGAGAAGCGGGGGCGGTCGACGCACTTTGGGGCGCGCGATACGCTTCCGCATCCGCCAACATGGCGGAGCCTATTGCCTTGATGGTGGCCCCCAGCTACGCCGTGGCTTTCTACCGGTAGTGGATCAACACGCCGACGATCTCGATGTTGGCGAGGCGGTGCGCACGGACTTGCTGCACGTGTGGGCAACACGCTAGCGTTGCTGCCCTGTTTGTGTACCGCGGTAGGTATCACCGGTTCCCGATCGAGGCAGGAACAAGTGTTTGAACGACTTAGGAAATGGATGGGTTCGATGCAGTTCGATTCCCATCACCCGCTCCAACTTTCGAAGGGACAAGGCTGAACGCCTCATCCCTATTTTTGCTTTTCCGGGTCGCAGCGCGTCTTGGGGCGCGTCGATCCGAGTGCGGACCGCACTCATTCATCGTTCGGAATGCCTGGGCCCGGCCGCGGAGCTTTGCCGCCCGCTTCACCGCCGCGCTCTCGCAGGCGCAGCCGCAGAGCAGCCAGTGATCCCAAGACCTACCTGGTCGCGTTGACGAACCCACCCAAGTCATCCAGCCGATGCGCCCAGAACAGCGCAAGACTCTGCTGATCCTGCGCATGGGCAAGATGCCGCGTCTTGAACACGCCCGACAGCATGGCCGCGGGTACGACCTGCGATACGCCGAAGGCTTTGATCCAATGCGCGGCCTTGGCGGCGGCATCGTTGTTCAGGCGCTTGACGCTGTTCAAGGCGCTGTTGGAGACCTTGCACTCGATCAGAAGCAGGCGGCCGTCGTGCAGGGATACCACGATGTCGGCCTTGCGGCCGTCCACTTCCGATTCGCCGCAGAACGATCCGGGCGGGGGCGTGTCGCGCATGGTGTCGATCTTTCGCGGCGCTTCTTCGCGCAGTCCGAGCACGTCGCGAAGGTAGGCCTTCACCGCGCGTTCCTGATCATCCTTGTCGGCGTTGCGGCGGATGGTCGCCACGCGCTGGTAAGTCAGCAAGGATGCGGTGGCGACGATCGCGGCTTTCCATTCGGCCGGGCTGGGGCGGCGGGCGGTAATCACCCATTGAAACCGGAACGGGTCGAGCGTCTGCTGGATCGTTCGCAGAACGCTGCGCGCTTGCGAGGGTTTGCGCAGCGCGGCGCCGCTCAAGGTGGAGTCGGCGAGCACTTTCAGGTCGTCGGCGGAAATCGGCGGCGCGGCTAGGTAGCGCAGGGCGTCGCCGAGCTGCATGCGATAAAGCTGCGCGATTTGCCGGGAGTGGATGCGCTTGGGCGCGCGCAGGTCGAGTTCGCGGAAGACCGCGCGCACTTCGCGCCGGCTTGCGCGAAATGTCGCTTTCCACAGCGCCAGCGGCTCGCCCAGTCGCGCCCATCGGAAGGCCGAGACCGCGGCCTGCGTGTCTTGCGCCATTTCGGACGCCGTCCACGTCCGGGGCGTCGCCGTCATGCGCCCAGGGCGTCCAGGTTCGGAATCAGCACTCGCTCCAATTCTTTCGGCTCGAATTTGGTCAGGCCGCCGGCATAGGTGCGACCGTCCTCGGTGATGACGTTGTGGCGCAGCCAGCTCGCGAGCGCGTCGAGTTTCGCCGCCGGCATGTCCTGTCGCGGATAAAGCCCGTGGGCGATATTGATGTGGCGCGCATCGCACAGGTTTCGCACGAATGCCGGCGCGCGCCGCGCCATGTAGGTGGACAGGATCGGCGCGGGCTGTTTCAGGCCGACCGACCACCAGGCCTTGCGATGGCGGGCGATGTAGGACTGATCCGCGCCTTGCTGCCGCGCCCAGGTCAGGAAGCGCTTGACGGCTTTTTTGGCCTCGGCGTCGAGTACATCCAGGTCGGCCGGCAGATCCACCACGCAACGCAGCGGTTGCGCGTCATCCAGTTGCGCGCCGGCGGAGAGCAGATCGCGGGCGCGGGTGATGGTCGGGATCAGCACGCTGCCCGGCAGACGGCGCGCGTGCTCGCCCGCGATCCAGACATCGTTGCTGCCGGTCACCTGGCCGCGATGGACGCGGCACAGCTCGCCCAGTTCGACATAGCCTTCCGGAACGACCCGCGCCGGCTTGAACAACGGCGACCAGCGCGCGGCCTTGCGCACGTTGTCCCACGGCACCACGTCGCCTTTGCTCAGACCGTTGAGCGTCTCCATCGACTCGACCGCGCGCACGCGCAAGCCTTGCGACGGCTGACCGACCTTGAAGCAGGTGATGGCGCCGGTGGTCGCGGTGTTCTCGAACGGCATGGCGCGCGCGTCCAGTACGTGGACGGCGACACCGCCGAGTTGATCCGCCAGCAACCGGCGCAACGTGGCGCCGTAGTTCACGTCCAGCCATTCGGCCGAGGTGATGAACGCGCCGATGTCGTTCGGCTGCGCGAGCTGCAACGCGCGCAGGAAGAAATGGATATGCAGTCCGGCCAGTTTGCTCGCGCGCAGCCCGTAGGAATGCGCCGATTCGGCAAACCAGTTTTTCCACGCCTCGCCGATTTCATGATGGCGAACGTAGGGAGGGTTGCCGATGAACAGCGTGCGCCCGTCGATCCGCTCCAGCGCGGCCTGGCGGAAGTCCTCGACCACGATGGTCGCGCGCTCGATGCATCCGTGTACGGTGAGGTTGGCCCGCAGCATGAGCGCTGCGACCGGGTCGAGTTCGACGCCGATCAGCCGGGCCTGCGGAAAACGCAGCGCGGCGGCCATCAAGTAGCGGCCCGAGCCCGCGCCCGGATCGATCACGCGCTCGGGCGCGCCTTGCTCGGCGCACCAGCTCAGCATCGACTCGACGATGGGCGCCGGGGTGTAGACGGCGCCCAGGCGACGGCGGACTTCGGACGAGCGCAGGCGCAGGAAGACCCCGCCCAGCGGGTCGGAGCCTTGCCCGATCAGGCGGCGCGCCCGCTCGACCATGCTGCGGTCGGCCATCGGCGCGATGCCCTTGGCGGCGGCGCGCTCGGCGGCCGACAACGACGCGCCGCGCCCGGCCAGCGCCAGGCACAGGGCGATGAGTTCGCGTTCGTTCTGGATCAGCCGAGGCTCCTGCGGATGCCCCCTGCGCGCGGCTGGGGCACGGCGGACATCGGCAGGTTTCTTTTTCAGACCTGTCATGGCCATTCCCGTGCGATGGCCCGGCAGCGAAGATGCTGCCCGGGCCGACCTCGTATTTTTACCATGGGCGTCTCACGGAGTGATACCGGCGCGCTTGCCGTGCGGTATCGCTTCGGCGGTCGCGGTAGGTTCGAGCCGATGCGCGGCGGTGAGCGTTGCTGCGGTTTTGCGGCGGCTCGGGCCGGCTCGCGACTCGTTGCCAGATGCCACTGCAACGAGGATGGATCGGGCGGTTCCGTTATGCCTTTGTTAGTCCGCTGCCATCGCGCTCATTCGCGCTTGAACACGAGCCAACCACGAACCCGGCCGGTGCCGTAAGACCACTCGGTTTATGCGCACACTCGCCGCGCTGATACTCAGTAAGGACACGCGGGATGAGGCAAGGAATCCGTTCCCGGAGCGCGACTGCGCGCCCGGAACCGAGCGCCGTACAACAATCCACCGTTCCTGCGCGCGATCGCGCCGAACGCGCCGCCGCCGCGCTCTTCGTGCTGGCACTGCACGCAGGCTTGTTCTGGTTCGGCGAAAGTCTGCTCGCGCCGCTGCCGCGCAGGGCCGATGCCAGCGAAGATCCGCTGCTGATGTTGTTGCCGCCGCCGCGCGCCGCGCAGACCGCGCCGCCGCCGCATGTGCAACCGCCGACCGCCGCGGCATCCCACGCGCCGTATATCGCCGCACGACAACGCGACGACGCGCCCGCCACTGCACCGGCAAGCATCGACACACCCGCCGCGCCCAGCGCCGCCGAATCCGAACCCACCGGCCTCTCCGCGATCCGCATCGACCCATCCGCGCTCGCCGCGCCGCCGCGAATGCCCTGGGACGCGCCGGCGGGCAAAGCCTTCGACAGCCGCGCGCCGGCCTTGCCGGGGCAGGGCGCGCAACGCTTCAAGATGCAGGCACCGCGTTCGATCGCATCCACGGTGAAACAGATCGGCCGTCTGTTCGGCGGCGGCGGTCCGGACGACTGCCGGGAAACGCGCAAGAACATCCGCGACCTGGCCGTGCTCGGCGCCGACGCGGTCGCGCAGGAACTGGAAGAAGAACGGCGCAATTGCCGCAACTGAGCGCGCGCTCGCGGGCGCAGACCGTGTTTCGATTCTGAACCCTTCATCCGCGGCATCCCCGCGCTTTGGCGATGTAAAAAAATCATTGTTCCGCACCGGATACGCACAGCGCCGGCGGACGCATCGACGCTCGCGCCGCCCGCGAGTTAGACTGCGCGCCCGGTTCCGCAGTGGACCGTCGCGCATCGCTTCGCAGCCTCCGGCCGGGTCGATCCGCGGCGCTGCGATCCGATATGTACGGCGGCCGCGAGGTCGCCGTTTTTTGTCGCCACGGCGACGGCCTGGAATGAACCACGCCCGCGCGGCGCGGTCCAAGCCGCGTCGAAGCCACGCCAACCGCAATCGCCACATCGGAGGTGCGATGTCATCCAAGATCGTCCTCGGTTGGCGCGAGCTGGCGGTGTTGCCGTCGCTGGGCATCGCCGGCATCCGCGCCAAGATCGATACCGGCGCGCGCAGCTCGGCGTTGCATGTGGACGCGCATTGGCGTTATGTCGAAGCCGGCGAGCCCTGGGTCGGGTTCCGCCTCAGTCCCGGCGCGGTCGGCGCGGGCGAGGTCGAAGCCGCCGCTCCGGTGTTCGACGAACGCGAGGTCACCGACTCCGGCGGCCATCGCACCCGCCGCGTGTTCATCCGCACCGTGCTGAGTCTGGCCGGCGCCGAACGCGAAATTGAAATAAACCTGTCGGATCGTCGCGGCATGCGTTTTCCGATGTTGCTGGGCCGCACCGCGGTGGCGCAGGTGTTCACGATCGACCCGGCACGCTCGTTCCTGCATGGACGCGCGCGGCGCCGGATACCCCGCAGCTGAGCCGGCGCGCGACCGCGATCGCGCGACGCCATCTTTCTCACTTTCAGCCGACCTCTCCTATGAAGCTCGCGATCCTGTCGCGCAACACCAAGCTCTACTCGACGCGCCGGCTGGTGGAGGCCGCCCGCGAACACGGCCACAGCGTGCGCGTGCTCGATCCGCTGCGCTGCTACATGCGCATCGCCTCCGACGGGTTCCAGATGCACTACAAGGGCCGCGAAATCGCCGGCTATCACGCGGTGATTCCGCGCATCGGCGCCTCGGTGACGCGCTACGGCTCGGCCGTGCTGCGCCAATTCGAGTTGATGGAGACCTATACGCCGAACACCTCCGACGCGATCCTGCGCGCGCGCGACAAGCTGCGCAGCCATCAACTGTTGGCGGCCGAACGCATCGGCCTGCCGGCGACGGTGTTCGGCGACAACCCCGACGACACCGCCGACCTGCTGTCGATGCTCGGCCCGCCGCCGCACGTGATCAAGCTCAACGAAGGCACCCAGGGCGCCGGGGTGATGCTCACCGAGAAGCTGTCCGCGTCCAAGGGCGTGATCGAAGCGCTGCGCGGGCTGTACGCGAATTTCCTCGTGCAAGAGTTCGTCGCCGAGGCCAAGGGCGCGGACCTGCGCTGCTTCGTGGTCGGCGGCAACGTGGTCGCGGCGATGAAGCGGCAGGCGCCCAAGGGCGACTTCCGCTCCAACCTGCACCGCGGCGGCACCGCCAAGGGCGTGCGCGCCAGCGCCGCCGAGCAGGAGGTCGCGATCCGCGCCGCCCAGGTCCTGGGCCTGGGCGTGGCCGGCGTGGACCTGATCCGCTCGGCCCGCGGCCCCCTGGTCCTGGAAGTGAACGCTTCGCCGGGCCTTGAGGGCATCGAGGAGGCCAGCGGGGTGGACGTGGCCGGCGAAATCATCCAGTACGTGGCCAGCCGTTTGAAGACCAAACCGGCGCGTCGCACGGCCGCGAGACGCTGAACGGGGCCCCGGCCCGGGGCCGGGCTTGCCCGATTTCCGGCAAATGGCAAGCCGGGCAGGTCATCTGCCGGCGACCCGCCGAACGGCAGGTTCCCGGCGCGGAAGGGCTGGGCCGGCCCGATCGCAATTTCAAGTTGCGATTAACTTTTATTTAACATCGTTTTTAACGACGGTTTAATCGAAATCCGCGTAGCGTTACCCGTACCGAAGCTCTGCCGATCTTCCAAGTCACGCTCCTCGTCAGAACGTTACGGATAGGGATCTGGTCGTACGCAGGTTACGGTAATCGGGGCAATACCCTTTTGGCCCAGGCGCGGTGGCCCCGCGTCTGGGCCTTTGTTTTGCCCGCTTTTCAGGCATCGGCGGGCCCTCCGGGGCGGCCGGCGCCGGGCGCAGCTGAGGCGCGCCCCACCGGCGCGCGAGGGCCGTGACTTCCGGCCCATTCGCCGCGACGCGCTTTGGCCGATCCCTGTCTCACGTTTCCACTTCCCGTTCATTTTACAAACGCTCTGGCAGAATCCTCTGCTTGCCGCCGCTGCGCACTCGCGCAACGGCACCAATGGAACCCGGGCGCTCGATCGCGGTCGAACGCCAACCTACTGGGACGAGCCACATGCGCATACTCGTGATCGAAGACAACCAGGACATCGCCGCCAACCTCGGCGATTTTCTCGAAGACCGAGGCCACACGGTGGATTTCGCCGCCGACGGCATCACCGGCCTGCATCTGGCGGTCGTGCACGACTTCGACGCCATCGTGCTGGACCTGAACCTGCCCGGTCTGGACGGCCTGGAAGTCTGCCGCAAGCTGCGCAACGAAGCGCGCAAGCAAACGCCGGTGCTGATGCTGACCGCGCGCGACAGCCTGGACAACAAGCTCGCCGGTTTCGATTCCGGCGCCGACGACTACCTGATCAAGCCGTTCGCGTTGCAGGAAGTGGAAGTGCGGCTCAACGCGCTGTCGCGCCGCGGCCGCGGCGTGCAGACGCGCGTGCTCAACGCCGCCGATCTGGAATACAACCTGGACACGCTGGAAGTACGGCGCCAAGGCAAACTGCTGCAACTCAACCCGACCGCGCTGAAGATCCTGCAGGCGCTGATGGAAGCCTCGCCGGCGGTGGTCACGCGCCAGGAACTGGAAACCCGCGTGTGGGGCGAGGAACTGCCCGACTCCGACAGCCTGCGCGTGCACATCCACGGCCTGCGCGCGGTGGTGGACAAGCCCTTCGAGACGCCGCTGATCCAGACCCGTCACGGCATCGGCTATCGCATCGCAGCGCCTGAAAGCAACGGTTGATCGCGTGGCATCAGGGGATCCGGCCGCAACGCGGTTGAAAAAGAAGAAGCGCTTCCGGCGGCGGTTGCGCAGCCGCATCATTTTGTCGTTCGTGCTGCTGGGCTTCGGCCTGACCGCGATGTTCGCCTTCGCCACCAACTGGACCCGCACGCGGGTGGAAAACCAGTTGGTCGAGGATGCGATGAATCGCAACATCACCAAGGCCGCGCGGCAATTCGAGCTGGACCCCAGCAATCCGCAATTCGGATTCGACCAGGTGCGGGCGTTCGTCTACACGCCGGACAAGTTCGAATCGGTGCGGATCAACCGCCCGGAGTGGTACGAGCTCAAGGACGGCATCATCGGCATGAACGGCGTCGGCGAAGACGGCAAACCGTTCGCCTACCGCCTGGCGGTGCGCAAGACGCCGCGCGCGTGGTTCTTTCTCGCCTACGACATGACCCCGTCGGCGCGCAGCGAAATGCAATTCAACCGTGCGCTGTATCTGTCGGTGCTGGTGTTCACCCTGTTCTCGCTGCTGGTCGGCTGGTGGGCGGCGTCGCGGGTCATGAGCCCGGTGTCGGAACTGGCGTTGCGGATCAAACGTTCCGGCCGCAGCGCACAATCCGAGGCGCTGGCCGCGCATTTCCCCGACGACGAAGTCGGACAGCTCGCCGAAGCGCTGGACGACTACGCCGAGCGCCTGACCAACGTGGTCCAGCGCGACCGCGAGTTCAACGCCGACGTCAGCCACGAGTTGCGCACGCCGCTGGCGGTGATCAAGGGCGCGGTCGAGCTGCTGCTGTCGCGGCCGGAGCTGGAGGACAAGACTCGCAACCGGTTGTTGCGTATCCAGCGCGCCGAGCAACAGTGCACCGACCTGATCAGCGCGCTGTTGCTGCTCTCGCGCAGCGAGCGCGGGCACGGCGCGACCGACATCGCCAAGCTGTCGGAACAACTGCTGGAAGCGCATCGCGCCCAACTGGGCGGCAAGGCGCTGGCGCTGAGCGTGGAAGGCGCGCGCGGCCTGGTGGTGGACGCGCCGGAGGCCGCGGTCGCGGTCGCGCTGGGCAATCTGATCGGCAACGCGGTCAAGTACACGACCGAGGGCGAGGTGGTGGTGCGCTTGCACGATCACTCGGTGGAAGTGATCGACTCCGGCCCGGGCCTGAGCGCCGAGGACGCGGCCAAGCTGTTCGAGCGCGGCTACCGCGGCACCCATGCCGGCCATTCGCAGGGCGGCGGCATCGGTCTGTCGATCGTGCGGCGGTTGTGCGAGTTGTACGGGTGGGATGTGCGCGTGAAGCCGGGTGAGGTCAAGGGTGTGGTGGCTACGTTGACGTTTGGGGCTGCGGATCGGTTGAACTGATTGGTTGGCTCGGCGGGGGCTGACGGTTACGCCGGCGGGCTTCGCGACGGCTGCGATGACTTCTGCAATCTCGCTCGCTCGGAGTCTCTGAAATAGGGCCGTCATTCCCGCGGACGCGGGCTCTGCTTCACTTGGGCGGAGCCGAATATCCAGAGCCTTCAGCGCCATCTTTCCAGTCCGTCATTCCCGCGAAGGCGGGAATCCAGAGACTTCAAACGTTCTCGCACGAAAGGCACTGGATGTTCGGCTCCGCCGAAGTAAAGCGGAGCCCGCCTTCGCGGGAATGACGAGCAAAAAACGCGGATGCCCGGCACCCGACACCGACATCCTGCACCCGACACCCGACACCCGACATTCGACATTCGACATTCGACATTCGACATCCGAAGCGAAGCCTTCAAACCGCCTCTCAGAAAACCTGCACCCGCTTAACGCAAACCCGGCCGGTACTCTGCCCGGACGCCGACACCTCGCCCTGCGGATACACCGCAACGCGCATGCCCAGGCGATCGAAGTTGTCGTTGATGAAGCGGCCGTGCTCGCCGCGATACGGCGTGCGCTTGAAGCCCATCTCCTCCAGCGCGGTGGTGAAGCGCGGATAGTCGAGCCGGCACAGCTCGGCGAGCGGTGGATTCGCGTCGGGCGCGATGGGATCGAAACTGAAGTTGAAGCGCGCGCCTACGGTGCGCTGCGGATCGACTTCGAAATTCTGGTTCCACTGCGCGTCGAGCGCCTCGCCGTAGCCGTAACGCTGCGATTGATCGCGCGCGCGCTGCACCGGCACGCCCATCGTCCGGCTCAGGCGTTCGACCGTGAAGTCTTCCAGCCGCGCGCTGGTGCGGATCAGTTCGAGCAGGCGGGTGAGCATCTGTTCGGCGCGAGCGGCGGCCGGGGCCGCGGACGCCGTCGGCGCGTGCCTCACAGCGGGCGATGTGTCGGCGGAGGTATGCGCGCAAGCGCTCAGTCCGAGTGTGGCGATAACGGCGAGACAGGGAACTGCATGGCGGACGGACATGCCGGCCTCTCGGGCGAATGCGCTCAGCGAGCTATACGCGCGCCGCGGCGGCGCTGTCAAATGCATGCGTTGGATGTTGCGATGGCCGGCGCGTAAGCGCATCGCGATGGCCAGCGCCCAAAACGAACGACCCGCGGGCTAGGCCCGCGGGTCGTGGGATCGTCGATCGCGATATCGGCCGCGGCGATGCGCTCGCCGCGGCCGAGCGATGAGGCGATTACTTCACCGCTTCCAGCCAGCCGTACTTGTCCGCGGTCTTGCCGTTGAACAGGCCGAAGAACAGTTCCTGGATGCGCTCGGTCACCGGGCCGCGACGGCCGGTGCCGACCTGGCGGCCATCGACCGAACGGATCGGGGTGATCTCCGCGGCGGTGCCGCACATGAACAGCTCATCGCACAGGTACAGGTATTCGCGCGGCAGATCGCGCTCGATCACTTCGATGCCGACATCGCGCGCCAGGGTGATGATGGTGTTGCGGGTCAGACCGTTGAGCAGCGCCGCGCTCACCGGCGTGGTGTGCAGCGCGCCGTTGAAGACCAGGAACAGGTTCTCGCCCGCGCCTTCCGACAACAGGCCGGTGGACGCCAGCGCGATGCCTTCGCCGAAGCCCAGACGCCGCGCTTCGCGCGCGACCAGCTGGCCCGAAAGGTAATTGCCGCCGGCCTTGGCGCCGGCCGGAATGGTGTTGGGTGCGAACCGCTGCCAGCTCGACACGCAGGCGTCGATGCCTTCTTCGAGCACGCTGGCGCCGAGGTACTGGCCCATCTTCCAGGTCGCGACGGCGACGTCGGTCGGCGTGTCGGCCGACAGGCCGAAACCGCCCAGGCCGCGGTACGCGACCGGACGCAGATAATCGGTGGTGTGGCCGTTGGCCTTGATGACTTCGTGGCAGGCGTCGTTGAGCTGCGCCAGCGAATACGGAATGCCCATGTCGTAGATCTTGGCCGACGCGAACAGACGGGTGTTGTGGTCGTTCAAGCGGAAGATGATCGGACCGTTCGGCGTGTCGTAGGTGCGAATGCCTTCGAATACGGAAGAGCCGTAATGCAGCGCGTGCGACATGACGTGGGTGGTCGCTTCGGCCCAGCGCTTGATCGCGCCGTTATGCCAGATCCATTCGGGGTATTGCATCGTCGGCTTCCGTGGTCGGGTGGGGAAACCGCTATTGTGCCCTGCGCCGGTACTCCGGCCCAACCGACGCCGGGGTATGTGCTTTGCCGCACGAGGGCGGCATGCCCGTTCAGCCTTTGATCCACCAACAGCCGAAATGGCGGGTCAATCCGAACACCGTGCGCGACGGCGTGATGCCGTTGCCCAGGGTTTGCTCCAGGCGCAGCGCCACCGGTGCGCGACGTTGCGCGACCGGCGCGGCGGCTTCGCTCTGGACGGCGGCGGCGGCGGGCGGCGCGGCCTCGGCGTCCATCCCGGCCGGACGGCCCAGGCCGGTGGCCGGCGGCGGTGCGGAGGTGACCGGCGGCAACGGCGCGAGCGCGGCGTTGGGCGCCGCCGGCGGCAGGGTGGTCCATTCGCCGGCCGTAGGCGCGGCCACGGGCGCGGACGCCATCACTGGCGCGATGTCGAGCAGCGGCCGTTGCGCGATCGCGTCCAGGCGCTCGATCACCGAATAGGCCTGCGCGTCGGACATGCCGGCCCAGTGATACACCGAGGCGAGCTTGTTGCCGTCGTGCGCGTCGATGGCGTTGGTGATCTGGCCGACCAGATCGCGCAGATTGCGCGAGCAGCCGCCGGTGTAGGCCGGTGGTTGCGCTTGCGCGGCGCCGCGCGGCAGGCGATCGACGCCGCCGACGGTGGCGCAGTCGCGATCGGTGTAGACCGAATTGCCGCGCGTGTCCGTGCAGCGGCGGATCTGCGCCTGAGCGGCGCCGGGATGCAGCGCCATCGCGGTCAAGGCGAGCGGCGGCAACAGGGACAGGCAGAGTCGGGCGAACGAAGGCATCGGCGAAGACTAGCGCCGGGGAGCGGTTGTGGACAGTGCGCAGGGATGAATTTGCAGGTGGGGAGGGGCGGTGTGGCGGTTGTGGGAAGGCGTTCGATGGCTTCGCGGTGAGGCTTGAAGCGAAAGTTTCTGGTGATTTGAATGAAAAGCATCGGGGCTGAAGCTCCCTCCCACAAAAAACTTTCCGCTCGCGAAGTTTCTTGTGGGAAGAGGCTTTTGTGGGAGGGAGCTTTAGCCCCGATGCTTTCGTATCAGATACCACGAAACCCCAAAACGAACTCGCCGCCGCAAACGCTGCGGCGGCGAGCTTTACAAAGAACATCGAGCCAGACGCGGCTACACGGCCACATCAAGCGCGATCGCAACCATCATCAGCGGAACGCCGCCACCGTGGTCGCGCGTTCGTTCAACACCCGAGCGTTGTTGCTCTTGGCCGCGGTGCCCATCGGCGCACCGTTGTAGGTGATGTTCGGGTTCGACCAATAGTTCAGACGCGGACAACTGACCGGGCAGTTGTAGGCCATGATCGTGCGCCAGGCGTTGTTCGGACCCCAATAGCCGTGGCCGTAGGCATAGACCGTGTTGGTGCCGTTGCTGGGATCGTGGTGCGCGCCGAAGTTATGCCCGATCTCATGCGCGAAGCTGTAGTAACCGGTCATGCAGCTGGCGCCGACCACGCTGAAGGCGCTGGCCGCGTTCGAGTTCAGATAGCCCAGGCCGCAGTACGCCGGATCGGTGATGATCAGCACGCTGACGTCGGCGGTGATGCTGTTGCGGGTGGCGTGATAGTTGTCGAGATAACCGTCGGTGGTGCCGCGGAAGCGGCTGAGGTCGGTATCGAAACCGGCGGTGACGTAGCTGTTGGTGTATTGCCCGGCCAGCTCGAAGCGTACGTTGACCGCGCTGTTGGTGAAGCTCTGGTTGCTCTCGGTGATCGCCAGGTTGGCTTTGGTCAAGGTGTTGCCGACCGCGTTGGCGGCGGCCTGGGTGTAAACCACCATCACCCGCACCACCGCCGGCGCCTTGTCCAGGGCCGCGGCTTCGTTGAACTTGGGATCGTTGAGGAACGGCACGATCGGCTTGGCGCTGTAGGCCGCGGCCGGGTGATCCGGCGGCATCAGCGCTTCGTCGATCAGGCTGACGGTGTGGCCGCCGTTCTTGAGCGGATCGATGCGATACAGCTTGCCGCCGCTGCGCACGGTGCCGGACATCTGGTTGCCCTGGCGCACGATGATGGCGGACTCTTCCGGATCGTCGATCAACTCCGCGCCGGTGAACTGATTGATGCGCTTGAGCTGGGCCTTCGGATCGCCGACCAGACCCTGCCAGATCACGATGCCGTCGGGCTTGCTTTGCGCTTGCAGCTTGTGCGCCTTGAGGTTGACGCCGGGAGCGAGGTTGAGCAGCAGTTCCTCCTGATTCACGCTGATTTGCGCGGTGTCGGCGCGGACCAGATCGACCTTGACCGCGGCGCGTTCGGCCTTGACCGCCTTGTAGGCGGTATCGGTGTTGGCGCTGCGCAGCACGGCGTTGGCGGGCGAGGAGAACAGCGGGGCGGGCGAGGCGGCCGAAGCGGCGCCGGCGAAGCCCAGCGACAGAGCGATGGCGAGATTCAACGGCAGCAGTTTATTGCGTGCGGACATCATGATGCTCACTCTCCATAGAGGACCGCTGCGCGTCGCGAACCCGTGGCCTGGGTTCGCGTCGGCGGTCGCGAGGGCATCGCTCGTCGCGGCGATGCATCCTGCAAGCAGTGAGCTACTGCGCCGTCTCGGCGCTCAAGACCGAACTTGTCCTAGGACAAGCTCAAGGTGAGAACTGCCTTAGCAGTTCGTCGTAGGTATTAGACCTAGATATTATTTTTTGTGACGAACCGCATCCGTTTAAATGTACATGAACGGCTGTTTCGCGGCGGCCACGGGGCGCCTCAGGCGATGCGCGAGAGGACCGTCAAGGTCGGCTTGGCCAGATTGAGCGTGTAGAAGTGCAAGCCCGGCGCGCCGCCTTCGATCAAGCGGCTGCACAGCTGCGCGACCACGTCGGCGCCGAATTCGCGGATGCTGTCGGCGTCGTCGCCGTAGGCGTGCATGCGCTGAGCGATCCATCGCGGAATTTCCGCGCCGCACATGTCGGAGAAACGCCGCAACTGGCTGAAGTTGGCGATCGGCATGATGCCCGGCACGATCGGAATATCGATGCCGGACGCGCGCACGTCGTCGACGAAACGGAAGTAGGCGTCGGGGTTGTAGAAGTACTGCGTGATCGCGCCGTTGGCGCCGGCGCGGACCTTGCGCTTGAAGTTCTCCAGATCCGAATGCGCGTCGCGCGCCTGCGGATGGGTTTCCGGATACGCGGCGACTTCGATATGGAAGTGGTCGCCGGTTTCGGCGCGGATGAATTCGACCAGTTCGTTGGCGTAGCGCAGATCGCCGGCGCTGGCCATGCCCGAGGGCAGGTCGCCGCGCAGCGTGACCAGGCGCTTGCAGCCGATCTCGCGATACAGCGCCAGCAGTTCGCGAATCTCCACGCGCGTGCCGCCGACGCAGGACAGATGCGGCGCGGCGTCGAGCTTGTGCTTCTGCCGCAGCCGGCGAATGGTTTCAGGCGTGTAGCTCAGGGTCGAACCGCCGGCGCCGAAGGTGCACGAGACGTAGTGCGGCGTGTACGGCTTGAGCTTGGCCGCGGTCTTGTCGAGCTGGCTGCGCTGATCGTCGGTCTTGGGCGGGTAGAACTCGAAGCTGATGGGCAGCATGGGCGGGGCCGCGGCGGCGTGGGCGAGAGGTATGGGGATAATATCTCTTTATCGCGATGAATCAAATTTGTTTTGTTGTGGCGGGTTGGTCGTCGCGAAGGATGGGGCTGGGGAGAGGAGGGGGCGTTTCGCTTCCTGGTCGGCGAACGACAAGCGGGTAGAGCAAATCCCCCCTGCCCCCCTTTTTCAAAGGGGGGAACAGCAACGGCAACGGCAACGGCTGCAGCAACGGCGAGTGCGGGGGAGTCGTCGCCCTTGTGAAAATTCGCCCCCTTTGAAAAAGGGGGCTGGCGCTTGCGTGCTGTGCTTCAGACGAATCCAGCCGCGCCGGGGGATTTGCTTCGGCGCAACGAAAAAAACGGGCGCCCGAAGGCGCCCGTCTGTCATCGCACTAACCCGCCCGACGGCGGAGCCGATCAGTAGCGGTAATGATCCGGCTTGTACGGACCGTCCACCGACACGCCCAGGTACTTGGCCTGGTCGTCGGTCAGGGTGGTCAGTTTCACGCCGATCTTTTCCAGGTGCAGGCGCGCGACTTCTTCGTCGAGCTTCTTCGGCAGGATGTAGACCTTGGCCTCGTAGCTGTCCTTGTTCGCCCACAGGTCGATCTGCGCAAGCGTCTGGTTGGAGAACGAGTTCGACATCACGAAGCTCGGATGGCCGGTGGCGCAGCCCAGGTTCACCAGGCGGCCTTCGGCCAGCAGGAAGATCGAGTTGCCGTTGGCGAAGGTGTACTTATCGACCTGCGGCTTGATGTTGAGGTGCTTGGCGCCGGAAGCAACCAGCGCATCGACCTGGATCTCGTTGTCGAAGTGGCCGATGTTGCAGACGATGGCCTGGTCCTTCATGCCCTGCATGTGAGCCAGGGTCAGCACGTCCTTGTTGCCGGTGGTGGTGACGTAGATGTCGCCGCGGCCGAGGGTGCTTTCCACCGTGTTGACTTCGAAGCCTTCCATCGCCGCCTGCAGGGCGTTGATCGGGTCGATCTCGGTGACCACGACGCGGGCGCCGTAAGCGCGCAGCGAGTGGGCCGAGCCCTTGCCGACGTCGCCGTAGCCGCACACCACAGCGACCTTGCCGGCCAGCATCACGTCCATCGCGCGCTTGAGGCCGTCGGCCAGCGACTCGCGGCAGCCGTACAGATTGTCGAACTTCGACTTGGTGACCGAGTCGTTGACGTTGATCGCCGGGACCAACAGGCCGCCGGCTTCGGCCAGCTGATACAGACGGTGCACGCCGGTGGTGGTTTCTTCCGACACGCCCTTCCAGTCGCGCACGACGGTGTGCCAGAAGCCCGGACGCTCGGCGTGCACGCGCTTGAGCAGGTTCTTGATCACCTGTTCTTCGTGGTTGCCCGACGGGGTGTTGACCCAGCCGTCGCCGTTTTCGAGCTCATAGCCCTTGTGGATCAGCAAGGTGACGTCGCCGCCGTCGTCCACGACCAGCTGCGGGCCGAGGTGCTTGTCGCTTCCGCTGCCCGGGAAGGTCAGCGCGGCGAGGGTGCAATCCCAGTATTCCTCCAGCGACTCGCCTTTCCAGGCGAACACCGGCGTGCCGCTGGCGGCGATCGCCGCGGCGGCGTGGTCCTGGGTCGAGAAGATGTTGCACGAGGCCCAGCGCACGTCGGCGCCGAGGTCGCGCAGGGTCTCGATCAGCACCGCGGTCTGGATGGTCATGTGCAGCGAGCCGGTCACGCGCACGCCCTTGAGCGACTGGGCGACGGCGTACTTCTTGCGGATCGACATCAGGCCCGGCATTTCGTGCTCGGCGATGTCGATTTCCTTGCGGCCCCAATCGGCCAGGGAAATGTCGGCGACCTTGTAATCGCCTTCGGTCGAGAAGGTCTTGGGTACTGCGTTCATTGGGAGGAGCTCCAGTTCTTTGGGGAGCCGGCGGGATGCCGGGTCCGGCGAGCCTCGGCGGGGAACACCGATGGACTCAAACCGGGCGCCGTTGGGGCCTACACCTCGCCGAGCCTGGCCGTGGCGTTCACGGTCGCAGCGCCCCTCGGCGGGTTGAGCGCACAGTATATCGCGGCGCCCGTGGCGGCCGCACGACATGGTCCGCGCGGGCGCGCTGAATCCGCCCCGGGAACCCATGCCGGGCCGCCGATTACTCGCGCCGGGGCCCGCGCCGGCAAGGGCTTTGCACGGTCTGCCGGCATGGGCGCATCCGCCGCCGCCGGGCCCGCGGGCGGCCCCAATGGCATACGCCGGCGGTCGTGGCCGCGGGCTAAGCTCGGGCGGGCGCTGCGCACGCCCTGCGGCCGCGCCGGCCGCCGGGCGGGGCCGCAGCCGACGTTCATTCTTTGAGGATCGCATCGATATGAAATCCAACGCGCGAGGTTCCGGCCGCGACGGCCTGCTTTCGCCCAGCCGCCGTCGCGGCGGCCTGCTGCTGAGCCTGCTGGCGCCGGCCCTGGCGCTGGCGCTGCTGTCGCCGGATGCGTCGGCGCGCACCGCCAAGCCCGCTGCCGCGCCCGCGCCGCAGGCGATGGCCGACGGCTACCAACTGCCGCCCAAGCCATTGCAGGCCATTGTCGATGCGCCGCGGCCGCCGACGATGTTCCTCAGCCCACGCCGCGACACCATGGCGATGGTGCAAACGCCATCGCTGCCGGGCATCGCCGTGGTCGCACAGCCCGAACTCAAGCTCGCCGGCCTGCGCATCCATCCGCGCGTGCACGCGCAAAGCCGCTTCAGCTTCGGCGCCGGACTGAGCCTGCTCGATGTCGAAAGCGGCAAGCGCCTGGAGATCGAAGGCCTGCCCTCGCCGTTGTCGCTGGCGACCCTGCAGTGGTCGCCGGATCAACGCTGGATCGCCTTCAACCGCGTCGATGCCGCCAGCGGCGCCAACGAGTTGTGGCTGGTCGAACGCGAAACCCGCCACGCCCGCAAGTTGGTGTCCGGGCTCAACACCGTCGGCGGCAACGGCTACGCGTGGATGCCCGACAGCCGCCGCCTGCTGATCCAGTTGCAGGCCGAAGGGCAGGGCGCGCCGCCCGCCGGCGACGCCGCTCCGACCGGCCCGGCCGCGCAGGAAACCCAGGCCAGCCAGACCGTGCGCCAGATCCGCACCTACCAGGATCTGCTGCGCAACGAAAACGACGCGCGCGTGTTCGAGTACTACCTACGTTCGCAATTGGCCACGGTCGATCTGACCGGCCAGGTCGCCAAGGCCGGGTTGCCCGCGCTGTACACCGAAGCCGCGCCGTCCCCGGACGGCCGCCACGTGCTGGCGATCAAACTGGAACGCCCGTTCTCGTACCAAGTGCCGGCGTCGATGTTCGCCCACCGCATCGAAGTGCTGAGCCCCGACGGCAAGTTCGAACACGAAGTCGCCCGCGTGCCCTTGATCGACGGCCTGCCCACCGGCAACGACGCGGTGCCGGTCGGCGTGCGCGATATCGACTGGCGCAGCGACGCGCCGGCGACCCTGGTCTGGGCCGAAGCCCAGGACGGCGGCGATCCGGCGCGCACGGCCGAGGTCCGCGACGCGGTGCTGATGCAGGCCGCGCCGTTCGAAAATCCGCCGCAGACCATCGCGCGCCTGGGCTCGCGCTTCGAACGCGCGCGCTGGAGCGACGGCGATCTGGCGCTGGTCGATGAATTCTGGTGGAAGACGCGCAAGGCCAGGCAGTGGCGGATCGCCCCGGATCACGGCGACCGCGAGCCGGAGCTGGTGTTCGAAGGCTCCAGCGAAGACCGCTACAACGCGCCGGGCGACCCGCTGATGCAGCGCGATGCGAACGGCTTCGAACGCTTGTTGCGATCCAGCGATGGCGCCAGCCTGTACTACGCCGGCGACGGCGCATCGAGCGAGGGCGATCGCCCCTTCGTCGATCGCCTGAATCTGGTCGACAAGCAGAAAACCCGCTTGTTCCACTCGCAGGCGCCGTACTACGAAAAGCCGCTGATGCTGATCGACGACGCCGGCACGCGCCTGCTGACGATGCGCGAATCGCCGACCGAACCGGCCAACCTCAACCTGCGCGATCTGAGCCAGGCCGACGCCAAGCCGCGCGCGCTGACTCAGTTTCCGCATCCCACCCCGCAGCTGCGCGATATCAAGAAAGAGCAGATCCGCTACAAGCGCAGCGACGGCGTCGAGCTGACCGCCAACCTGTACCTGCCGCCCAACTACGACGCCAAGCGCAACGGCCCGCTGCCGATGCTGATGTTCGCGTATCCGGCCGAATTCAAATCCGCCGACGCGGCCAGCCAGGTCACCGGTTCGCCTTATCGCTTCAACGCGGTGAGTTACTGGGGCCCGCTGCCGTATCTGGCGATGGGTTATGCCGTGCTCGACAACCCGTCGATGCCGATCGTCGGCGAAGGCGATCGCGAGCCCAACGACACCTACATCCAGCAGCTCACCGCCGACGCCCAGGCCGCGATCGACGAAGTGGTGCGCCGCGGCGTCGCCGACCGTAACCGCATCGCCATCGGTGGCCATTCCTACGGCGCGTTCATGACCGCCAACCTGCTCGCGCACACGCGTTTGTTCAAGGCCGGCATCGCCCGCAGCGGCGCCTACAACCGCACGCTGACGCCGTTCGGTTTCCAGTCCGAGGAACGCAATTACTGGCAGGCGCAGACCACTTACGAGGCGATGTCGCCGTTCAACTTCGCCAACCAGATCAAGGACCCGCTGCTGCTGATCCACGGCGAGCAGGACAACAACTCCGGCACCTTCCCGATCCAGAGCGAGCGCCTGTTCGCCGCGATCAAGGGCCTGGGCGGCAAGGCCCGGCTGGTGATGCTGCCCAACGAAGCCCACGCCTATCGCGCGCGCGAATCGATCATGCAGTTGCTGGCCGAGACCAACCGTTGGCTGGATCTGTACGTGAAGAACGCCAAGCCGGAAGCGCCGGCCTCGGCCAAGAGCGCATCGCCCGCGGCGAAATAAGCGCGGCGGCCGCGGGGTGCGTTCGCGTTCCGCGGCCGCGTCAACGCGTCCGTCGCGCCGGAGCGCGCAGCAATGCGCGAACGCCGGCGACGATCGCGAGCAGCGCGCCTGTGAAGATCAGCAGCCAACCGATCGGCAGCAGGGCGAAGGGCTCGTGCAGGAAGCCTTGTTCGTCGATGGTCGAACCGATCAGGCCGAACGCGAGCAAGCAGCCGCCGCCCAATGCGAGCAGCGCGAGCGACAGCGTGGACAGTGAAAATAAACGGGTCATGGCGGGTTCCTGCGAGTGGGGACGTCGGATCGCGGCGATGTCGGCGCGCAGTGCGGCGACATCGGTATCGCGACGTTTCGCAGGTTGATTGGCGCTTGTGGGCTGGGGATGAAGCCAGGGTGAGGCGGCGCGGCGACGGTTCATGCGCGTCGCGATGGCGCGATCGATTCGTAGTGGCGGTGGTCACGGCGCAGAGCGGAGCCGTCGTCGCTCAGATCATGAACAAAAAAGCGGTTCCGCAGCCTTTTCCCGCAGCGATGCCGCGTTCGCGAAACGAATCGAACATTCGCAACTGCGACGCCGCCCGTGAGATTCGAATTATGTTAGCCACGACCTGGGGCCGCTCCCAGGTTTGACGATGAGCCGTGCGTCCTGCTGAGCGATCGGGTTCGCTCACCCAAGTTCACCGCCGCTCGCGCGGTGAAGGAGAAGGCCGCTGTTGCGGCCTTTTTCCGTGTTGGTGTTGAGGCTCGCGAATCGTCGCCGGATTACAGGCGCGATCGCGTTGCGAATTCCACTTCAACACGCGAGGGTAGGATGACCAACAAGGTCAAGGTCGGCATAGACGAATGGTTGGCGGGCGATGCGGGTCGGGTCAGCCTGATGACCGATGGTTTGAGCGGTTGCGTCGCGGTGGCGCTGGCGGGCAACGGCAAGGTCGCGCTGTCGCACGTGTCTTCGGAGTGCAACAGCGAAGAGCAATGGGCGAAGTACAAGCCCAAGCTCGACAGCGCGCTGGAGGCCTCGGGCCTGGGCACCTTGAGCGGACAGTCGGCGGTGCTGGTCTGCAATCAGGGCGGCGATGCCACCGGCTCGTCGGCGTTCTTGCCCGGCAAGCTCAAGACCTGGCTCGAGAGCAAGGGCATGAACGTGGAGATTCGCCAGGACAGCGGTTGCTCCATCGCCGCGACCGGTTGCGGCCTGAAGAAGAACGCGAACGGCGACGACTACCGCTACGGATATCAGAACTCGATGACGCCGGGCGTGGAGTTGTCGCACGACGGTCGTCTGGTCAAGCCCATCCCGGCCGGCGAAAAGCACCCATTGCCGGTGGATCTCGCCTACCGTGGCACCTCTCTGGACGCCGCGCCTACCGCGGAGCGGGCCGCGCATCCGCAGCATGCGTTGTACGAGCAGATATTCAGCAAGATTCCGCCCGGGCGGGTCAACGAAGAAAGCGCGGAAGACCTGAAGTATTCCGAACACGCCCGCAACCTGGCCGCGGCGCTGACGGTGGAATGCGTGCGCAAGGGGATCGGCTCGGTGGATAGCCTGGCGTTTTCGGGCGAAGGAAACTACACCCGGGCCTTCGCCGTCAACGGCAGCGCCGAGCGGCCCGAGTTGATGCGCCAGGTCAGCGTCGATCTGAACGCCACCATGGACAAATCGATGGCCGCGCTGAGCGGCGAAGCCTCCCGGCTGCATAACGAACGGGTACAGCAAGCCGCGCAGACGCCGACGCTCACACCGACGGTGGAGGTGGCGACGTCGAGCAAGACGATGTAGGCGGAGCGAACGCTGTCGGGCGGGCGCGGCATTGCACCGCGCGCCCCGCAAAAGAAAACGGAGCGCCGAAGCGCTCCGTTTTCGTCGATCGGGCCGGGCCGGGCGGCTTACTTCTTCAGCCCGGCATCCTTGCGCAGCTCGTCGGCCTTGTCGGTCTTTTCCCACGAGAACGCGGTCGCGGTGTGCTTCTTGCCGGCGCCGTCGACGTAGCTGACTTCCTTCGGCTTGCGGCCGAAGTGGCCGTAGGCGGCGGTCAGCTGGTACACCGGGTGGATCAGGTCGAGCATCTTCACGATGCCGTACGGACGCAGGTCGAAGTGCTTGCGGATCAGCTTCTCGATCTTGTCGTCGCTGATCTTGCCGGTGCCGAAGGTGGTGACCGAGATCGAGGTCGGCTCGGCCACGCCGATGGCGTAGGAGACCTGCACTTCGCACTTGTCGGCCAGACCCGCGGCGACGATGTTCTTGGCCACGTAGCGCGCGGCGTAAGCGGCCGAACGATCGACCTTGGACGGATCCTTGCCCGAGAACGCGCCGCCGCCGTGACGGGCCATGCCGCCGTAGCTGTCGACGATGATCTTGCGGCCGGTCAGGCCGCAGTCGCCCACCGGGCCGCCGATCACGAAGATGCCGGTTGGGTTGATGTGCACCTTGCTCTTGGGCAGCTTGTCCAGCCACGCCTTGGGCAGCACCGGCTTGAGGATGTGCTCGTACACGCCCTCGACCAGATCCTTCTGCTTGATGCCCGGATCGTGCTGGGTGGACAGGACCACCGCGTCGAGGCCGGCGACCTTGTGCTCGGCGTCGTAGCGCAGGGTGACCTGCGACTTCGCGTCCGGACGCAGCCACGGCAGCTTGGAGTTCTTCTGCTTGCGGACCTTGGCCTGCTGCTCGACCAGACGGTGCGAGTAGTAGATCGGCGCCGGCATGTATTCCGGCGCTTCGTTGCAGGCGTAGCCGAACATCAGGCCCTGGTCGCCCGCGCCTTGTTCTTCCGGCTTCTTGCGGTCCACGCCCGCGGCGATGTCCGGCGACTGCTTGCCGAGCATGTTGATGATCGCGCAGGTGTGGCCGTCGAAGCCGACGTTGGAATTGTTGTAGCCGATCTCGTTGATGACCTTGCGGGCCAGGCCTTCGATATCGACCCAGGCGCTGGTGGTCACTTCGCCGGCGACGATGGCCGCGCCGGTCTTGACCAAGGTTTCGCAGGCCACGCGCGCGCGCTTGTCCTGAGCCAGGATGGCGTCGAGGACGGCGTCGGAAATCTGGTCGGCGATCTTGTCCGGATGGCCTTCGGATACGGACTCGGAAGTGAACAGGTAGCTGGACATCGGTCGAATATCCTTCGATTCGGATAAAAAGATGGCCGCCAATGATACAGGCTCGGCCGGGAGCGCGCATTGTGCCGTGCCTTGGGGTTGTCCGGGCGTTAAGCGGTCCCTGAACGCCTGACCGGATTGGGCCTTTGGGGGGAGGCTAGATGCGGTGGCGCATGGGAAGCTGTCCGGGCATGCCAGGAAGGCGCGTCGATTGGCGTTTTTTTGTCCTTCCAGGCGGCTTTGTTCAGGCCGGGTCAGGGCTGTCATGGGACTGACCCGAAACCGCCATGTGGCTGTCGCCGCGCCCGCTCAGGCTGCGCGGCATACCGCCGCCCTTGATGCGACGACACCGATGCTGCACTTCGAACGCCGACTGGAAGAACGCTTCCCCCAATGGTTCCGTGGTCGCCGGGCCGTGCTGACCCGACCCTTGATCCGGACCATCGGGCGTTGGTCGAAATTCGACCACATCGACCAATTCCTGGCCGAGACCACCCACCTCAAGGATTTCGCCTTCGTCACCGCGTCGCTGGACTTCGTCCAGGCGCGTTACCTGGTGGAACCGGCCGAGCTGCAGCGCATTCCGCGCAGCGGCCGGCTGCTGATCGTGGCCAACCATCCCTCCGGCGCGGTCGATGCGCTGGCCCTGCTCGACGCGGTCGGGCAGGTGCGCCGCGACGTCAAGATCGTCGCCAACGATCTGCTGCTGGCGCTGGACGGGCTGCAGGGCCTGCTGCTGCCGGTGCGCATCCTCGGCGGCCGGCCCAGCGCCGAGAGCCTGCACGCCATCGAGGCGGCGCTCAACGAAGAACAATGCGTGATCGTGTTCCCGGCCGGCGAAGTCGCCCGCCTGGGCCTGCGCGGGGTCACCGACGGGCGCTGGCAGCGCGGCTTCCTGCGCTTCGCCCGCCGCACCGACGCGCCGGTGCTGCCGGTGCGGATCGAGGCGCGTAATTCGGCGCTGTTCTACGGCGCCTCGGCCCTGTTCAAGCCGGTCGGCACGGCCTTGCTGGCGCGCGAGATGTTCGCCCGCCGCGCGCGCCGCATCGCCCTGCGCATCGGCCGTCCGCTGCATCTGCCGGCCGACGGCAACCCCAACCAACTGCTGCGCGAGGTGCGCTCGGAGCTGCATGCGATCGGCACGCCGCGCGAACGCGCCGCGCCGGTCGGGCCCGAGCCGCTGATCGACCCGGTCGATCCGGTCCAGGTCCGCGCTGGCGTGGAGGCCATGGAATCGCTGGGCCAGACCACCGACGGCAAGCAGATCCGGGTCGGCACCCTGCGCCCGGGCGCGCCGCTGCTGCGCGAGATCGGCCGCCTGCGCGAGCTGACCTTCCGCGCGGTCGGCGAGGGCACCGGCCAGCGCCTGGACGTGGACATCTACGACAGCTGGTACGAGCACATCGTGCTGTGGGACGAGGCCGAGCAGAAGATCGCCGGCGCCTACCGCATCGCCCGCGGCAGCCGCGTGCTGGCCGAGCGCGGCCTGGCCGGGCTCTACACCGCGTCCTTGTTCCGCTACGCCGACGACGCGGTGCCGCGCCTGGCCCAGGGCATGGAACTGGGCCGCAGCTTCGTCGCGCCGGAGTACTGGAACAGCCGCAGCATCGATTATCTGTGGCAGGGCATCGGCGCCTATCTGCTGCGCAACCAGGGCGTGCGCTATCTGTTCGGGCCGGTATCGATCAGCGCCGCGCTGCCGCCGGACGCGCGCGAGCAGATCGTCGCCTACTACGCGCGTTATTACGGCAATCTGGATTCGGAAGCGTTCTCCAAGCAGCCGTTCGTGTATCGCGCCGCGCCGCCGAAGTTCGACGAACTCGACGCCGCCACCGCGTTCCGCGTGCTCAAGAACAATCTCGATGCGCTCGGCACCAGCGTGCCGATGCTCTACAAGCAGTACACCGACCTGTGCGAACCCGGCGGTGCGCGCTTCCTCGCCTTCGGCGTGGATCCGGCGTTCAGCGACGCGGTCGATGGCCTGATCGAAGTGGACCTGCAATTGCTGCGCCCGAAGAAGCGCGAGCGCTACCTCAGCGCCGCCTCGCAGCGCGCCGAAGCCAACGCGCAATCGGACGCCGCCGTAGACACCTGACCCCGCCGCCAACGAGAACGTGTCATGAGTCCTGCCTCGATCACTCAGTTACCGGTACGTCGTCGAGCAGTATTCGTTTCTGATGTGCATTTGGGGTCCAAGCATTGCCACGCCGCGGAGTTTGCTGATTTTCTGCAGAATCTGCGTTGCGATCGCTTGTACTTGGTCGGCGACATCGTCGATCTGTGGTGGATGGCGCAGCGGCGCGCGGCCTGGGGCGCGGCGCAGTACCGGGTGGTCGAGGCGCTGCACGCACTGGTCCGCGCCGGCACCGAGCTGATCTACGTCCCGGGCAACCACGACCGCTCGGTGCGCCGCTTCTGCGGCCTGGTGCTGCCGCGCATGCAGGTGCGCCGGCGCGCGATCCACCTCACCGCCGACGGCCGCCGCCTGCTGGTCACCCACGGCGACGACTACGACACCGTGACCCAGTTCGGCGGCATGCAGGAGAAGTTCGGCGACTGGCTGTACGACCGCATCCTCACCAGCAACCAGCTGACCAACCGGGTGCGCCGCCGTTTCGGCCTGCGCTATTGGTCGCTGGCCGATTTCCTGAAACGCCAGAGCGGAGCGGCCGAGCGCTACATCTCGCGTTTCGTCCAGGCCGGCTTGAGCGATGCGAAGCAGCGCGGCCTGGACGGCATCGTCTGCGGCCATATTCACCGCGCGGCGCTGTTCGAACGCGATGGGTGCGTGTATGCCAACGATGGCGATTGGGTCGAAAGCCTGACGGCGCTGGCGGAAGATCCCGATGGCACCTTGCGCCTGCTGGCGCATACCGGCGAGACCTTGGCGATGCTGCCGGCGCGGCCGCTGCGGATGGTGGCGGCGGCGGAGTTGCCGCATGCGGCTTGAGTGGGTTGGCTGGAAGTCGTTGCGGCTGAGCTAAGCAGGACCTGGACGTCTTCAAGTCTTCAGCGCCATGCCTCCAGACCGTCATTCCCGCGAAGGCGGGAATCCAGAGACTTCAGCGCCATCCCTCAAGAACGTCATTCCCGCGAAGGCGGGAATCCAGAGACTTCAGCGCCATCCCTCAAGAACGTCATTCCCGCGAAGGCGGGAATCCAGTGCCTTTCGTGCGAGAACGCCTGAAGTCGCTGGATTCCCGCCTTCGCGGGAATGACGACCTGGGGAGGGCCGCGGTTTTCTGGACGACATGAAACTCAGGCGAGGCGCCGCACCGCTTCGCACCACTCCACATCGCATCGCGTCGAACCGCATCGAACCGCACCGCACCGATCAGTCCCCTGCAACCACCCCGCACCCCACTCAACCGCCCGCAATCGCCCGCCGCAACGCCGCCCTGGCCAACAACCGCGTCGAATCCAGCGTAGGCAGCGACGAATTCGCATCGTCGATGATCAACGGAATCTCGGTGCACCCAAGCACCACCGCATCGCAGCCCTGCGCCTTAAGCCCATCGATCACCTGCTGGAAGTAAGCCACCGTCTCCGGCTTGAACTCGCCGTACACCAGCTCGTCCATGATCAGCCGCCCGATCCGCTCGCGCTGCTCCGCCGGCGGGCGCACGAATTCCAGACCGCGCGCGCCGAGCTTGTCCGGATACACCGCGCTGTCGACCAGCCACTGCGTGCCGGTGAGGCCGATGCGGCGAAACCCGCGCTCCACCGCCGCCTGCGCCACCACTTCGGCGATATGCAGCCACGGCAACGGCGAGCGCGGCAACACGTAGTCCATGGCCTGATGAATGGTGTTGTCCGGGCAGATCAGAAACTGCGCGCCGGCCGCGGCCAGCTTGCGCGCCGAAGACAGCATCAACTCGCCGACGCCGTCGATATCGCCGCGATCCAGGCACACCACGTAGTCGGCCAGCGAATGCGTATGCAGCGCGATCTGCGGATGTGCATGCGGCCCGAGCAGGCGTGCGCCTTCGCTGCAGATGGTCCGATAGCACAAGGCGGCGCCTTCGGCCGAACAGGCGACGATGCCGATGGAAGCGGGGTCGGACATGGGGGCTCCTGAAAGAGGGAACGTGGACTCGCGTGCATGGTCATTTTGCCGAAATCCCGCCTGGGAGGCGGCGCAAGCCGCGACCGCGGGGTCTCGTTTACCTCGCCGTGGCGATGCGGCCGCATCGGCACGCGCCGTTCCGATACGAAGGAAATAGAGGCAATCGCGGCGGAAAACGAAAAACAAACGCCCGTTTCGATCCGCCCCGGTAGCATTCGCGGATGGATTCACTGACCCAGATCGTGCTCGGCGCCGCGCTGAGCGCCGCCATCGCCCCTGCCGGACATCGCCGCGCGGCCCTGCTCGCGGGGGCGGCGCTGGGCACCTTGCCCGATCTCGACATCATCCCCGTCAACCTGCTGACCGACGATCCGGTCGCGCGCATGACCTGGCATCGCAGCCTCAGCCATTCGCTGCTGGTGCTGCCGTTCGTGGCCTGGGCGATCTGGGGCTGGTGCCGCGCGCGCGGCGGCCGTGTCGCGCAATCGCCGACGCGCTGGTTCTGGGCGATGCAGGCGGCGCTGCTGACGCATCCGGTGCTCGACGCGTTCACCGTTTACGGCACCCAGTTGCTGTGGCCGTTGCCGCTCAAGCCGGTGATGTGGTCGAGCATCTTCACCATCGATCCGCTGTACACGGTGTGGTTGCTGATCGCCTGCATCTGGGCCTGGTTCGCGCGCGAGCGCCGCTCGGCGCAACCGGCGCTGGTGCTCGGGCTGGCCTTGAGTTCGCTGTACATGGGCGGTTCGCTGTGGGCCAAGCACCGGGTCGAACACGACGCCGAACAGGCGCTGGCCAAACTGGGCCTGGAGAACGCGCCGCGTTTCTCCACGCCGATGCCGTTCAACACCTTGTTGTGGCGGGTGGTGGCGATGACGCCGGGCGGTTTCGTCGAAGGCGAGCGTTCGCTGGTGGCCGATCGCGGGCCGATGCAGTTCCGCGTCTATGCCTCCGACGCGCCGGCCTACAGCCAGGTCAGCGGTTATCCCGCCGTGCACCGGCTGCAATGGTTCAACCACGGCTTCATGAAGGCTGAGGAACGCGGCGGGCGCCTGCTGCTCAGCGATCTGCGCATGGGCGCGGAACCCGACTACAGCTTCCGCTTCGCGGTGGCCGAGCGCGACGGCGAATCCTGGCGCGAGATCGAGCCGGAGCAATTGCAGTGGCCGTGGGAAGCGGCGGACAAGCTGCCGGCGATGTGGACGCGGATCTGGAACGAGCCGGCGGTTGCCGCCGATACCGCCGTGGACGCGCATCGGCTACAGCACGCGACCGCGATGCGCGCGCCGGCCCACAGCGATGCCTTGAAGTGATCTGAGCCGCCTCGTTCAGCCGATCGGGCCGGGAACGGCCCGCATGTGTCCGCCTCGCGGCTCGTGCTATCGGCGGGGATTCAAAATTGCATAATCCGACCGCGGCGGCATTGCGCGCGCAAACAGGCTATGGCCTGATGCCTGCGCAGCGGCGGGCCGTCGCGGCAACGCACGCCAGAGACTTCCGAGGTACACCATGCATCACCTTCTGCACCGGCTCGCGCTGGCCGCGGTCCTGGCCGCGGCGCTGGCCGGCGGCGGCTGCGCGACCTTCGCGCGCGGCTCCACCCAGGCCCTGACCATCGACAGCCTGCCGGGCGGGGCGACCGTGTCGCTGTCCAACGGCGAGCGCTGTTCGACGCCGTGCACGCTCAAACTCAAGCGCAAGCATCCGGTGGCGGTGGAACTGTGCAAGCCGGGCTACCGTCAGGCGACGGCGCAGGTGCGCAGCGAAGTGGGCAGCGGCGGCGCGGCCGGGCTGGCCGGCAATCTGCTGATCGGCGGATTGGTCGGCGCCGGTGTGGACGCGGCCACCGGCGCGACCAAGGATCTGAATCCGAACGTGGTCGCCGTGCTGTTGCTCGAAGAGGCGCCCGGCTGCAGGGTGCCGCAGTTCCCGGCCGTGCCCGAGCACGGACAGACGCCGGACGAATACGCCAAAGAGAAGAACAAGCACAAGAAATAAGCGGGCGCGCCCCAGGCCACCGCTCGCAGTTCAGGCCGCGGCCGACAGCTCCGGCGTCACCCCGGCGACCAGCGCGTCAAAGTAATCGCGCGTCAATCGCAGTTGCAACTCCGCCGAATCGGCGCGATTGACCACCGCGCGGAATGCGGCGTTTTCGGGGCGATCCTTCGCGTACCAGCCCAGGTGCTTGCGCGCGATGCGCACACCCGACAGTTCGCCGTAGAAAGCATGCAGATGCTGCAGATGGCCCAACAGGATGTCGCGCACCTCGCTCAGCGACGGCGGCGGCAGCTCTTCGCCGTGGGCGAGAAAATGCGCGATCTCGCGGAAAATCCACGGTCGACCTTGCGCCGCGCGCCCGACCATGACCGCATCGCAACCGGTCTGGGCGAGCACGAAGGCGGCCTTGCGCGGGCCGTCCACATCGCCGTTGGCGATCACCGGAATCGACAGCTGCGCCTTGATCGCGGCGATGGTGTCGTACTCGGCGGTGCCGGTGTATTGCTGGTCGCGGGTGCGGCCGTGCACCGCCAGCGCCTGGATGCCGGCGTCCTGGGCGATGCGGGCGATGAGGGGCGCGTTGCGCTGGTCGTGATCCCAGCCGGTGCGGATCTTCACAGTGACCGGAACTTCGACCGCCTTGACCACCGCTTCCAGGATGCGCGCGACCAGGCCTTCGTCGCGCATCAGCGCCGAACCGGCCCAGGCGTTGCAGACTTTCTTGGCCGGGCAGCCCATGTTGATGTCGATGATCTGCGCGCCGTGATCGACGTTGTAGCGCGCCGCGTCGGCCATGATCTGCGGCACCGTGCCGGCGATCTGCACGCTGACCGGGTCGGGCTCGCCGTCGTGGTCCATGCGGTGGCGCGACTTGGCCGTGCTCCAGAAGCGCGGATCGCTGGTGGTCATCTCCGACACGCACAGCCCGGCGCCCAGGTGCTTGCACAGCACCCGGAACGGCTTGTCGGTGACCCCGGCCATGGGCGCGAGGATCACGCGCGGGGCGAGGGAATAGGGGCCGATGCGCATGGCGGCATTGTAAGCCACGCCGCGGCGGGCGGTTTTCGGGCGAAAGCGGGCCCGGCCCGGGTTTTTATTCGCCCGGGTATTCAGACGTCGATCGGAGCGCGGAGCCCCGAGGTATCGGAGGGCGCGACCGCGGAACCCGTCCGCGGCCGCGCCGGCGAACTCAACCGCCGCTCTTGTCTTCGACGGTAGCGCTCGGACCGTTCAGCTTCACCGATGCGATGCCGCCGTCGCGCGCCGCTTCGCTGTTGTACATCTCGCTGGTGCCGATGACCTGATGGTTGGCGGCCTTAAGCACGAAGTAGGGCTTCTGGTTCGTTGAGGTCTTGCGCTCATAGCGCGCGTCGTTCGGGCTGTTGGTGCGCACCGACTCGATGCCGTTCTCGCACGAGGCGTGGGTCGTGTAGCTCTCGCTGCTCAGAATGGTCTCGCCGTTGCCGGCCTTGAGCACAAAATGGAATTGCCCGTTGCTTTGCTTGCTGATGACGTACTTGCCGGCCATATTCGTTCCCTCGTTGAACCGCGTTTAGCGGAGATGTGACTTCCGGTTACACGTGGAGAGAACGTATTCGTGAACCCGGACCGGCCTGCCGGGAATGTCGCGCCGACGAACGGGAAGGGGAGGCGGCCGCGGCGGGGCTTCGGCGCGGACACCTTCTTATATGATCGCCGGAATCGCGCCTGGAGCACCGGAGCTCAAGCTCCTCGCGGCGATCAGCGCCCGCGGCGGCGGCGCCAGAACAAGAACCCGGTGATCAGCAGGAACGCCGGCAGCAACCCGGTCAGCGCGACCAACGTCTGCCACGCGCGGCCGCCGACGAAGCCGCCGTGCAGCGGATAGATCGCATCGAAGCTGCGCGCGCCGCGATCAAGCGCGGTGGCGTCCAGCGTGCCGATCACATCGCCGCGATACGGGTCGATCCAGATCATGCTGCGTCCGACCGGATGCCATTCGCCGACCGCGCGCGCGCGCAGCGCGATCAGGCCGCTGCCGGGTTTGGGCAGGCTGATGCGGCGCAACTGCGCTCCGGGCAGGCCGGCGCGCTTTGCTGTCGCCGCTTCGGCCGCGCGCAGCACGCCGCCCCAATCGATCGGAGCGTCGCGCGCGGCGAGTTTCGGCGGCTTGGGCGGCGCTTTGCGGTCGCCGAAGGCGGTGCTGAGCGCGCCGCGGGCGACATCGTCGTAGATCATCGACACGCCGGTCAGCACCGCGAGCAAGGTCAACGGCAGCAGCCACAGGCCGATGCCGCGATGCCAGCTGAACCAGCGTCGCGTCGGCGGCCCGCGATACCACTTCAGGCTCGCCGCCAGCGCCGACCAGCGCGGCCACCACAGATACAGGCCGCTGAGCAGCATGAACAAAGCGATGATGCCGACCACACCGAGCACCGCCTCGCCGGTCTTGCCCGACAACAGATGGATGTGCAGATCGCGCAGCCACAGGACCAGATCGTTGTCGGTGTTGCGGGTCAGCAGCAACTCGCCGCTGGCCGGATCGAAATAGCGGCGTTCGTTATCCGGAAAATAGCCTTGCCAGACCGGAAACTGCGGCGAGGGCAGATCCAGCGAGCTCATGCCCTGCGTTTGCCATTGGCCGACGATGCGGGCCAGCGCGCGGCTGCGTTGTTCCGGCGTGGTCGCGGCGTCGCGCTGCAATTGCGGGTACGCCCACAGCGCCAGCTCGCGCTGGAACGCCAGCACGGTGCCGGCCAGCGCGACGATCGCGAACACCGTGCCGGCGCTGAGCCCCAGCCACAGATGCAGCCATTTCAAGGCCGAGCGCAGGCGCGGCTTGGGTCGTTGCGATGCCTGGCTCGTGCTCATGCTGGGCGATGGGTTCGTCGTGTGGGCGATTTAGAAGCGATGCGACCAGCTCGCGCTCAACACCCGGCCGCGGCCGGCGACATAGGTGTCGTTGCGCGGCGTGCTCTGCGAGTAATAGGTCACGTATTGCTGGTCAAACAGATTTTCCACGCCCACGCTCAACTGGCCCAGCGGCAGCTTGAAGCGCGCCTGCAGGTCCACGGTGGTGTAGCCGTCGGTGCTGGCCACGCGCACGCCCTTGAGGTCGAAATCGCGATCCAGCGCGCGGCTGCCTTGCAGGCGGGTGGAGACGGTGTCGCTCCAGGTCTGGTCCCAGAACGCGGTGATGCGGTCGGGGCTGATGTTGATGCCCGGCAGATCGCTGTCGACGCGGTCGTCGCCGTCGCTGTCGTAGCGGCCGTTGGCTTGCGCGTAACCCAGGCCGACACGGCCGGCATCGGAGAACCGGAACGCGACATTGCCTTCGATGCCGCGGATTTCGGTGCGTTCGCGCACGACAAAATAGCTCTGGGTGTTGCGGTCGAAAGCCAGACGCGAACCCAGGTCGGAATCCGACCAGTACCCGGCCAGATGCGCGAGCCAGCGGCCGTTGTCGAAATCCACACCGATTTCGCGGTTGTCCGACACCACCGGCGACAGATCCACCAGCTTGTCCACGCTCTGGTTCGGCGTGGTGATGCCGCGCAGCACGCGGCCGATGTCGGCCACCGTGTAGCCTTCCGAGTACGAGGCGTAGAACTTCAACGCATCGGTGGCTTCGAACACGATGCCGTAATTGGGCAGAGTTTCGCGGGTCTTGGGCGAGCCGCCGCGGACGAAGCGGCTGCCGCCGGCGTTGGCCGGAATGGTGGTGAAATCGGCGACTTCCAGCGTACCGCGCTCATGCCGCACGCCGCCGGTCAGCATGACTTTGTCGCTGATCCACCACTCGGCCTGGACGAACGGCGACCAGGATTCGTACTGCGTCTGCGGCACCCACTTAAGCTTGGCGACGACCAGTTCCTGATAGGTCTTGTCGCGGTTCCAGTCCAGGCCCAGGGTCACGCGCAGGCGCTGGTCGAACAGATTGTCGCGCGACCAGCTGAACTTGCCGCCGGTCTTTTCCGAGACGTTCTGCGATTGGTCCCACCAGTGCAGGTCGCGGCCGTCGCGCCAGAAATCTTCCCAATCGGTGGCGCCGTACAGGCCCTTGAAATCCACCCAGAACAACTGCGCGTTGAAGAAACCGCCGCCCAGCGCTTTGTCGGTGTAGTCCAGCACCAGCGAGGTCGAGCGGTTGCGCGCGCCCTGGCCTTCGCGGCTGCCGCGCGCGGACGTCGCCAGCCGGCCGGTGCGGATGTCGCCGTTGACGGTGATGTAGTCGTTGTTGCCCTTGAGCTCGTAGCGATTGGCGGTGAGCTGCAGGCGGCGGCGATCGTCGATGTCCCAACCGGCCTTGGCGAACAGATTATTGCTGCGCGCGTCCATCAGGTCGCCCTGAATGTCGTTGACCGCGATGGCATGGCCGCGGCCGTCGTAGTACAGGCCTTCGCTGGCGTAAGAGACGCCGCCGACGAAATCGAACGCGCCCTTGCGGGTGCCGAACAGATACGACGCGCGATAACCGGCGCTGTCGCTGCGGTTGGGCAGCGCGGTGCTGGCGCCGATGGTTACGTCCTGGAAGGTTTCGCCGTCCTTGCGCGGCGCGCGCTTGGTGATGATGTTGATGATGCCGCCCGACGCGCCCAGGCCCTGCAGCGCGTTGGCGCCGTGGATGACTTCGATGCGTTCGATCATGGCCGGATCGACGGTATGGCCGTCGCGACCGCCTTCGCGCAGCGGCGTGGATTGCGGCACGCCGTCCACCAGGTACAGCGGCTTGCGCCCGCGCAGGGTTTCGCCGCCGTTGGTGAGCTTCTGCCGCGAGGGCGAGAACGACGGGATCAGGTTGGCCAGCACCTGCGAGATGTCCTGGGTGACCGACAACTGCTGCTTGAGCTGCTCCTGGTCGATCACGGTGATCGTATTGGCCAGCGCCGCCTCCGAATTGGGGGTGCGGCTGGTGCTGGCCGAGACGGTGACGCGATCGATGTCCTTGGCCTCATCGGCATGGGCGATGGGCGCGGCAAGGACGGCCAGCAGGGCGCTGGCGAGAAGCTGGGGGCGGGGCATGGGGAGGCGGGCCTGAAAACTGCGACAGGGTTGGCATGCTAATGCGAACCATTCTCAATTTAAAGGGCGGCCGGATAGGCGGTGGGGTTGGAGCGTGGTCCCGGGGCGGGGTGGAGCAGGGCTGGAGCGGTGTTTTCGCCGGTCGGCGAGGGTGTGGGGGCGGCGCGATCGGAGCGAAAGGCATCGGGGCTAAAGCCCCTCCCACAAAAGACTTCGGGGCGAAGCCTCTCCCACCAACGACTTCGGGGCTGAAGCCTTTTCCACAAGAGGCTTCGAAGCTGGCGAGGTCTTTTGTGGGAGGGCCTTCAGGCCCGATGCTTTTGTCTCAGAAGCGGTGAAAGCGACACCGAACTCAGCCGAACCGCGCCTTCAACTCGGCATCGCGCGGCATCGCCGCCGCCGCGCCCGCGCGTTCGGTGGACAGACCGGCATACCGGTTGGCATAGGCGACATGCTCCGCGAACGCGGCATCGCCGCCGCGCGCCAGCGACGCGGCCAGCGCGCCGTTGAAGGCATCGCCCGCGCCGGTGGTATCGACTGCGCGCACCGCCGCGGCCGCGACCCGATAGCAGGCCTGCGTATCGCCGCGCAGCACGCCGTCGGCATGCGAAACGAAGCAACCGGACTTGCCCAGAGTGATGACGACACTGCCTTGCGCCAGCAACCGCCGGCAATGCGCATGCAGGTCGGCGTCGGCCAAACCTGCCAACGTATCCGGGTCCAGCCGCGTATCCGCACGCCGCTGCAACTGCGCGCAGAACTCGGTTTCGTTCGGGGTGATCACATCGGCCAGCGCCCACAGCGCGGTGCTGGCGACGGCGTCGGCCGGCGCCGGATTGAGCACGGTCAACGCGCCCGCGGCGCGCGCCAGCGCGAATGCGGCTTCGGCCGATTCCACCGGCGTTTCCAGTTGGGTCAGCACCACCCGTGCCCGCGCCAACGCCTCGCCGTGTTCGCCGACGAAGGCCGGCGAGAGTTCGGCATTGGCGCCCGGGCCGATCACGATGGTGTTGCGGCCGTCGGCATCGACGTAGATGCCGGCGGTGCCGGTGGGCTCGTCGCTGCGCAGATCGCGCAGGTCGATGCCGTCGCCGGCGGCGAGTGCGCGCGCGAGTTGGCCGCCGGCGTCCTCGCCGAGCGCGCAGACGAAACTGGTCGCCGCGCCCGCGCGTGCCGCCGCGGTGGCCTGATTGAAGCCCTTGCCGCCGGGTCCGGTGTGATAACGCCCGGCCAGGGTTTCGCCCGGACGCGGCAGCGCGGACAGCGCCCACACGTGATCGACATTGAACGAGCCGACGACGACGACGCGGCCGGAATGCAGGTCGCTCATGCGAACTTATCCGGCGAAGTGAGTGAGTACACCGGCGATGGTCGCGGTCATGAAGGTCGCGATCGAACCGCCCAGCACGGCGCGCAAACCGAACCGCGCCAGATCCTGGCGACGTTCCGGAGCCAGCCCGCCGATGCCGCCGATCTGGATCGCGATCGAACTGAAATTGGCGAAGCCGCACAGCGCGTAGGTCGCGATCAAACGGCCTTCGTCGCTGAGCGAAGCGCCGGCGACCTTGCCGTTCACGATATCGGCCAGATGGGTGTAGGCGACGAATTCGTTGAGCACGACCTTCTCGCCGATCAATCCGCCGACCAGCGTCGCGTCCTGCCACGGCGTGCCGATCACCCAGGCGATCGGTGCCAGCAGGTAGCCGAGCAGGGTGGACAGGTCGGTGGGCTTGCCGATCGCGGCGGCCAGGCCGGTCTGCTCGCCGACCCAGGTCAGCGGCGCGTTGACCAGCGCGATCAGGGCGATGAAGGCCAGCAGCATCGCGCCGATGTTCAGCGCCAAGCGCAAACCGTCGCCGGCGCCGGCGGCGGCCGCGTCGATGATGTTGGCGGTGTTCTTTTCGACTTCCATCTTGACCGTGCCGCGGGTCAGCGGCTCGCCGGTCTCGGGCACGAGGATCTTCGCGATCACCAGCGTCGCCGGCGCGGCCATGATCGAAGCGGCCAGCAGATGCTTGGCGTAGAACGCCTGCGAGTCGGGATCGCCGGCGCCGAGCATGCCGACATAAGCCGCGAGCACGCCGCCGGCGATGTGGGCCATGCCGCCGATCATCATCGTGATCAGCTCGGATTCGGTCATTTTCGGAATGTAGGGGCGCACGGTCAGCGGCGCCTCGGTCTGGCCGATGAAGACGCTGGCGCAGACGCTGGTAGTTTCCGCGCCGGACACCCGCATGACCTTGGTGATCGCCCAGGCCATGCCGCGCACCACCGCCTGCATCACGCCCAGGTGGTAGAGCACGCCCATCAGGGCCGAGAAGAAGATGATCGTCGGCAGCACCTGGAAGGCGAAGATGAAGCCGAACTGCTTCACGTCCATCAGGCTGCCGAAGATGAAGCCCGAGCCCTTGCCGACGAATTCCAGCACGTGCACGAAGCCCTTGCCGATCGCGTCGAACACGTCCTTGCCGCCCGGCACCAGCAACACCACGGCGGCGAAGCAGATCTGCAGGGTGATGCCGGTGGCGACCAGCTTCCAATCGACCGAGCGGCGCTGGACCGAGAACAACCACGCAATGCCTACGAGCACCGCCAAACCGAACAGGCCGAAGGCCACGCGCGAAATCGAATCCACTCCACTCTCCCCGGCGCCGGGGCACCGGCGGCTTTTTGACGTCTAATTAGTCGGCGCAGACTAGAGGCTGGCCGCCCCAGCGGCAAGCCGCGGCGCAGCGCGCGGCCTCAAGCGTTGCGCGGAAAAGACGCTGGAGGCGGTTTTTGTATGGAGCCGGACGGCGGATCGGCGGGCGGCGGGAGAGACGAAAGGCCCGATTGCGGGCCCGGATCGTTCAGATATCCCGCGCCACCACCCGGTTGCGCCCGGACTGCTTGGCCCGCTGCAGGCGCAGGTCGGCGCGGCGCAGCAGCCGCGACAGGTCGCCGCCTTCCTGCGGAAAGGTCACAAGCCCGGCGCTGAAGCTCAGCCACAGCGGCTCGGCGCCACGGCCGGGCTCGAACGGGCGCTCGGCGACGGTGCGGCGGATCGCATCGACCTCCTCGAAGGCGGTGCCCAGCGGTTTGCGCATCACCAGCAGGAATTCGCCGCCGCTCAGCCGCACCAGCCATTCGCTGGGCTCGGACTGCTCGCGCAGCACCGCGACCAGATGGCGCAGGCTGCGGTCGCCGAGGCGGTGGCCGTAGTCGTCGTTGATGCGCTTGAAGTGGTCCAGATCGATCAGGGCCAGGGTCAGGCTGCCGCCGTCGCGGCGCACGGTGTCGAACAGGCGCGGGATGCGGTGGGTCAGCCAGGTCCGGTTCGGCAGCCGGGTCAGGCCGTCGGTGCCGGACATCTCGATCAGCCGCTGCATGCGGTAGACCACCATCGAGGTCGCCACCGTCATCATCGCCAGCAGCACCAGGCGCTGGGTCTGGGTGCCCAGGGTCACCGCGCCGTAGTCGCTGGACATCAGGTCTTCGGGCGAGCCGGCCACGGCGAACACCCACACCACCAGCAGGCCGTATTCGACCAGCGCCAGCACGCCGGCGAACAAGGTCACCCGGCCGTCGCTGCGCAGCGCGGTCATCAGGATCGCGAGCAGATAGCCGCACCACACGATCAGGCTGTTGAGCCCGGCCGGCAGGTGCTGCACCGCCAGCGCCGCCAGCACCAGCGTGGTCGCCGACACGTCGAAGGCGGCGGTGGAGAAGGGCAGCCAGCGGTAGCGGCGCTGGCGCCGCGCCAGCGCCAGCCACAACTGCGAGAACACGTTGACGAAGATCGCCCCGCCCAGGCCGATCATGGTTTCCTTGACGCTGCCGCCGCCGATCGCGTTGAACAACGGCAACAGCAGCAGCATCGCCGCCAGCACGGCGCGCAGGCGCGCGACCAGCAGTTCGCCGCCGGCGCCGATCTCCAGCATGATTTCATCCGGCCGCGACAACAGCGCCACGATCACGCCGCGTATTCGACCGCCCACGCCTTGGTACATCCCGGTTCCCGTCCCTGCGGCATGCCGCCGCGACGCGAGCATAGCGCGACAGCGCGGCCGGCTAGCGCTCCAATTCTCACCCAAGGCGCAGGAATACGACGCCGGTCGCCGATGGCGGCGACCGGCGCGAGCCGCGATCAGCCGATCCCGCGCACCGCTGCCCACAGCGCCAGCGCCGCGAACACCGCCGCGGCGACGTAGCGCGCGGTCTTCAGCGGCAGGCGGTCGGCGAAGCGGCTGCCGAGCAGGGCCACCGGCACGTTGGCCAGCAGCATGCCGACGGTGGTGCCGAAGATCACTGCCCACAGCGGCTCGTAGCGGGTCGCCAGCAGTACGGTCGCGACCTGGGTCTTGTCGCCGATCTCGGCGAAGAAGAACGCGATGGTGGTGGCGATGAAGGCGCCGCGCGCGGAGAACTGCGCGTCTTTCTCATCGAGCTGATCGGGCTTGAGCGTCCACAGCGCGACCGCGAAGAAGCTCGCCGCGACCACCCAGCGCAGCACTTCGGGTTTGAGCCAGTGCGCGACCAGCGTGCCGAACCAGGCGGCCAGCGCGTGGTTGAGCAAGGTCGCCAGCAGGATGCCGGCGATGATCGGCAGGGGTTTGCGGAAGCGCGCGGCCAGCAGCAAGGCCAGCAACTGGGTCTTGTCGCCGATTTCGGCGAGCGCGACGGTACCGGTGGAAACAGCGCTGGTGACGGCCCAGGCCGGAAGGAAGGACAGATCCATGACAACTCCGGGGTCGGGCATTCGCGTGGACGCGAAGGCGGACGCCGCGCGGCCCGACCCGGGTTTCGCGCAACGCCTGCCTTCGGTCTTGCCCGTGGTCGCTGGCGAGGATCATGGTTCCGGCGCTGGGCCTGGAATCGCGATCGCTCGCTGGCTGCCGCTCATGCGCCATGGCCGGTGGGCCAAGTGTGTTGACGCATGTCCCCGCGAAACGGGCCGGTGTATCGGGCCGGCGCGCGGGTGGGCTACTCCCCGGAGGAGGAAAGTGCGGGGAGATTGTAGCGGATCGGCCGGCGAACGCGGCAAATGAGAAGCTTTCGCCGTTGCCCGCAAAACGCCGCCCGGCCGGCGCGCGTCGGCGCTTCAAAGAGCGGCGCGGCCCCTGCGCGCGGCGCCCGGCCGGTTCATTGCGAACACGGCGGCGCTTCGGTGCCTTCGTCGGCATACAGCGACGCGAAGCCCGCCGGCATCACCCGCGGCATCTTGTCTATCGGCGGCTTCACCGTCGGGAAGTAGTCGCGCTGCCACTGCGAAGCCAGCGCGGTCGCCGCCGGTTCCAGGCTGGCGTAGCGCGATTCCGGGCGATCGGCGGGCTTGCCGGCCAGACGGCTGATCAACAACCGCATCGCCCGCGCCTTGGTCGGATCGTTGGCGATCATGCCGGTCAGCGGCGAGGAATCGTCGCTGTAGGCGACCATCAGATCGAACACCGAGGGCAGATAACCGGCCTCGAACGAGAGCTGCATCATGTTGCCGGCCTCGGCGCGCCAGCGGTCGAATTCGGGCGTGCTCATGTGCGAGTAGTCGATCAACACCGAATCGCCGCGGGCGTAGCGGTACATCGCTTCGGGCTCGCCGGCCAGCGCGGCCTGGCGCAGATAGTGATTGCCTTGTTTCCACGAATCGGCCGGAGCGTTGCGGCATTCGGCGAGGATGCGGCGCGCGCGGTTCTCCAGCTTGGTCATGTAGCCGCGCTGGTCCGGCGGCAGGTCGGGGCGCGCGTTTTCTTCCGCCGCGGCCAGCATCTGCTCGGCCGCCGAGGTGTCGGTGCAGCGCAACAGTTCCATGCCGAGCTGGCACGAGGCGCGGCTGTCGCCGGCGTCGGCGCGGTTCTTGATCTCGGCCAACTGCGGATTGCGGTAGTCGTCGCGGATCGGCTCGATCTTGCCCGTCGCGTCGGCTTGCGCCGCCGGCAAGGCCGGTGACGGCTGTGGTGTTTGCGCATCGGCGACGACCGGCGCGGCGGCGGCGGGCGCGCGCGAACGCCACAGCTGCCAGCTCAGCAATGCGACGGCGATCGCGATCAGGCTCACGATCAGGCCACGGGTGTTCGAGCTCATTGCCGCCTACCGCCCTTCGTGTCGCCGATCATCGGCGTAGCATGCCCGCAATCAACGGTTCGATTGGAGCGTTCGCATGCAATACCGCCGATTGGGTTCATCCGGCCTCCAGATTTCGGCGCTGTCGTTCGGCGCCTGGGTCACCTTCGGCGCGCAGATCGGCCGCGATACCGCGCGCGAACTGATCGCCGCCGCGTGGGATCACGGCATCAACTTCTTCGACAACGCCGAGGGTTACGCCAACGGCGAGGCCGAGCGGGTGATGGGCGAGGCGATCGCCGATCTGCGCCTGCCGCGCGATGGTTACTGCGTGTCGAGCAAGGTCTTCTTCGGCGCTCACGAAGAACCGCGTCCTACCCAGAAGGGACTTTCGCGCAAGCACGTCAGCGAAGCCTGCCACGATGCCCTGCGCCGGCTGCGTGTCGATCATCTCGATCTGTACTTCTGCCATCGCCCGGACCCGGATACGCCGGTGGAAGAAACCGTGTGGGCGATGGACGCGCTGATCCGCCAGGGCAAGGTGCTGTACTGGGGCACCTCGGAATGGCCGGCGTCGTTGATCCGCGAGGCGCACAAGATCGCGCGCATCCATCACCTGCACGCGCCGACGATGGAGCAGCCGCAGTACAACCTGCTGCATCGCGAGCGGGTCGAACTGGAATACGCGCCGCTCTACGCCGAGTTGGGGCTGGGCACGACGATCTGGTCGCCGCTGGCCTCGGGCCTGCTGACCGGTAAGCACAACGGCGGTTTCGCCGGCGACAGCCGGCTGGGCCAGTCGGACAAGGAATGGCTGCGGCGGATCGCGGTCGGCAGTCCGGAGCAGCGGCGGTTCGAGCGGGTCGCCGCTTTCGCCGCGGTCGCGGGCGAGCTCGGGGTGGCGCCGGCGCCGCTGGCGATCGCCTGGTGCCTGCGCAATCCGCATGTGTCGAGCGTGATTCTCGGCGCCAGCCGGACTGAGCAGTTGCTGCAGAACCTGGAGGCGCTGGAGTTGGCGGAGCGGGTGGATGAGGGTGGGTGGCAGCGGGTGGAGGCGGCTGTGGGGTGAGGGGCGGTCGGTTGGGCCTGCCTGGAGGGTCGGGCTTGGGTGGCTGAGTTGGCGGGGGTTTAGGGGCGGGGACTGGCTGCGGGGGCGCAGCGCCTGCTCTTCGCCGCTTGAATTGGACTTTGCTGTTTTGGCGGTTGATCACAAATCCCCGCGTTTGCGTGTTGACTGGCAAATGAGAATCATTATCATCATTCGGGAGCCCACCCCCGAACGAGTCACCGCCATGTCTCTGCGCAACCCCGTGCTGCAGCTCAAGCCCCGTACTGATCGTTCCCTGAGCGCCGTCGCCGCGCCCGTCGCCGCCGTGGCCCCGGCACCCGCCACGGCCATGACCTCGGCCGTGGTTGCCGCCGCCCAGGGCGTTCTGGTCGAAAGCACCGCGCTGTTGCGCGGCGCGCGCGAGGTGCTGATCCGCCATGGCGGCGAGGTCTACCGCCTGCGCCACACCCGCAACGACAAGTTGATCCTGACGAAATAACCCAGCGTACGGCGCGTCCCCGCCGAGCCCGCTCAGCAACATCCCTCCCCACGCCGCCCGTATCGCCCCGTTCGACGCCCGGATCTCTCCAGTCCGCCCCCACGTCCGAACCCGATCGCATCGGCCTGCTGAGCGTTCCCGGCCTGGCTCCATCGCCCGCGTCATCGCCGTGCCGCGCCCCAGCTTSGGGGCGCGGCACGGCGCGTCGGCCCTTCGCGGCCCGCCAGCACCTTCTCTCTCCAAGGCTGCCAGCCCCTGTCCGTCACGGATGCCAGCTCGCCTCGGCCCAATAGCCATCATCCGAGTCGAAGAATGTCCCGCGTCCATACCCAGGCTGCGCCTGCACGCTCCATCCGTAATCCCGTCCCCGCGCGCCGCGCGCTGGCTTTGGCCTTGACCCTGGCCCTGCCGGCCGTGGCCAGCGCCGCCGATGCGGCCGACGCCGCCAGCGCGGAGGTCAACGAACTCAACCGCGTGGTGGTCAGCGCCACCCGCACCGAGCGTCAGGTCCAGGACGTGCCGGCCACCGTCAGCGCGATCGATCGCGAGCGCATGGACAACGAACTGGTGCGCGACATCCGCGACCTGTTCCGTTACGAGCCCGGCATCGAAGTCGGCGCCAACCGCGAACGCTTCGGCCTGGGCGACATCCGCATCCGCGGCCTCGGCGGCAACCGCGTGCGCGTGCTGGTCGATGGCGTGTCGGTGTCGGACAGCTTCGCGATCGGCAGCTTCTCCAACGCCGGGCGCAACTTCGTCGATCTGGACACGGTGAAGCAGGTCGAAGTCGTGCGCGGCCCGAGCAGCGCGCTGCACGGCTCCGATGCGCTCGGCGGCGTGGTGTCGTTCGTGACCAAGGACCCGAACGATTACCTCAAGGACGGCGCCAACACTTACTTCGGCCTCAAGCTGGGCGCGGAAAGCCAGAACGAAGGCCTGTACGGCAGCGCCACCGCGGCGTTCGGCGGCGAGCGCTGGTCCGGCCTGGTGGTGGTCAATCATCACCAGGGCAAGGAGACCGAGAACCAGGGCGACAACGATGCCCACGACGGCACGCGCACCCGCGCCAACCCGCAGGATTCCGACGGCCGCAGCGTGCTGGCGAAATTGGTCTACGCGCCCAGCGAAAACCAGCGTTTCCGCCTGACCGTGGAAGGCAGCGAGGAGCAGACCGACACGCTGGTGTTCAGTGCGCTCGGCCTGGTCGCGCTGGTTCCGGGACAGCCGCCGAATTCGCCGCGCACGCGCGTGGCCTCGATGTCCGGCGACGATCACCAGACCCGCGCCCGCGTCGCCTTCGCGCATGAAATCGATTCGATCGACAGCGTTCTGGCCGATTCGCTGCAGTGGCAGATCTATCGCCAGGACAGCGAGACCACCCAGCGCACCCGCGAGCAGCGCGTCACCCTGTCCAACAACCCCAATCCGACCCTGCGCCTGCGCGAGTTCAACTTCGACCAGCGCGTGTACGGCGCCGAAGCCACCGCGCACAAGAACTTCGCCACCGGTTCGGTCGAGCACACCCTCACCTACGGCTTCGAATACGAGAACACCGAATTCCGCCAGAAGCGCGACGGCCGCGCGGTCAACCTGACCACCGGCGCGGTCAGCAACGTCATCTCGCCGGACACCTTCCCGGTGCGCGATTTCCCGGTCAGCAAAACCCAGAACGCCGGCGTGTTCGTGCAGGACGAAATCCAGTTCGCCGACGGCAAGTTCCGTCTGGTGCCGGCGGTGCGCGTGGACCGTTACGAGCTGCGTCCGCGCAAGGACGCGATCTGGAACGGCGACAACCCGGGCGTGAAGGTCAGCGAGCTGAGCAAGACCAGCGTGTCGCCCAAGCTCGGCGCGGTCTGGCATTTCGCCGAAGACTGGTCGTTGTACGGCGGCTATCAGCGCGGTTTCCGCGCGCCGCCCTACAGCGACGTCAACCTGGGCTTCACCAATCTGCAGTTCGGTTACACCGCCATTCCCAATCCCAACCTCAAGCCGGAAACCAGCGACGGGTACGAACTGGGCCTGCGCTTCAGCAACAAGGCCGTGTACGCGCAGGTGGCGGCGTTCTACAACGACTATAAGGACTTCATCGAGTCCAGCCGCCAGGTTAGCGCGCCGCCGCAGACGCCGCTGATCGTGTTCCAGTCGCAGAACGTGGCCAAGGCGCGCATCCGCGGCGTCGAGCTGCGCGGCGGCGTCGATTTCGGCGAACTGTCAGACGCGCTGACCGGCTGGTCCACGCGCTTCGCCGCGGCCTACAGCAAGGGCGAGGACAAGACCGCCGACCGTCCGCTGGAATCGATCGCGCCGCTGACCGCGAGCATCGGCGTGGCCTACGACCGCGAAACCTGGGGCGTGGAACTGGCCGGACGTTTCGCCCGCCACAAGACCGACCTGCCGGCGCCGAACCGCTTCGCCGCGCCGGGCTACGGCGTGCTGGACCTGCTGGCGCACTGGCAGTTCGCGCCCGGCGCCAAGTTCAACGTCGGCGTGTTCAATCTGGGCGACAAGAAGTACTGGGACGGCGGCGATGTGCCGGGCACCTTGACCGCCAGCAGCGCCGTGCTCGACCGCTACACCGCGCCGGGCCGCAACGTCGGCGCCAGCGTGGCGGTGAGCTGGTAAGGCATGCGCGCGCCGTCGCCCGCCGTGATCGATACGGGCAGGCCGGCCGCCGTGAGCGGCCGCGCCGGCCTGCCGGCGCCCGAGCGTCTGGCGGCGGTGGCGACGGTGTTGTGCGTGTACCCCAGGCGCCATCGCGACGCGCTCGACGGTTGGCTCGCGGCCGACCGCGCCGAAAGAGTCAGCCGCCAGGACGGCGAGGATGTGCGCGAGGCGCTGCTGTTCTGCGATGCCGCCGGGCGCCCGTGCTGGCGCCTGTATCTGCTGCCCGACAGCGATTTTCTCGCCTGGGATGACGCCGCCGCGGATCTGCCCGTGAATCGCGCCGCCGAGTCGCGCGGCGGCGTGTGGGCGAGTCTGCGCCGCCGCTGGTTGCGTCGTTGGCGCGGTCGCTGGTGCGCGCAGGTGCTGCGCCTGCAGGTGCTGCGCGACGACGCCGGCCATTGCGTGCTGCTCGCCGACGGCGCCGAGTTGTCGCCGCTCGGCCACGCCCATGCGCGCCGCATCGCCGCCGGCGAAGGCGCGCGCCTGAGCGCGCAGGCGCATGTGTGTTGCTGCATGGCCTCGGGCCTGGGCGACGGCGCCGGGCCGGCGCAATTCGCCTGACTTCTTCTTAAAACCGCAATCGAATGCCTTCTTCTACTTTCAAAGCCATAGAGCCAACGAGTTCAGCCATGACCCGAATGACTTACCGCGCCAGCGTGCTGGCGATTTGCCTGATGTCCAGCCCGCTGGCGCTGGCCCAGTCCGCCGCCGTGCCGTCGCCCGAGCGCGACCGCGCTTCGATCCTGGCGATGCAGGGCGAATACGCCGTCGATTTCGCCTTCGACGAAACCGTGCTGCTCAAGCCCGGTTACGAGCGCGCGCCGGCGATGCGCAGCGGCGGCAACGAGACCGTCATCGTGGTCGAGAACACCCCAGCCAAGTTGGTGCTGCAGCACATCCTGGTCGACGGCAAGAGCGGCCACGTGACCAAGCATTGGCGTCAGGACTGGACCTATGAAGCGCCGCAGCGCTTCGAGTTCAGCGCCGACCAGACCTGGCACGTGCGCAAGATTCCGGCCGATCTGAACCGCGGCGCCTGGACCCAGTGCGTGTTCGAAGTCAGCGACGCGCCGCGTTACTGCGGCACCGGCCGCTGGGACTACAAGAACAACATCGCCACCTGGACCAGCGATGCGAGCTGGCGCCCGCTGCCGCGGCGCGAATACACCAAGCGCAGCGATTACAACGCGGTCGCGGCGATCAACCGCCACACCATCACCCCGAACGGCTGGACCCACGAGCAGTTCAACACCAAGGTGCTGCGAAAGCCCGACGGCACGCAGGAGGAGTTGGCGCGCGAGTTCGGCTTCAACGACTACCAGAAGACCAAGGACGTCGATTTCAAGCCGGCCTACACGTACTGGGACGCGACCCAGGGTTACTGGGCCAAGGTCCGCGCGCATTGGGACCGTTACCTCGGCCAGGCGCCGGGCGTGCTGCTCAAGACCAAGGTCGATGGCATGGCGATGATCATTCCGCTGTTCGAACAGGCGGGCAAGCTGGAAGAGGGCAAGAAGGTCGCCGACAAGGACATCGATGCGGTGTTCGCCAAATGGGTGACCAGCGCGCCGGCGGAGTAAGCGGCGGGGCGAAGAATAAGTTTGTCTGGCGCACTCGGCGATGGAGCGCGGAATGCCGGATCGATGATCGGAACAGGCCGGGCAGGATGCCCGGCCTTTTTGTTGTGCGCAGGTGGTGGTGAGTTGCGATGCGGGTTCTGCGCGATCGGAAAGGAAAGCATCGGGGCTGAAGCCCCTCCCACAAAAGATTGCGTGGCGACGAAGTCTGTTGTGGGAGGGGCTTCAGCCCCGATGCTCTTCGCTCAGCAGCGAAGGTGCTGCAAGGCATGACTTCATGCCTCGATGCTCGCGACAGGCGCCAGCCCGCGCAGCTACAAAAAAAGAGGGCTGGCGATGACACATCCGCCAGCCCGCTAGGAAAACCGGAACTTCGTGAAGGCGCTGATCAATCCACGCTATGCACGTGGACATGCCGGCCTTTCGCCATCGCCCACTGCGGCGGCACCGGCGCGACGGGCGGCCGCGGCGCCGCGCTCACTTTGTTCGGGACCGGCGGCGCAGGCGGGGGCGGCGGCACGGGCGGAACAGGCGGCACGGGCGGTATCGGAGCGTGCGGCGGCACCGGCGGCACAGGCGGAACCGGAGGCAGTGGCGGAACCGGAGGCACCGGAGGAACAGGCGGCACCCAAGCCACCGCCTTCGGCAGCGTCAGCTTGACCTTGGCGGCGGCGCGATCGCGCAGATAGCCGATCTCGACCTGATTGCCTTCGGACTTGCCGCGCAAGGCCTCCATCGTTTGCCGCGGCGTATCCACGCGGCGGCCGTCGATGCTCTGGATCACGTCGCCGGCTTCCAGCCCCTTCAGCTCCGGACCGGCGCTGAGCACCAGCACGCCGCGGTCGGTGCCGAAATAGCGCCCCAGCTTGGTGTCGAGCGAGGCCAGATTCAGGCCGTTCCAGCGCAGCGCTTCGCTGATCAGCGGCATCGGGCAGGGCTTGCCGTTGCAGTCTTCGTCCGGACCGATGCGATAGATTTCCGTGCGCACGCCCGGCGCGACCGCCACGCGGACCGGGATGTGCTGCACGGAGTCGCTGCTGACGTCCATCGTGCCGTCGGCCGAACGCAGGATCTTGACCCGGCCGCTGCTGATGATCTGCGAACCGTCGGCATTCTCGAACACCATCACCCGTTCGCCGACTTGTGGCGAGACATCGGCCGTGGCCTCGCGGCCATCGCGCAGGTAGCGGATGCGCGTGGTCTTGCCGGCTTCCAGTGTGCCGAGCAGCGCGCGCGCGCTGCCCAGGCGCGCGCCCGGTTCCTTGCCGGAGACCGGCGCGCCGTTGACGGCGATCAACCGGTCGCCGCTGCGCAACCCGACCTTGGCCGCGGCGCTGCCGGGAGTGACCGCGATGATGCCGACGCCGCTCTTGTCGTCCGGCGCCAGGATCACGCCGAGCTGCGGGCCGCGGATATCGTCGCGGATCAACACCGGCTTGGTCACCGGATCGGGCATCGCGTTCGGAACCGTCGCGGTGCCCGGCATCGGCAGCACGTGCGGGCGCGCTTGCGCGAACAGCATCGGCGCGTCGCCGGGATGGCGCTGGATCACCATGGTGCGCGTGCGCGCCTCGGCGGGCTGCGCATCGGCCGCCGGCGCGGCGGTCGGCGCGAGCGCGCTGCCGATCGCGGCGAACAACAGCGCGGGAAGCAGGGAAATGCGGGACATGACGGTCTCCGGTACAGCGGATGTGCGAACTGAGGAAGGATTCAATCGACGCGCACCAGCGCGTCGTCGTAGCGTTCGCCGCGCGCGGCGAACCAGCGTTGGGTGCTTTCCACGCCGGCCAGCGCGCGCAGCGCGCCGACCCGTTGCCGCCACAGCGCCAGGCGCTGTTCGGCCGGCAGCGCGGCATCGGTCAGGGCCGTGTCGATCAGGCTCAGGCGTTGGTCGAGGTCGGAACTCATCAGCGCGGCGGTGGCGCTGGCGACGCGATCGTCGCGGGTCAGCGTCACCAGCGCTTCGAGCTGCGCCGATTCGGTTTGCAGCTCGCGCAGTTGCGCGGCGACGGCGGTTTCGCGCTGGCCGCCGGAAGCGTCGGCGATGGGCGCGGCGGCCTTGGCCGGATCGGTGCCGCTGAGCGCCGGCGTGATGTTCGCGGCGATGCGTTCGGGGGCGGGCGTGTCGGTGTGGGACGGGTTCGCACGCGTCGCCGCCGCTCGCGTCGAACCGGGGCGCTGAGCGCTCGCCACAGCCGCGGCCTTGCGCGGCGCGCGTTGGGCCTGGGTGTCCGCGGGTTCTATATGGAGTGGAGTGGCCGGCGCCGGATTCGGCTGGACCGCGACCGTATCGCTGCGCTGCGCATCGGCATTGGCCGAGCCGGCAGGCACCGCGCCATCGCCAGCACGAACGCCCGGCGCCGCGACGCCGCCGTCGCGCGCAGCGGCTTCGTGCGCGATCGGACCGGGCGACTGCACTTCGAGCGCGGGCCGCTGCGCGCGCAGGCTCAGCCACAACCCCAGCGGTAGTGCGGCGGCGAGCATCGCCGCGATCGCCCACCGCCGCGCCGGATGCGCCGCGCTGCGACGGCGAGGCGAGGAATCGATGCGTGCAGTGGGCGAGGGCGGCACATGCGCCGGAGCGGCCTGCGCCGGCGCGCCCTGGCGCGCGGCCAAGGTCGCGGCCATGCGCGCCCAGCCGTCGGCCGGCGGCGTTTCCGGCGGCAGCTGCGCGAACGCATCGGCCCAGGTCTGCGGCGGGTTGGGGTTGCGATCAGGCATGGGCCTGCTCCGGTTCCAGCAACTGACGCAGGCGGCGTCCGCCGCGCGCGAGTTGCGATTTGGAAAAACTGGTCGATCGCTGCATCAGCGCGGCGATCTCTTCGTGGGTATAGCCCTCGGCGTGGTACAGCCACAGCACGCTGCGGGTCGGCGCCGGCAACTGCGCCATCGCCCGGCCCAGCGCGGCGGCGTCGGCGGCCGCCGGCGGGGGCGGCATGCGGTCGTCGGCGAGGTGTTCGTCGTCGGCTTCCACCGCGTGTTCCAGACGCCGACGGCTGCGCAGCCGCATCAGCGCTTCGTTGACCGCGATCTGCCGCAGCCAGCCCCAGAACGGCGTGCCGCTGCCGTCGCTGTGGCCGCGGAAATCGCCGATCCGCGTGAACACCTTAAGCATGGTCTCCTGCAGCACGTCGGTGGCCTCGTCGCGATCGCCGGCGATCCGCACCGCCAGGGTGAACACCGGCCGCTCGAACCAGCGGTAGATCTGCTCGAACGCCGCGCCTTCGCCGGCGCGCACGCGCGCCAGCAGCGTCTCGGGGACGTCGATGGCGAAGCTCGACAGCGGCCGCTCGGAAGCGGGCGCTGGCGGCGGCGATGAGGTGATTTGAGGTGGCATTCCCAGACAAGGATGCAGCAGGGGCGTGAAGGGTCGCAGCCGGGTGCAAGGCCTATACTGCGCCCAACGGACACATGGAGGGGGACATCATGGGTGGGACCTTGCTGGCGCTGGTATTGGTATTCGCGGGCGTAGTGCTGCTGTTCAAGACCGTGCGCATGGTGCCGCAGGGCTACCAGTGGACCGTGGAGCGGTTCGGCCGCTACACCCACACCATGGACCCGGGCCTTCACTTCCTGATGCCGGTGATCTACGGGGTGGGGCGCAAGATCAACATGATGGAGCAGGTGCTGGAGGTTCCCAGCCAGGACGTGATCACCAAGGACAACGCGGTGGTCAAGGTCGATGGCATCGTGTTTTTCCAGGTGCAGGATGCGGCCAAGGCGGCTTATGAAGTGGCCACTTTGGAAATTGCGATTCTTAACTTGGTCATGACCAACATCCGCACCGCGATCGGTTCGATGGACCTGGACGAGTCGCTGTCCAAGCGCGACGAAATCAACACCAAGGTGCTCAACGCGGTGGACGCGGCGACCCATCCGTGGGGCCTGAAGGTCAACCGCATCGAACTCAAGGACATCCAGCCGCCGCGCGATCTGGTCGATTCGATGGCCCGGCAGATGAAAGCCGAGCGCGAGAAGCGCGCGAACATCCTCGAGGCCGAGGGCTTCCGTCAGGCCGCGATCCTCAAGGCCGAGGGCGAGAAGCAGTCGGTGATCCTGGAAGCCGAAGGCGAGAAGGAAGCCGCGTTCCGCCAGGCCGAGGCGCGCGAGCGTCTGGCCCAGGCCGAAGCCAAGGCCACCGAAGTGGTGTCCAACGCGATCGCCTCGGGCAACGTGCAGGCGATCAACTACTTCATCGCGCAGAAGTACATCGAAGCGTTCAAGTCGCTGGCCGAAGCGCCGAATCAGAAGTTCGTGATGATGCCGATGGAGTCGGCCGGCATCATCGGCTCGCTGGCCGGCATCGGCGAGCTGGCCAAGGACGCGCTCGCCAGCCAGCAGGCGGCGCGCGCTCCCGTCGCGACGCCGCGCAGCGGAGGCTGAGCCATGTCGTGGAGTTGGCAGACCATCGCCTGGGCCGCCTTCGCACTGCTGCTGTTCGCGGCCGAGGCGTTGGCGCCGGGTGCGTTCATGCTCTGGCTCGGCCTGGCCGCGGCGGCGGTGTTCGCGCTGGTGCTGATGTTTCCGGGCTTGTCCTTGCTGGCCCAGGTCGCCGCGTTCGTGGTGCTCAGCTTCGTCGCGATCCAGGTCTATCGCACCTGGTTCCGCGGCCGCGAGCGGCAGAGCGACCAGCCCTTGTTGAACCGTCGCGCCGAGCAACTGGTCGGCCGCGTGGTCGCGCTGGAGCGGGGCATCGTGCAGGGACGCGGACGGGTGCAGATCGCCGATGCGTTCTGGGACGTGTCCGGCCCGGACCTGGACACCGGCGCGATGGTGCGCGTGGTCGGCACCGACGGCATGACCCTGCGGGTCGAGCCGGCCGGTTGAACGATGATCGCCCTGCGCGCTAAGCGGCTCCTGCGCGCATCGGCGATGCTGACGTGCCTGACGCCGGCCTTCGCCGGCGGCGGCCACGCCGGCACGCCGCAGGCGGCGGCGATGCCGCCCGCGCAACCGGGCCAGACCGCGCCCGCGCTGCTGCGCGCCGGCGCGCGCGGCGGCGAAGACTGGATCGGCAAGATCGTTCCGCCGTACCCGGACGGCTACAAATCCAATACCGGCGGCTGCGTCGGCAGCGGCCGCAGCGCCGAGCAAGTGTGCGCGCGCAGCATCGGCACCATCGACGACGCCGAGGACCGCTCGCTGAAGTTCTACGCCGCCGAACTGGTTGGCCGGATCGGCAACGAGGCGCGCTGGAAGATCACCGACGTGGTGCCGTATCCGAAGCTGCAGCACGGCGAGCGGGTATCGATGTCAACCTGCATGATCGACGGCGTGACCGACCCCGGCGTGATCGCGATCGTCGACACCGCGGTGGAAGGCGCCGCCGCGCGCGAGATGTTCGACGCGGTGCGCTGGGCGGTGAAGCTGGATCGGCGCAAGGGTCGATTCATCGAGGTGAAGCCAACCGAGGTACGCTGTTACAACGAAGGCGCCGAAGGGGAATAAAATCGGCCGCGCCCACGCCCGTTCGCCGGGCAAGCCCGAAGCCCGACGACCCGCTTCGCCAGCCAACGCAGAAACGACAGAAGCGGCGCAAGCCGCGACCGCGACGCATCCCAAGCCCCGCCCCGCCCCGCGCCGCGATCCGCACAATCCGCAGTCATCGCGCTGACCGCTACCCGCACAATCTGCGCCACCCCTCACACCATTCGCCCGCGTACCGAAATCCGGCAAATACGCACGACGCGCGCATGAGGGATAATCGCCGGCTCCAAACCCCCACGAGCAGGCAGCGCCCCATGAGCCAGAAGACCATCCTCAACGACGCCCACCGCGCACTCGGCGCCAAGATGGTGGATTTCGGCGGCTGGGACATGCCGATCAGCTACGGCTCGCAGATCGAAGAACACCATCAGGTGCGCCGCGACGCCGGCATGTTCGACGTCAGCCACATGACCGTGGTCGATCTGCGCGGCGCGCGCGTGCGCGATTTCCTGCGCAACCTGGTCGCCAACTCGGTGGACAAGCTGCAGAAGTCGGGCAAGGCGCTGTACACCTGCATGCTCAATCCCGACGGCGGCGTGATCGACGATCTGATCGTCTATTTCCTCGATGAGCAGTACTTCCGCCTGGTGGTCAACGCCGCCACGCGCGAGAAGGATCTGGCCTGGATCGGCGAGCAGGCCCGCGCCTTCGACGTGTCGGTGACCGAGCGTCCGGAACTGGCGATGATCGCGGTGCAAGGCCCGAACGCGCGCGAGAAAGTCGTCGGCCTGCTGCGCGAGGAAGACCGCGCGCGCATCGGCAAGCTCGGCAAGTTCGTCGCCGGCGAAGCCCAGACCGGCGACGGCATCGCGCTGTTCATCGCCCGCACCGGCTACACCGGCGAAGACGGTTTCGAAGTGGTCGTGCCCGAAGACCGCGCAGTCGCGCTGTGGGACGCGCTGCTCGCCGTCGGCGTCAAGCCCGCCGGCCTGGGCGCGCGCGACACCCTGCGCCTGGAAGCGGGCATGAATCTGTACGGCCAGGACATGGACGATACCGTGTCGCCGTACGAGGCCGCGCTGGCCTGGACCATCGCCCTCGACGAAGGCCGCGACTTCATCGGCCGCGGCCCGCTGGAGCGGCAGAAGGCCGCCGGCGCGCCGCGCCAGATGATCGCGCTGGTGATGGACGAAAAGGGCGTGCTGCGCCACGGCCAGAAAGTGCTGACCGCGCACGGCGACGGCGAAATCCTTTCGGGCACCTTCTCGCCGACGCTCGGCAAGTCGATCGCGTTCGCGCGCGTGCCGGCCGGCGAGATCGCGCTCGGCGCGGGCGGCAACGTGCGCGTGGACATCCGCGGCAAGGAAGTGCCGGTGCGGGTGGTGAAGTTCCCGTTCGTGCGCGACGGACAGGCGCAAGACGGCGTGCTCGCCTGAACGGCGCCGCGGCCATGACCGTCATCGATTACTACGTCAGTCTGATCTCGCCCTACGCCTATCTGGGCCACGCGCCCGTGCTGGCGCTCGCGCGCGAGACCGGCGCGCGCCTGGCCTACAAGCCGGTGCGGATCTTCGAACTGTTCTCGGCCAACGGCGGCTTGCCGCTGGGCCAGCGCGCGCCGGCGCGGCAGCGCTATCGCCTGGTCGAGCTGCAGCGCGCCCGCGCGCAGCGCGAGGTGCCGCTGAATCTGGCGCCGAAGTTCTTTCCGGTCGATCCGAGCCTGGCCGATCGCTGCCTCATCGCCCTGTGCGAGGCCGGCCGCGATCCGTCCTCTTATATGGACGCCGCCTTCCGCGCGATCTGGGTCCACGACCAGGACCTCGCCGACCGCGATGTGCTGGCGCGGCTGTTGCGCGATCACGGTCACGATGCCGAGGCGACCTTCGCCGCCGCGCAGAGCGAGGCGGTGGGCGCGATCTACCAGGCCAACACCGCCGCCGCCATCGCCGCCGATCTGCCGGGCCTGCCCGGCTACGTGCTGCGCGGCGAACCGTTCTGGGGGCAGGACCGCGTCGAAGCGCTGCGCGAGGCGCTGCTGAGCGGCCGCGAGCCGTTCCTGATCGACGCGGGACGTTAGGCCGATGCAAGTCCGCGGCGATGCCGACCGCCCGCGCCGGTTCTGCGATGGCCGTTCACCTCACGCCATCGATCGTCTCCTTCGCCGCCCCCCTCCCACGACGCTCCAGCATCGTTAAACTACGCGCCATTACCCGCCGCTCCCCGTAACGTCCGAGGCCCCTGCCATGAGTGAAATTCCCGGCGATCTTAAGTTCATGAAGTCCCACGAGTGGGCCCGCGTCGAAGGCGACGGCAAAGTCACCGTCGGCATCTCCGACCATGCCCAGGGCCTGCTCGGCGATCTGGTCTACGTCGAACTGCCCAACGTCGGCGACCGCGTCGAGGCCGGCAACGCCAGCGCCGTGGTGGAATCTGTCAAGGCCGCTTCCGACGTCTACGCACCGGTCTCCGGCACCGTGACCGCGGTCAACACCGCGCTCGCCGACAAGCCGGAAACCATCAACGAAGACGCCTACGGCGAAGGCTGGATCTACACCGTCGAAATCGACGAGCCCGATCAGCTCAACGAGCTGCTCGCGCCGGACGACTACGCCGAGCTGCTCGAAGAAGACGACCACTGATCCACCCGCCGCGGCCGGCAACGGCCACGGCCGACGGGGAGCGCAGCACCGGACCGCGACACGCGGCACCGGACTGGCTCCCCGTTTTGTTTGTGGGGAACCGAGCGTGTCGTGGTCTGGCCGCCGACACGGCCCGCGTCCGGGTGCGATGACCGGTGCTCGCCGATGCCCGATGCCGACAACCGAGACCGAAGCCGACACCGTCGCTGGTCGATGCAGCGGGGCGAAGCCGAAGCCCGACTCACCGACCCGATGGTCGCGGCAACCGACGGCGCACTGCATTGCGCCGAATGCGAATCCGAGGTGGCAACGCGAAGGACGACCGCGCGCCCGCCGTGCGCCGCGACCGCGCGCTTGCCGCGTACGCCATGCACGAGCTCACCCGCGCTCACAGCCTTGACCGCCCGCCGACGCCTCGACCGACAAGCGGCGATCCGTGTCTCGGCCGCGTCCTCACCCGACCTCGCCGAGCGGTGCGCTCGTGCTCGCACAGCCTGTCGGCGACGTCGCGACGCGAGCGCAAATCCGGTTCGACGCAGCCGCGCATCGCGCCCGCGCGTTTCGAAAATCCAGCGGAAAAAAGCGCGATATCGAAACGCGATCAAGGCGCGCGCATCGCCGTCGCCGAGGTGAGAGCAGCGCAACCAGACAGCGCGGCAAGGCGCCGTGCGAAGACGCCGGCACGAACTCGATCGGCCCGACGCGGCACCGGAACGCGAGCGCGAAGCCGGCCGCGGCGCCGCGCGATTCGTGCAATCGGTGTGAAGACAGAACCGGGCCGGCGAACGCCGACGACAGCTCCGCGTCGCGTCGCGCCGAAGCGCCGCGCCACTTTCGCGTGGGCGATTTCACTCGTTCCAAATCAGCCGCCGGGAGCGTCGGCGACAGCATTCCGACATCGCCGGCGCGCGTTCGCTCGCGCCGCGTGCGCGCGTTCGACCGCCGTCGGCGTAAACGCTTTCCCGACCGATGCGCTCACCGCGCGCGGCGCACGCGGCGAGGTCAGCGCGCGCGTCGGCGACCGCCGCGGCTGACGAACGGTCGCTTCGAGCGCGCGTCGGCGCCGTCGCGAAGGTGGGCGACGACGCCGACGCACGCGCTCGCCGATGCGTTCGCGCGCGTCGCCAAGCCATCGCCGACACCGCCAACGACGCCGACGCCGACCCGTCGCGAGCGTTCGCGGCGGCCGTCGAGCGCCCGCGCGGGGCAAAAAAAGTTCGCGCACTTTCGCGCATTCGGGCTTGTGCGACGCGAAATCCGGCACCCTCGCGGAGAGGAATTTTTTCTTCCGGTACAGGTCGTCGCGGACGCCTTCGAAGCGTTCGCGAACGCGCGCGCGCATCGAGAAAAAAACTAAAACGAAAAACGACGATGCTCTGAAACCCGCGCCACGCTTAGGTTTCAGCGATGTCGTTGCGAACGCATCGCGAACGCGTCGATGCGCGCGCGCGTTCGCCGTCGCCGCGCGCGTCGGCGCCGACGGCGACGTCGGGGCTTGCGGCCCGTAAAAAAAATCGCCGGGGTTGTTGACAGTCAGAAAAAGCGTGATTAGGTTTCGCCCAGCAGACGCTTCCTGCCAAGAGAGTGAGAAAACACAGCGCGACAACATGCAGCACAATTCGAACCTCCGCCCGGACAATCAAAACGGTGGACGCAGGGTTCGCTTCCTCTGCAGAAATGTTGGCCACGCTCTCTTCGCCGATGACATCCAAATCCCTGATGACATCGCTGGCGTCCTGCTTTATGCAACCCGGTTCGCGTTTGGCGGCCCGGGTTTTTGTTTGGCCGCCCCGTTTCGCGGCCAGCCACACCTGCCTTTTGGGCGGGTACGCCATCGGTCCCGCCGCCGCCACGGCCGGACGCGATCCCCGATCCGTTCCGACGCGCCACGCGCGCCGGCGGTTGCACGCGGGTCCGACTCCCGCGGCTCTGCCACCACAGAGTTCCTTAGAACTGGGCTTACCGCACCACCACTGATCATCCCTGATCATCACTGACGAGGAGCCATCCCATGGCCGTTAAGAAAGCTGCTAAGAAGTCCTCCGCCAAGAAAGCGACCAAGAAGGTCGCCAAGAAGGCCGGCGCTAAGAAGGTTGCCAAGAAGGCCACCAAGAAGACCGCCAAGAAGGCCGTGAAGAAGACCGCCAAGAAGGCCGTCCGCAAGACCGCCAAGAAGGCCGCCAAGAAAGCCGTGAAGAAGACGGCTAAGAAGGCTGCCAAGAAGACCGCCAAGAAGGCCGCCAAGAAGACGGCTAAGAAGGCGACCAAGAAGACCGCCAAGAAGGCCGCCAAGAAGACGGCTAAGAAGGCTACTAAGAAGACCGCCAAGAAGGCTGCCAAGAAGACCGCCAAGAAGGCGGCTAAGAAGGCTCCGAAGAAGGCCGCCAAGCGTGCCCGCAAGCCGAAGGCTGCTGCGATGCCCGCTACCCCGGCACCGCTGATCTAATAAAAATCCCCGATTAGCCGTAATCCAGCTCTCTCCCCGCAGCCCAGGCGGGGAGAGAGTTTTTTTTTGCGCGGGCGATTGCCGCGGCAGGCGGACGAACGGCCGCCCGGCCGCGACGGTTCACGGCCGCGGCTTTCCGCTCGCCGCCGAGGCGGGGTTCGCCAACGCGCGGGCGAGCGGCCCGCGCCGGCCGGCGAAGACCTCGCGGTCGCGACATCGGGCTTGCGCCAACCGCGGCGCCAGTGGGCGCCGGCGCACCGCCTCTCGTCGGCAACGCGCCGTCGCTGCGGCCCCGTCACGGCGGCAGCGGTTAGCATCGCGGTCAACACACCGCCAGGGACGCGCCATGAAGACTTTGCTCAAGGGCCTGCTGTACCTCGTCGTCCTGCTCGCCGCCGTGTTCGTGGTCGGCGGCTTCCTGTTGCCGTCCAGCAGCCACGTCGAGCGCTCGATCACCATCGATCGGCCGCCGGGCGAGGTGCACGCGATGCTCGACTCCTACAAGCGCTTCAACGAGTGGTCGCCGTGGTTCGAGATCGAGCCGACCGCGAAGTACGCCTACAGCGGCCCGGAGTCGGGCGTGGGCGCGGCGATGAGCTGGGAAGGGGCGAAGGTCGGCAAGGGCAGCCAGCGCATCACCGAGTCGGTGCCGCAGCAGAAGGTGGTCAACGCGCTCGACTTCGACGGCACCCAGGCGACCGGCATCTTCGGTCTGCAGGTGCAGGGCGCCGGCACTCGGGTGACGTGGACGCTGGAGAGCGAGCACGGCAACAACCTGGTCTCGCGCTGGTTCGGGCTGCTGCTCGACTCGATGGTCGGCAAGGATTACGAGAAGGGGTTGGCTAAGCTGAAGCAGGTGCTGGAGAGTGAGCCGAGGTGATTGGGGCCGGGAGTCGGGAATCGGGAATCGTTAAAGCTGCAGGCGGGGCGGCGTGCGGTAGCGCGGTCTTCATGCGGATGCTGACACCGGCGCATAAACGAAAAGGCCCGCCAATGGCGGGCCTTTTCGTTTCACGCTGTTCCCGATTCCCGATTCCCGATTCCTCAGTGCGGCGCCGCGGTGGACTTCTGCGCGTTGCTGCCGGTCGGGTCCTGCGGGTTCACGCCTTCCGAGGCGTACAAGCCCGGGTCGTCGAAACCGTCCACGTCGAGCCAGCGCTGCACCGGCATGCCGATGGCGCGGTCGAGCATGGTCGGCAGCAGGCCGGTCGGCAGGCCGCTCTCGCTGTTCCACAGCACGGCGATGCCGAGGTCGCGCTCGGGCAGCATCGCGACCATGCCGCGATAGCCCTGCACCGCGCCGGCGTGGAAGACCACGCGGTGGCCGGCGTAGTCGAACACGCGCCAACCCAGCGCGTAACCGGCCGAGCCCAGGCGTTGACGGCGCCAGCTGGAGCCGCGGATCTCGGTGGGCGTTTCCACCAGCGGCTGATGCAGCGTCGCCAGCAGCGGCAGCGGCAGCACGTCGGGACGATGCCCGGTCTGCGCGATCAGCCACTGCGCCATGTCGCTGGCGCTGGCGTTGACGCCGGCGGCCGGCGGCAGTTGGTAGTAGGTCGGCTTGGGCGTCAGCGAAGCCCAGCCGCCGCGCGCGCGCACATGCGGCTTGGCCCAGCGCGCGGCCGAGGTGATGCCTTCCAGGCCCAGGCTGGCGTCGTTCATGCCCAGCGGCTTGAACAGGCGGCGCTGCACTTCCTGGCTGTAGAAATCGCCGGTGGCGGCGAAGACCACGTCGCCGATCAGGCTGAAGGCGATGTTCTGGTAGCCGTAGCAGGTGCCGGGCTGGCAGCTCATCGGCGCGTAGGCCAGCTTCTGGGTGAGCACGCGGTAGTCGGCGTAGTTTTCCAGATCGCGGTCGTAAGTGTTGTGGGTCAGGCCGACGCGATGGCTGAGCAGGTCGGCGACGGTGACGGTGCGCGCGGCGTTGGGATCGACCAGCTGGAAGCTGGGCATGTAATCGACCAGCTTGCTGTCCCAGCGCAGCGTGCCGTCGTTGACCAGCAGTCCGGTCAGGGTGCCGGCGAAGCTCTTGGACAGCGAAGCCAGGCGGAACACGGTGTGGGCGTCGATCGGCTCGGCGTTGCGCACGTCGGTGATGCCGTAGCCGCGCGCGCTGAGGATCTGGCCGTTGTGGACGATGGCCATGGCCATGCCCGGAATGCGTTGGTCGGCGACCAGCGCCTGCGCCATCGCTTCGAACTGGCGCACGTCGAAGTCGGCGGCCAGCGGCATCACACGCGGATTGAGGTTGTTGGCGGCCGAACCGATCTGCAGGCCTTGCGGCGCGACGGTGCCGTCGATGCCTTGCGCGCGCGCCACGTCCGCTTGCGAAACGGTGGGCTGCGACGGATCGGGCGTGTGCCAGCGCAGCGACGTCTGCGCCGTGGACCCCAGGGTGAGCGTAAGCAGGGCAGCCAGAGTGCCGAGGCGCCAGGGGTTGAGTGAGCGTCGGGAGGAGTCGTGTTTCATCGCTCGCAGCGCCTGCGTGGACCGGGATGAGTTGATTCTAGCTCCGATCTCAGGGAATTGAACAACAACCGCATTCAGGATTCTGATTTTTCAGGGATTAATGGCCGCGGTGAGAGCCGATTGCGCAAACGTTCGGAGTGCCGGCAAGCGGCCAGTGGAGTGCCGCCCGCCGAGAAAATTTGCCCCCTTTGAAAAAGGGGGCTGGCGCCTGCGTTGCTGGGGGGAGGCGGGAAGCCGTCTGCGCCGGGGGATTTGCTTTTTGGGGGGCGGGAAGATCAAAAGCAAATCCCCCCTGGCCCCCCTTTTTCAAAGGGGGGAATCGGTCTGGTGGGGCAGGGTGAAACTTGCTGCGATTCCCGATTCCCGATTCCCGATTCCCGAATCCCGAATCCCGAATCCCGAATCCCGAAAAATCAAACCCGCCCGCGAATCAGATCCGAAGCGCGCTCGGCGATCATGATCGTCGGCGCATTGGTATTGCCGCTGACCAAGGTCGGCATCACCGAAGCATCGATCACCCGCAGGCCATCGATGCCGCGCACGCGCAACTGCGAATCCACCACCGAGGCCGCATCCTCGCCCATGCGGCAAGTGCCCACCGGGTGATACACGGTCTCAGCCTTGGCGCGCACGAACTCGGCCAGCTCGGCGTCGCTCAGATCCTCGCGCGCGGGAAAGATCGGCTTGCCGCGGTACGCATCGAAAGCTTTCTGCTTGAACAAGGTGCGCGAGAGCTTGGCGCACTCGACCATCATCTTCATGTCGAAGCCTTCCGCATCGCTCAGATAATTGGCGTTGATGCGGACCTTGTCGCCGGCGCTGGCGCTGACCAGTTCGAGATGGCCGCGGCTGCGCGGATGCAGGAAACAGGCGTGGGCGGTGTAGCCGTCGCCGCGGAGGCGATGGCGGCCGTGATCGTCGAGCATCGCCGGCACGAAATGGAATTGCACGTCGGCGCGATCGTCCGGCGCCAGGTCAGAGCGCACGAAGCCGCCGGCCTCAGCGATGTTGCTGCTGCCCGGGCCGCTGTGGCCGCGCAGGTAATAATTGAAGGCGACTACGATGTCGCTGAGGCGATCGTAGGTGACGCGCTGGGTGGAGTGCTGCAGCGTGCAGATGTCCAGATGATCCTGCAGATTCTGCCCAACTTGCGGCGCGTCGGCGACGACTTCGATGCCCTGCCGGCGCAACTGATCGGCGGGGCCGACGCCCGACAGCATCAGCAACTGCGGCGAATTGATCGCGCCGCCGCTGAGCAGCACTTCGCGCTGCGCGTGCTGGTGATAGGCGCGGCCGCCGCTGCTGTAGACCACGCCGGTGGCGCGGCCGTTTTCGATGGTGATGCGGCTGACCAGCGCTTTGGTAACGATGTGCAGGTTATGGCGTTCGCGCGCCGGGTCCAGGTAGGCGACGGCGCTGGAGCAGCGCGCGCCGTTCTTCTGCGTCACCTGGTAATAGCCGAAGCCCTGCTGGCTGGGGCCGTTGAAATCGCCGTTGGCCGCATAACCGGCCTGGCGCGCGGCTTCGATGAAGACCGCCGACAGCGGGTTGGTGTAGCGCAGGTCCGACACGTACAACGGGCCCATGCTGCCGTGCAGGGCGTCGTCGCCGCGGCTGTTGCGTTCGCTGCGGCGGAAGTAGGGCAGCACGGCGTTCCAGTCCCAGCCGCTGGCGCCGGCGGCGGCCCAGCCGTCGTAGTCGCCGGCCGCGCCGCGGATGTAGCACATGGCGTTGATCGAACTCGAACCGCCGAGCACCTTGCCGCGCGGCCACCACAGCACCCGGTTGTCCAGGTTCGGCTCCGGCGCGGTGTCGTAGTCCCAGTTCACTCCCTTCTTGTTGACCAGCTTGGATACGCCGGCGGGCATGTGGATGAAGGGGTGCAGGTCGCGCGGACCGGCTTCGATGAGCAGCACCCGGGTGTCGGGGTCTTCGCTGAGGCGATTGGCGAGCACGCAGCCGGCCGAACCGGCGCCGATGATGATGTAGTCGAACTCGGTGGGCACTGGCGCATCCCGCAGGGGCGCGGCATCGGTTGCCGCGCGGATCGGGCGACCGTAAGCGGCAAAACTAGAGCAAATGCTCCCAACAACGGCCGCCCCCGGTTCCGCCACACGCTGTGGTGGCGGCCGCCGACGCCTTGGGCTACCGTGCCGGCAAACCTGCACGGCCGGCAGTGGCGGCCGCGCAGGCGACGACGGGAACGCATCGCGACGGCTCCCGCGCCGCTGATCCGCAATCCACGATCTGCAGAGCCGACCGGCCTCCGGCGGTTCACTCACGGAGCGACGCGATGTCGGCAGTTCAAGGCGCCAGCCTGTCCACCGGACGGGTCCATACCGGCGAATGGCGCGCGGTGGCTTTGTCGGTGGCGTATTTCTTCTGCGTGCTCACCGCGTACTACATGATCCGGCCGGTGCGCGACCAGCTCAGCGCCGTGGTCGGCTCCACCCAGTTGCCGTGGTTCTATGCCGCCACGTTGCTGGCGACGCTGGCCTTGACGCCGGTGTTCTCAGGATTGGTCTCGCGCTATCCGCGCCGCGTGGTGGTGCCGGTGGTGTACGGCTTTTTCATCGCCTGCCTGATCTGCTTCGTGCCGCTGTTCGGCGCGCACGGGCCGCTGAGCCCGCGCGTGCTCGGCACGGTGTTCTTCGTCTGGATCAGCGTGTTCAATCTGTTCGTGGTGTCGGTGTTCTGGAGCTTCATGACCGACATCTGGAACGAAGGCCAGGCGCGCCGGCTGTTCCCGATCATCGCCGTGGGCGGCACGGTCGGCTCGCTGGTCGGGCCGGCGTTGACCGGGCGGCTGGTCGGCGTGATCGGCGTGGCGCCGCTGCTGGTGGTGTCGGCCTCGCTGCTGGGGCTGGCGCTGGTGTTCGTGATCCTGCTCGGGCAGTGGTCGCGCGTGCACGGCATGCGCCGTTTCGAAGGCAGCCACGAGGCCGCGATCGGCGGCGGCATGTTCGACGGGATCAAGCAGATCTTCGCCAATCCGTTCATGCGCTCGATGGCGATCCTGCTGCTGCTGGGCGACTGGATCGGCACGGTCAACTACGGCCTGGTCGTGGACTATTCCAAGGCGACCTTCACCGACGCGGTCTCGCGCACGCGCTTCGCCGCCGACCTGGACCTGATGACCAACATCGTGGCGCTGAGCGCGCAGGTGTTGCTGACACCGTGGCTGCTGTCGCGGCGCGGCGCGGCCTCGGTGATCGGCGTGTGGTCGGTGGTGACGGTGATGTTCCTGACCCTGTCGGCCGCGGTCGCCGACGCGCACGCGCCCTTGACCGAACTGTTTCCCGCCTACGGCGCCTTGATTGCGTCGTTGCCGGCGGGCATGGCGGCGATGATCGGGCCGTTGCCGGCGGTGGCGATGGCGCTGGTGGTCAGTCGCGGACTGGCCTACGGCATGGTCGGTCCGGCGCGCGAGAGCCTGTTCTCCAGCGCCGCGCGCACCCTGCGCTACAAGGGCAAGAACGCGGTCGATACCGCCGCCTGGCGCTTCGGCGACGTGGCGGTGGCGACGACGATGGTCGGCCTGCGCAGCCTGGGCGTGGGCGTCGCAGGGCTGGCCGGCATCAGCGCGGTGGTCGCCGCCGGCGCCGGCGTGATCGGCTGGAACCTCGCGCGCTGGGTGCAGCGCGGCGGCGCGTCCGAACCGGGCGAGAGCGCTCGCGCATGAGGCGCGGCTGGCGGCCGTGGCCGCGCCAGCAGTGGTTGCAGCGCTTGTTCGTCACCCTGGTGCTGTGCGCGCTGGCGTGCCTGGCCTGGGGGTTCTTCTGGGAACCGCGGCAACTGGTCGAACGCGACTACGCCTTCGCCCTGCCGCACTGGTCGCGCGAATGCGAGGGCCTGCGCCTGGACGTGGTCGCCGACCTGCACACCGGCTCGCCGCACAACGGCCTGGACAAGCTCGACGACATCGTCGCCCGGCTCGCCGCCAGCGATGCCAGCGCGGTGCTGATGGCGGGCGACTACGTGATCCTCAGCGTGCTCGGCGGCACCTACATCTCCGCCGACCAACTCGCGCCGCATCTCAAGCCGCTGACCGCGCGCAAACCGGTCTACGCCGTGCTCGGCAACCACGACTGGTGGAAGGACGGCCACAAGGTGCGCGCGGCGCTGGAATCGGCCGGCGTGATCGTGCTGGAAGACCAGGCCCGGGCCGCGCAGTTCGGCGCGTGCCGGGTGTGGATCGTCGGCATCGGCGACAAATGGGAAACCCGTCACGACGTCGCCGGCGCCTTCGCCGGCGTCAGCGACGACGCCCCGGCGATCGCGCTGACCCACAACCCGGATCTGTTTCCCGACATTCCGCCGCGCGCGTCGCTGACCATCGCCGGCCACACCCACGGCGGCCAGGTCAGATTGCCGTGGATCGGCACACCGGTGCTGCCGGCCGAACAGCGTTACGCCGGCGGCTACCTGATCGACCACGGTAAGCATCTGTTCGTCTCCACCGGCATCGGCACCAGCATCCTGCCGGTGCGGTTCGGGGTGCCGCCGGAGATTTCGCGGTTGACGCTCGACAGTTCGCCGCGTGGCACGGATACACCGGTGGCGCCATCGCGGTAATCGATGCCGCGCTGATCGAGTCGCGGGTGTTTCCGGCACATGCGTTGTGGCGATCAGGGCGATCGTTCGCAAGGCACAGTCATTCTTTCAGTTGGTTGCAGCCAAGAGCCTCGCCGTTGTACGCATCGCGGGTATTGCCCCTGGATTCGGATCGGGCTAAATACAGCCTGGGGCTTAGGACAGGGAAGAGCGATGAAAGGTCTGATGGGCTGGGGCAAGCTCGCGCTCGCGGCGCTGATCGGCGTGGTGAACATGCCTGCGGCGCAGGCCGACAGCTGGGACTTGCCGCGTGTGGAAACCTACGAATCGGCCGATAAATCCTGGCGGTTCGTGGTGACGCCGCGTCCGCTGGAAAGTCAGCTGGAATATTTTCAGGATGAGATACGGCGAGAAAAAAACGGTACGCCGCCGCGCGTTCCGTTGCAGCGGGCCCAGGGCAAGGTCGAGCATCTGCGGCAAGGTCGCTGGCAAGCCGTCTGGAATGGCCCGCTGCTCAACGATGTAAGTCCGGTCAGCGCATTGGTCTCGCCGAACGGGCAAGTGGTGACGTTCGATAATTGGCATTCGGCCGGCTTCGGAATCAATGTCGTGGTGATCTACGACAGCAGCGGAAAAACCGTACGTTCGATGGCGTTGAAGGATTTTTTGCCGGACGACTATGTTTACGCCTTACCGCAGAGCGTCAGTTCCATGCTGTGGTCCGGTGAACACGTCCTGTCGGCAGACGGCAAACGTGTGATTCTTCGGGTCGTGGTTCCGGATGACGTTCCCGAGCAACACTATGTCGATCTGAGTTTCGATCTGGCGTCCGGCCAGCCTGCGCCGATAGACCAACGGGCCTGGGCCAGGGCAATGGCTGCCGCGACGAAGGCCGCCGCCGAGCGACGCGCCATTGAGGCCGAACGTCACGCCGATTTCATCGCTCCGCTGACGACTCCGAGCGGCGGTCAAGAATCCGACTGGTCCGGCTATCTGCGCGAAGCGTTTTACCGCCTGGATCCGGGCTGGGAAAATGGGTATGCGAACACGGTGGTGTTGAGTCCGCCGCAGGCGCCGGAGTACGCCGATTCGCTCGCCGCATTCCGCGATGCGCTGTCGCCCGAATGTAAAAGCGCCACCGCGGTCTTGTTCGCTTCGCCCTCTCAAGACAATCTGGTCGCCGCGTTCAGCGAACGTGTCGCGCAACTCGCCAATGGCAGTTTGAAGGGCGCGCGCATCTACGTGGCGGTCAACGATGCGCATTCGGCGGCCGTGGCGAAAGCGCTCGCGCATACGGGTGCGACCTATATCCAATTGGATCCGGCCCGGCCGATCGAGCAGAGTAAAGTACGTCTGGACCAATACCTGCATCCGCGTTAACGCGGCCCGTATCCGACGATCCGGTCACAGAGTTCTGGATCGCGACCCAACTGTGCCGCGTCGTTCGGGCGATTGAACCGCGGCACCGCCGTCTCCTATGCCGAAGGTTGGGATGACCATCCGCAGAGGCCGCGCAACGGCGGCGGCGCTAGTTTGGCCACGGGAAAAGGGAGCCTCACCATGCGCAAGCCAAACGGGCAGGGCGGGTACGGGCGCGCGTGCGCGCCGAGCGCCGCTCGTGAGCGCTCGACTCGGCGCGGATGGCGGGTATGACCCCGATTAAGCCCGCTGTCGGCCGTCTTGGTGTGCAGCTGTCCTCGACGCCGCCGCTATGGTGGTCGCTGCTGTACTTCTTCTGCCTGCTATGCGGCTACTACGTACTGCGTCCGGTGCGCGACGCGATGGGCGCGTCCAGCGACGCGGCCACGGTGTTTCCGCAGGCGATGATCCAATGGGCGCAGGCGCACGGGTTCGCGCTCAAGGACTTCGTACTGCAGGTGCTGTTCACCTGCACCTTCGTCAGCATGATCGTGCTGCAGCCGGTGTACGGCGCCCTGGTCGCGCGGTTCCCGCGGCGGGTGTTCCTGCCGGTGGTCTACGGCATTTTCATCGTCTGCCTGTTCGCGTTCCATTGGGCGTTCCACACCCAGGTGCCCGGACGCGGCATGGTGTTCTTCGTGTGGACGGCGATTTTCAATCTGTTCGCGGTGACCGTGTTCTGGAGCTACATGGCGGATGTGTTCGACGACCGCCAGGCGCGCCGGGTGTACGGCTACATCGGCGCCGGCGGCACCGCCGGCGCGGTGATCGGGCCGATGTTGACGCAATGGCTGGTGCAGCCGCTGGGCGTGGCGAATCTGCTGCTGGTCTCGGCCGGGTTCCTGTCGGTGTGCGTGCTGTGCATCGTGCGGCTGCGGCCGTGGGCGATCCGGCGCGCGCATGCGCAAGGGCTGGACAGCGGCGAGGGCGCGATGGGCGGTTCGGTCTGGGCCGGGCTGAAACTGGTGTGGCAGCGGCCGGTGCTGCGGGCGATGGCGGTGACCTTGTTCTTCAGCGTCGGCGCGGCGACCTTGCTCTACAACCAGCAGGCGGCGATCGCGCGCGAGTTCTATCCCGGCGCCGAAGCGGCGACGGCTTACTTCGCCCGCATCGACAGCGCGGTGAATCTGCTCGCGATCCTCACCCAACTGGTGCTCACGCGCTGGCTGCTCGATCGCCACGGCATCGCCCCCGCGCTGCTGATGCCCGGGCTGATCCTGCTGCTGGGCTTCGGCGTGCTGATGGCCTCGCCGTTGCCGGTGATGGTCGCGATCGTGCAAGTGCTGCAGCGCGGCAGCGAATTCGCCCTGGCCAAGCCGGCGCGTGAAACCTTGTACACGCGGGTGGACCGGCCGTCGCGCTACAAGGGCAAGGCGGTGATCGACACCGCGATCTTCCGCGGCACCGATCTGGCCTTCGTGTGGATTCACAAGGCGGTGGCGTTGTTTGGCACCCAGGCGGTGTTCGCGGCCGGCGCGGTCGCCGCCGCGGGCATGACCGCCAGCGCCTGGAGCATCGTGCGCGCGCAGCGCGGCCTGCCCGGCGCCGACTCCTCTTCCGACAGCGCTTTCGACCGACAACCCGCACGAGGTGAATCATGACCATCAATCGCCGCGATTTTCTCGCCGCCGGTGCCGCCAGCGCCGGCCTGCTTGCGATGCCTTCGTTCGCGCGCACGATCGCAAAGCCCACGCCGCGCAAGATTCTGGTGATGGGCGGCACCGGGTTTCTCGGGCCGCACTTCGTCGAGATCGCGCGCAAGCACGGCCATGCGCTGACGTTGTTCAATCGCGGCAAGACCAACCCGGACAAGTTCTCCGGCGAGGAGTACCACGACATCGAACAACTGCACGGCGACCGCAAGACCGACATGAAGGCGCTGGAAGGCGACCGCCAGTGGGACGCGGTGCTCGACACCTCGGCGTACATCCCGGCCGATGTGACGCGTTCGGGCAAGCTGCTGGCGGCGCGGGTGAAGCAGTACGTGCTGGTTTCGACCATCTCGGTGTACGCCAAGAACGATGTGCCGGCCGATGAGACCTCGCCGGTCGCGACCTTGGCCGATCCCAACGTCACGGAAGTCAGCAACGACACCTACGGCGGATTGAAGGCGCAGTGCGAGAAGGCGGCCGAGCAGGAACTGCGCGGCCGCACGACCGTGGTCCGGCCGGGTTTGATCGTCGGCCCGGGCGACAACAGCGACCGCTTCACCTATTGGCCGGCGCGCGCCGACCGCGGCGGCGAGATCCTCGCGCCCGGCAGCGAGCAGGGGCCGACCCAGTTCATCGACGTGCGCGATCTGGCCGCGTTCCTGCTGACCACGATCGAGCGCGGCCATGTCGGCATCTACAACGCCGACGGCGCGCCCGGCGCGCTGACCATGGGCGCGGTGTTGCGCGAATCGCAGCGCGCCTCGGGCAAGAAATCCAGCGTGACCTGGGTGCCGGCCGATTTCCTGGAAGAACAGAAAGTGCAGGCCTGGAGCGACATGCCGGCCTGGATTCCGGCGCGTGGCGAATACGCTGGCTTCGGCCGCACCTCGGTGAGCAAGGCGAAGGCAGCGGGGCTGAGTTACCGGCCCTTGCGCGAGACCGCGCGCGACACCTTGGCGTGGTGGCGGACGCTGCCGGAAGAACGCCGCGCGAAGCTCAAGGCCGGCTTGAAGCCGGAGCGCGAGGCCGAGGTGCTCAAGGCCTGGCATGCGAAGGCGAAGGCCAAGGGCGGCTGATTTCGTGGGGCGCCGTGTGGGGTGATGGACGCGATCTCGCGGTTGCTCCCAAGCCGTGGCGCAGATCTCGGCGTCGGCCGTGCGAAGCCGTATGCTGCTGGCTTCGATCTCACCTTTTGGAGCACGCCCGATGCATTGGCTCGCCATCGCCCTGATCGCCGTGGTCGCGTTGCTCCATCTGTATTTCCTGGTCCTGGAGATGTTCCTGTGGACCAAGCCGCTCGGCATGAAGGTGTTTCGCAACACTCCGGAAAAGGCCGAGATCACCCGGGTGCTGGCGGCGAATCAGGGGCTGTACAACGGCTTCCTGGTCGCCGGTCTGGTCTGGGGATTGGTCTGCGCGCGCGTGGACGTGGCGACGTTCTTCCTGACATGCGTGGTGGTGGCCGGCGCTTATGGCGCGGCTACGGTCAGCCGGCGGATCTTCTATGTGCAGGCGGTTCCGGCGCTGGCTGCGTTGGCGGCGGTGTGGTTGTTGTAGTCCCTTCGAGGGGAAGAGCGAATCCCCCACGCTCCGATTTGCTATCTGAAACGGAGCGCTCGCCGGGCGTCAGCCCCCTTTTCCAAAGGGGGCGCGATTTTCGTGCTTCGGCCCCAGCGACGAAACCTTCCACCCTGAGCGCGCCGTTCCCCCCTTTGAAAAAGGGGGGCTAGGGGGGATTTGCTTTTTAGCTCTCCCCAACTCAACCGTGCAGCTTATTAGCCGTCTCAGCCACTTCGCGCCCCTGGTAACGCGCCGCATCAAGTTCGTTCTGAGTCGGCTGCCGCGAACCATCCCCGCCAGTGATGGTGGTGGTGCCATAAGGCGAGCCGCCGGTGACTTCGTCCAGCCGCATCTGCCCGGCATAGCCGTAGTTGAGCCCGACGATCACCATGCCGAAATGCAGCAGGTTGGTGATGATCGAAAACAACGTGGTTTCCTGGCCGCCGTGCTGGGTCGCGGTCGAGGTAAAGGCCGCGCCGACCTTGCCGTGCAACGCGCCCTTGGCCCACAGCCCACCGGCCTGATCGAGGAAGTTGGCCATCTGCGAGGACATCCGCCCGAAGCGGGTGCCGGTGCCGACGACGATGGCGTCGTAATGCTCCAGATCGGAAATCTGCGCGATCGGCGCGGCCTGATCGAGCTTGTAGTGCGACTTGCGCGCGACCTCCTCCGGCACCAGTTCCGGAACGCGCTTGATATCGACTTGCGCGCCGGCCGCACGCGCGCCTTCGGCCACGGCTTCGGCCATTTTTTCGCAGTGGCCGTAGGCCGAGTAATAAAGCACCAACACCTTCGCCATGATCTTCGCCTCGCACAGTGGACAGGGCGTCGAGCCTAGACCGGCGATGTTGCAAACGGTGTGACCGGTTGCGCGTTCGTCGCAACGAACGCACGCAAGCCGGCACGCGGCCCGAGGCTGATCGGGCCGCGCCGATGATGCGCCGGACAACATGCCGCATCCGCGCGCGCGCGACTAGTTCGCAATCCGGGATTTACAGTCCCGAACCGACGAAAACCCGCCAAAGCCCGCAACCTCAAGGCTTTCGCGCAGCGTCCCTGGTTCGGAACAATGAAAGCGACGCAGCGTGGTTTATCGACACCACGGTGTTTCCTAAAGTAGACCAATGCGCCGGCACACGGCGCGCCTTCCGGCTTCCTCTGCATTCCCCTCAATGGTTACGCCGCTACGGCTCGCGCCGCGCGGCGGCGACTGTTCTTTCTTCAAGGAGCACCCCCGTGCTGTTGCCCCTCATGTTGCTGTCGGCGGCCGGTTTCACCGTGCTGACGACCGAATTCATCCTGGTCGGCCTGTTGCCGTCGCTTGCGCGCGATCTGGGCGTGAGCGTTTCGCAAGCCGGCTTGCTGGTGACCTTGTTCGCGTTCGCGGTCGCCGCCAGCGGGCCGTTCTTGACCGCGTATTTCTCCCGCTTCGAACGCAAGCGCTTGTTCATCGTGGTGCTGCTGTTGTTCGCCGCTTCCAATCTGCTCGCGGCGATGGCGCCGAATCTCGGGGTGATGGCGCTCGCGCGATTGATCCCGGCGCTGGGCGTGCCGGTGTTCTGGGCGCTGGCCAGCGAAACCGCGGTCGATCTGGCCGGGCAGGAGCGCGCCGGGCGCGCGATCTCGGTGATTTCCTTCGGCGTGATCTGCGCGACGGTGATCGGCGTTCCCACCGGCACCTTGATCGCCGACGCCTTCGGCTGGCGCGCGGCGTTCGTCGCTCTGGCGATCGCCTCGGTGCTCAAGGCCACGCTGTTGTTCGTGTTCCTGCCCGACAGCCGCTCGGCTCAGCCGCAGATGAAGTTGCGCCACCAGTTCCGGGTGCTGCGCGACCCGCGCGTGGGCGGACATGTGCTGCTGTCGGTGATCCTGTTCACCGGCATGTTCACCGCTTACACCTATCTGGCCGACATGTTCGAACGCCTGGCCGGTTTCAACGGCTCGGTGGTCGGCTGGGCGCTGATGGCGTTCGGCGCGGTCGGCCTGATCGGCAATACGCTGGGCGGACGCATCGTCGATCGCAATCCGCTGGTGGCGTCGTTGATCTTCAGCGTGCCGATGGCGATCGGTCTGGTGCTGGTGGTGCCGGCGGTGCAGTCGCTGCCTTTGTTCGCGGTGACGCTGGCGCTGTGGGGCATCACCCAGGCGGCGTTGTTCCCGGTCAGCCACGTGCGGGTGATGAAGTCGGCGCCGCAGGCGCCGGCGTTCGCGGCCTCGCTGAATATTTCCGGGGCGAATCTGGGCATCGGCGTCGGTGCGATCGTCGGTGGGCGGGTGATCGATGCGATCGGTGTCGGCGGGTTGGGGTATGCGGCCGCGGGCATCGTTGCGGTGTCGGTGTTGCTGGGCTTCGTGTTGATGTCGGCGGGTAAGCCGGTCGTGCCGGAGGCGGTGGCTGCCGAGGAATCGGAGGCGGAACCGGCGATGGATTGCGCGTCGTAACCGAAGCGCGAGAACCGTTGCCCCCTTTGAAAAAGGGGGCGAGCGGCCGGCGAAAGCCACGTTGTCGGTGGCGAACTGCGGCGCGGGGGATTTGCTTTTGTCTTGGCGGCATTGAAGCAAGAGCAAAAGCAAATCCCCCCTGGCCCCCCTTTTTCAAAGGGGGGAAGCGATCTTGGAGATTGCGGACTCGACGGAACTAAATAAACAACGGCACCGCGAAAATCACCGCGCCCAGCACGAACAACACCGTCAGCACATGCACCAGCGGCCGGTTGATCCGCAGGAACACGAATTGCTCGATCGTCCTGCCGACCCAGAACAACGACATTCCCGCCAACACCGCGCGCCCCATGGCGGTGTCGTGCAAGTCGTCGGCGAAGACGAAGCACAGCGCGGCGATGCACAACAACACGTAGATCAACCGCAGATTGAGAATCTGCAGGATCGCCCGGTCGGCCCGGTTCGCGGCCTTGAGCGATTGGCGCCAGCCGAACAGCTTCCAGAACGCCATGTGGAACAGCGCGAAGGCCAGGCTGTGGGCGCCGCCGATCCAGATCCAGGTAGTCGCGTTCATGGCATGGCTCCGCGCGGACTCAGTCGCGCTTGGGCTTGGGCGAAACCCGCATGGCGATGCGCGCCCGGAACACGGGCTCGCCGGCGGGATTGGTGACTTCGACGTCGACCGGCAGATCATAGCCGCGGTCGGATTCGACGATGGGCGCGGCCGGCGTCGCCACCGCGCGCATGGTCCCGACGGCTTTCTTCAGGTACTCCACGCTCATGCCGACCGGGATCCAGCGCATCGACTTGGGGATGCTGGCGTCGGTCATCACTCCGCCAGTGAGTTCGGCCAGATTGCACATGGCGATGGCGTGCACGGTGCCCAGGTGATTGGTGATGGCGCGGCGGTGGCGCATGGTCGCGCTGCAACGGCCGGGTTCCAGCGACTCGAAGCGCGGCGAGATGCTGGCGAAGTACGGCGCCTTGAAGCACACCGCGCGGGTGAACAGCCAGTGGCCGGCGGGGTAGCGGGTGATTTTCTTGTACAGGGACAGGACGTTGGCGCTCATGGGCGGGTCCGTGGTTGTGTTGGTTGTGAGTCGGGGCGATGGGGCGGATGCATGCGTTTGTTCCCACCGTCATTCCGCAGATGCACGCGTCTCTTCCTGCCCGTCATTCCCGCGAACGCGGGAATCCAGCGACTTTCGTGCAGTTGCGACAAAGACACTGGATTCCCGCGTTCGCGGGAATGACGGGTAGGCGGTATTCGCGAAAAACTCGACTAGCTAGCCCAAAACCAAAACGGCGGACCCGAAGGCCCGCCGTTCCGATTCAAGCATCGCATCGCATGCGCGCGATCCGCATCACGCCGCGGCGCGTGCGTCGGTATTGCCGTGATCGCGCTCGTGCAGCGCCTTGTAACCGGCCGAACGCAGCTCGGCGGCGTCGAAGTCGTCGACGCTGATCGCATCGATGGTCATCTCGCGCAGCTCTTCCAATTGCTTGCGTTCCTCCGCCGTGATCCAGCCCTCGCGCACGCCTTCGTCGAGTTGCCCCGGGAAATCCAGCGCTTCGATGTCGCTGTTCTTCAGCGCCTTGAGGAACTTGCGCTCCACCGGTTCGGCCAGGATCACCTTCTGCAGGTAGCTGTTGATGCGGCCGGCCGGGTTGTTGGCGCACGGCGTGGTGAACACGCCTTCGGCCAGGCGGTCGCGGGCGTCGTTGGGCGACATCAGCAAGGACGCCGCACGGTGGCCCAGGCGATCGCTCGGCGCCTGCGCGCGGCGGCCCCAGGGGAAGATCAGCATCCACAGCAGATAACCGACCGGACGGATCGGGAAGTTGCGCAGCGCGCCCGACAGCGCCAGTTCGATCTTGTGCACGCAGTCGTGGAAGGCCCAGGCCAGCAGCGGCTGATCGCCGGCCGGACGGCCCTGGTCTTCGTAACGCTTGAGCATGGCGCTGGCGATGTAGAGCTGGCTCAGCACGTCGCCCAGGCGGCCGGACAGGGATTCCTTGAACTTGAGCTTGCCGCCCAGCAGCAGCATCGAGGTATCGGCCATCACCGCCAGCGTCGCCGAATAACGGTTGAGCTTGCGGTAGTAGCGGCGGGTGTAGGCATCGCCCGGGGCGGCGCCGACGCGCGCGGCGGTCAGGCCGAACCACCAGCTGCGCACGGCGTTGGAGATGGCGAAGCCGATGTGGCCGAACAGGTTCTTGTCGAACTCGCGCAGGGCTTCGGCCTTGTCGGGCAGCATCGCCGCCTTCATTTCCTTGAGCACCCACGGATGGCACAGGATCGCGCCCTGGCCGAAGATCATCAGCGAGCGCGTCATGATGTTCGCGCCTTCCACCGTGATCATGATCGGCAGCGCCTGCCAGTTGCGGCCGGCATAGTTTTTCGGGCCCAGGATGATGCCCTTGCCGCCGTGGATGTCCATCACGTCCTTGGCCACTTCGCGGGCCATCTCGGTGCAGTGGTACTTGGCGATGGTCGAGGGCACGGCCGGGTTTTCGCCGCGCGCCACCGCCGCGGCGGTGGCCTGCGACAGCGCGCTGATCGCGTAGGCGTGGCCGGCGATGCGCGCGAGTGCTTCTTCCACGCCTTCGAAGCGGCCGACCGACAGGCCGAACTGCTTGCGGATGCGCGCATACGCGCCGGTGACGATCGCGCCCATCTTGGCGCCGCCGCTGCCCGAGGAGGGCAGGGTGATCGAGCGGCCGATCGACAGGCATTCGACCAGCATCTGCCAGCCCTTGCCGGCGTAGGCTTCGCCGCCGATCAGCTGGCTCAGCGGGATGAAGACTTCCTTGCCGTGGATCGGGCCGTTCTGGAAGGTGCAGTTGAGCGGGAAGTGGCGACGGCCGACTTCCACGCCGGCGGTGTCGCGCGGCAACAGCGCGATGGTGATGCCGATATCGCGCTTGTCGCCGATCAGTCCGTCCGGGTCGTACATGCGGAAGGCCAGGCCGATCAGCGTGGCGACCGGCGCCAGGGTGATGTAGCGCTTATCGAAGGTCAGCTTGACGCCGACCACGCGCGCGCCGTTCCACTCGCCGGTGGTGACGATGCCGTAATCGGGAATCGAGGTCGCATCCGAACCGGCCCACGGGCCGGTCAGGCCGAAGCACGGCACTTCGCGGCCGTCGGCCAGGCGCGGCAGGTAGTGGTCTTTCTGTTCCTGGGTGCCGTAATGCATCAGCAGTTCGGCCGGGCCCAGCGAGTTGGGCACGCCGACCGTGGAGCTGACCACGCTCGACACCGACGCCAGCTTCTGGATCACCTTGTGATTGGCCAGCGCGGAGAAGCCCAGGCCGCCGTACTCCTTCGGGATGTTGAGGCCGAAGAATTTGTTCTTCTTGACGTATTCCCACATCTCCGGCGGCAGATCGGCATCGATGTGCGTGATCTGCCAGTCGTTGGTCATCTTGCACAGCTCTTCGGTCGGGCCGTCGAGGAAGGCTTGTTCTTCCGCGCTCAGTTCCGGCTTGGGCTGCGACAGCAACTGCTGCCAGTCGGGCTTGCCCGAGAACAGCTGGCCTTCGAAACCCACCGTGCCCGCTTCCAGCGCGGTGCGTTCGGTTTCCGACAGCGGCGGCAGGATCTTGGTGTAGAAGCCCAGCAGCGGCTTGGTGATCAGCGGCAAGCGGATCGCCGGCACCAGCAGCGGGACCGCGATCAGGGCCACCAGCACGGCGGCGATGATGGTCGCGGTGGGGCTGGCGCCGAGCAGATAGCAGGCGACCAGCGCGGTGGCGGTCAACGCGGCCCAGACCGGCAGACGCAGGCGGTGGTACGCGGCGATCGCGCCGATGAGAAGAAAGGTAAGGAAGGGGATCGCGATACTCATCAGAGCGCTCCAGAGGATGCGGCTGGACTCAGGCTAGTGGGGCTCGTGTGATGTCGGCGCTGAAATCGGCCGGATCGGCTTGCGCAGCCGGTCCGATCGACATTCAAACGCTGGCATCAAACGGGTAACATACGGCCGAGTATGGAATTGCAATCCGGTGCTGTCAACCGAGCCGGCCTTCGCCCCGATAGACCCATGCGGACCCCGCTCGCATCAAGGCGTTGCGGCCTTTCATCCCCTGCTTTTTCTGCTGCATTGCAGCATTAACCCGCGATTTTCCCGCCGTTTTTCACGAATCCCGATTCCCCGATCCCGAATCCCGGCTTTTTGCTGCACTGCGTACTGTTCCCGACCCTGCCGTATGGTTAAACTTGTCGTCCATGAACCAGCCCGCCTCGAACAAGCCCGAGCCGAAGCTCGACGCCCCGTCTTCCGCTGCGCCGTCCACCGGCGATGCCAAGACGGATCACAAGCCCGAACGCAGCGGCCGACTCAGCGCTGACGATTGGGCCCAGGCCGCGCTCGACCTGATCGCCGAACAAGGCGTCGCCGCTGTAGCGGTGGAACCGCTCGCGCGCAGGCTCGGCGTGACCAAAGGCAGCTTCTACTGGCATTTCCCCTCGCGCGATGCGTTGCTGGTCGCCGCGTTGGAGCGGTGGGAGAAGGTCGAGCAGGAAACCGTGTTCGGCCAGCTCGAACCGATCCCCGATCCGCGCCAGCGCCTGCGTTCGCTGTTCCACCTCGTCGCCCACGAGGTCAAATCGCACGTCATCTATTCCGAGCTGCTCAAGGCGCTGGACCATCCCGCCGTGCAGCCGGTGATCGGGCGCGTGTCCGAGCGCCGCCTGGATTACCTCACCGCTTCCTTCCGCCAGGCCGGCCTGAGCCGCACCGATGCGCAGCATCGCGCCCGCCTGCTCTACGCCGCCTACGTCGGCTTCCTGCAGCTGAACTTGCAGCTGCACCAGACCCGCATGCAACACGACGAGTTCGAGGCTTATGTCGAACACATGATGGCCACGCTGATTCCCTCGTCGTAACACCCGTTCCCTTACCGTTGTCCCCCGGCTGGAGACCATTGCCGTGAATGCCATTTCCAAAGACGCTACCCCCACGACTGCGGCGCTGGGGAGCGCCGGCAGTTCCCTTGCCGCATTGAACGAGTGGGTGGCCCAGGTAGCTGCGCTGACGCAGCCCGACAAGATCCAGTGGTGCGACGGCAGCGATGCCGAAAACCAGGCGCTGATCGCGCAGATGCTGGCCGACGGCACCCTGGAACGCCTCAACGACGAAACCCATCCGGGCAGCTATCTGCACCGCTCGCATCCCGACGATGTCGCGCGCGTGGAGCACCTGACCTTCGTGTGCACCAACGAACGCGAAGACGCCGGCCCGAACAATCACTGGATGGCGCCGCGCGAGGCGCACGCCAAGATGGACGCGCTGTTCGAAGGCTGCATGCGCGGGCGCACCCTGTACGTGATTCCGTATTGCATGGGCCCGATCGAATCAAAGCTGGCGCGTTGCGGCGTGGAGATCACCGACTCGCCGTACGTGGTCGCCAACATGCGCGTGATGACGCGCATGGGCGCGCCGGCGCTCAAGCGCATCGAGCGCGAAGGCAAGTTCGTGCGTGGCCTGCATTCGATCGGCGAGCTCGATCCCGAGCGCCGTTTCATCATGCATTTCCCCGACGAGCTGACCATCAAGTCGTTCGGTTCGGGCTACGGCGGCAACGCCTTGCTCGGCAAGAAGTGCCACGCCCTGCGCATCGCCTCGCATCAGGCGCGCAGCGAAGGCTGGCTGGCCGAGCACATGCTGATCGTCGGCATCGAGAACCCGCAAGGCGAAACCCATTACGTCGCCGCGGCGTTCCCCTCGGCCTGCGGCAAGACCAATCTGGCCATGCTGATTCCGCCGGAAGGCTATCGCCAGGCCGGCTGGAAGGTGTGGACGGTCGGCGACGACATCTGCTGGATGCGTCCGGGCGCCGACGGCCGCCTGTACGCGATCAATCCCGAAGCCGGTTACTTCGGCGTCGCGCCGGGCACCTCGACCAAGTCGAACCCGAACGCGCTGGCCTCGATCCAGACCAACACCATCTTCACCAATGTCGGCGTCACCGCCGACAACCAGCCGTGGTGGGAAGGCCTGGACGACGGCCAGACCCCGGTCACCGATTGGCGCGGCAACGCTTTCGACGCGGCCAAGGGCCCGGCCGCGCATCCGAACTCGCGCTTCACCGTGTCGGCCAAGCAGTGCCCGAGCTACTCGGCGCAAGCCGAAAACCCGGCCGGCGTGCCGATCTCGGCGATCGTCTTCGGCGGCCGCCGCGCCTCGCTGGTGCCGCTGGTGTTCGAAGCGCGCGACTGGACCCACGGCGTGCTGGTCGGCGCGGCGATGGGCTCGGAAACCACCGCCGCCGCGACCGGCGCGGTCGGCGTGATGCGCCGCGATCCGATGGCGATGAAGCCGTTCTGCGGCTACAACTTCGCCGATTACTTCGCGCACTGGCTGTCCTTCGACGGCGCCGAGGCGAAGTTGCCGAAGGTGTTCCACGTCAACTGGTTCCGCAAGGGCATTGATGGCAAGTTCCTGTGGCCGGGCTTCGGCGACAACCTGCGGGTGATCGAGTGGATGATCGGCCGCGTCAAGGGCGAAGCCGGCGCGACCGAAACCCCGATCGGCCATCTGCCCAAGGCCAGCGATCTGAACCTCGACGGCGTGAGCTTGAACGAAGAGGCCCACGCCAAGCTGTTCGGCTTCGACCATGCCGGCTGGAGCGCCGAGTTCGACAGCATCGGCGAATACCTGCGTGAATACGGCCCACGCATGCCGCAGGCGCTGCATGACGAGCAGCAGCGCATCGCGGCGGCTTTGAAGGACTGATTTACTGAGGAACGAGTGGAGAGGAGTGAGGAACGAGTGGGTGGCCGGCGATCTGGCTCCCGCGCGGGTCTCGCTCCTCTCGTTCGTTTTGCCGGCTACGTGCCGGCTGCGCAGCCCGGGGCGGCATAGTAAACAGGGCATGCGCCCGCGGGCAGCCCCGCCGCCGTATCGTTCTACTCGTTCCTCACTTCTCCCTCTCGTTCCTGGCTCCAAGGGCGGGACTAGGAGGAACCAGGGCATGCCCCGCGCGCGGCCCCGCCGCCTCGCTCTACTCGTTCCTCACTCCTCTCTCTCGTTCCTGGCTCCACCCCTTAAACCCTGAGCCCCGACCCAGCATCGGACTCAGTATGCTGACCGCCGTGAACGACACCATGCCCGACGCCGCACTAGCGACCGAAGTCGATGACGACCGCGCCCTGGTGGCCGCGGCCGCGTCCGGCGGGGTCGCCGCCTTCGAGGCGCTGTACCGCCGCCACGCCAGCCGCGTCCACGGCGTCATCGCCCGGCTGGTCGGCTACCACGGCGCCCGCGCCGAGGATCTGACCCAGGAAGCCTTCGTCCGCGCCTGGCAGGCGCTGCCGAACTTCCGCTTCGAGTCGGCCTTCGGCACCTGGCTGCACCGGCTGGCGGTCAACACCGCGCTGATGGAACTGCGCGGCCGCCGCAGCCGTCCGTTCGAAGACAACGACGAAGAAGTGTTCGACACCCTCGGCAGCGCCGATTCGGCCGGACACGTCACCGCGCTGTCGATGGATCTGGAACGCGCCGTCGCCAGCCTGCCGCCGCGCGCCCGCGCCGTGTTGGTGCTGTACGACGTGGAAGGCTGGAAACACGAAGAGATCGCGGTCGAACTCGGCATGGCGGTCGGCAGTTCCAAGGCACAGTTGCACCGCGCGCGCAGCCTGCTGCGCAGCCGGCTCGGAGAACAGGCATGAACGACAACGATCTCAACAAAGACCGCACCCCGGAAGGCGAACTGCCCGACGCGTTGCGCTGGCAGTTGCGGGCGATGCGCCGCGAACTGCCGCCGTCGCGCGATCTGTGGTCCGGCATCGCCGCGCGCCTGGGCGAACAGGCGCCGCCAGCGGAGCTGCCGCCCGCGCCGCTCGCGCCCCACGACGAAACGCCGGTGGTGATCGCGATGCGGCCGCGCGAGGTATCGCGCAATCGCTGGATGGCGCCGCTCGCGCTGGCGGCCAGCGTCGCCGCATTGGCGATCGGCATCGGCAGCCAGTTCCGCGCCCCGCATACCCCGGCCGATCCGGCCCAGGGCGCGGTGGCGACGGTCAACGGCGCCGCCCCGGCCACCTTGATGCAGCGCGAAGCCGACGGCATGACCCGCCAGTATCAGGCGGCGATGCGCGAAATCGCGCCGGCGACCCAGCAGGCGGTCGCGCTGAAGCCGGCGTTCGACGAACTCGACCGCAACGCCGCGCTGATCCTCGACGCGCTGGCGCACGATCCCGATTCGCGGCTGCTGTTGGAGCAACTGCGCCGCACCTACGCACGACGCCTCGCGCTGGCTCAGCGCGTGGCTTACACCTGATCCAAGGAGAACGCCCCATGACATCCGTCCGCCACAGCACACGTAGCCGCGTTCTCCGCCGCCTGCCCGCGATCGGCCTGCTCGCCGTCGCCCTGGGCGCCGCGTTGCCTGCATTCGCCGGCACCCCGATCAATCAGACCCGTCCGCTGGACCCGCTGGGCAGCGTCGAGATCGACAACGTCAAGGGCCTGATCCAGGTCCGGGTGTGGGATCGCCCCGAGGTCAAGATCGAAGGCTCGCTCGGCGAGGGCGTGGAAAAACTCGACATCGAAGGCGACCGCCAGCAGTTGTCGATCAAGGTCCGCTATCCCAACCGCGGCAGCGGCATGGGCTTTTTGGTCGGCGGCGACAAGAGCGAGCCGACCGAGTTGATCGTGACTGTCCCACTGCAAGCTGCGCTGGACATCGACGCGGTGTCGGCCAGCGTCGATGTCACCGGCGTGGCCTCGCGCGAGCTCAAGATCGACAGCGTCAGCGGCGATGTGACCGTGGCCGGCGCGCCGCGCTCGGCGGAAATCGAAAGCGTCAGCGGCGACCTGAGCCTGACCCTCAACACCCGCAAGATTTCCGCGCAGACCGTCAGCGGCGACCTCGACCTGCGCGGCCGCCTCAGCGGCGAGGCGCATCTGGAAACCGTGTCGGGCAAGGTGGACATGGCCGCGCACGAGTCGCGTCTGAGCAAGATCTCGGGCAATTCGGTCTCCGGCGATCTGCGCATCTCCGCGGCGCTGGCAGACAGCGGCGAAATCTCGCTGGAAACCGTCAGCGGCGATGTGAACCTGTCGATGCCGCGCGGCTTGTCGGCGGTGGTGCGCGGGCAGAGCTTCAGCGGCGATCTGAGCGCGCCGGACGTGGAAGTCCAGCGGCCCAAGCACGGCCCGGGATCGAGTTTCGAACACCGCTACGGCAGCGGCAGCGGCAAGATCAAAATCGAGACCTTCTCCGGCGACGCGTCGCTGGAATTCGAATAAGCCGGTCGGCGCCGCGAGGCTGGGCCGAGCGGCGCTGCGGCCCGCGGGCATCGGCGGCATCGCCTCGGATGAGGTAACCGCGCCGCGACGCCCGTCGCGACGTGCCCGAACCGCTCGCGGACGTGGTCAGCGCGCAAGCGCGACCGTATGCTTCCAGCCATCGCCGGCCGCGCCGGCAGGCCGCCGCAGGGCCGGAGACGGGGCTTGAACGAACAGATCAACCAACTGGTCCAGGCCGCCGGCCTGGCCTCGCGCGCGGGCCGCTGGCAAGAGGCCGAGCGCCTGTGGATGCAGGTCCGCGCGATCGCGCCGCAGCACCCGCAAGCGCTGTACAGCCTGGGCATCCACGCGCTGCAGCGCGGCGATACCGGCGGCGCGGTCGAGTTGCTGCAGGCCGCGCACAACGCCGCGCCCGACGACCCGATGATTCTGCTGTCGATCGGCATGGTCCAGCGCGAACGCGGCAACAGCGACGGCGAATGGCAGGCGATCGGCGCCGCGCTCGCGATCGATGCCTATTTCCTTCCCGGCTTGTTGGCCAAGGCCGCCTACCTGGAACGCCAGGGCCACGCGCGCGCGGCCGCGCAGGCCTATCGCAACGCCTTGACCGTCGCGCCGCCGCAACCGCAGTGGCCGGACATGCTCAAGCAGCAGTTGATCCACGCCCAGGCCAAGGTCGATCAATACCGCGACGAATTCACCGAGTTCCTGGCCCACCGCGTCGGCGGACCGCGCGCGGCGCTGGAAGCCGGCGCGCTCGGCCGCTGGGACGAAGCGGCGTCGATCATGGTTGGCCGCAGCAAGCCGTATCACGCCGATTGCAATCAGCTGTGCGTGCCGCGCTTGCCGGCGATTCCGTTCTTCGACCGCAGCCAGTTCGCCTGGGTGCCGGAGCTGGAAAGCCGCACCTTTGATATCCAGCGCGAAATGCGCGAAGTGCTGCGCAACGAACAGGCCGAGTTCACGCCGTATATCGAGTACCAGCCCGGCGACCCGGTCAATCAGTGGCGCGAGCTCAATCATTCGCGGCGCTGGAGCACCTACAAGCTGTGGAGTTATTCCCAGCCCGTGCCCGAGCATCTGGCGCATTGCCCGAACACGCGCGCGGCGCTGGAAGCGGTGGAGATGGCGGCGATCGCCGACGTGTGCCCGAACGCGATGTTCTCCGCGCTGGCGCCGCATACGCACATCCCGCCGCATCACGGCGAGACCAATGCGCGCCTGGTCGTGCACCTGCCGCTGATCGTGCCGGAGAAGTGCACCTACCGGGTCGGCTTCGAACGGCGCGAATGGAAGGTCGGCGAAGTGCTGATCTTCGACGACTCGATCGAACACGAGGCGCGCAACGACAGCGATGAATTGCGCGTGGTGCTGATCTTCGACGTGTGGAACCCGCTGCTGTCGCTGGCCGAACGCGAGATGGTCAACGCGATGATGAGCGCGCACCGGGACTTCCTGGCCGCCCGCTGAGGTCTTCGCAGCACCGTCAGGCCCGGCGTCAACGAGCACGCGCACTGCGAGGCCCTCTCGCCCATCGCGGCGCCCGCCGTTTTCGAAGTCCACAGTCCTCACCCAGTCAAACCGAACCCCAAATCGCAGACAAAAAAAGGCGGGCCGAAGCCCGCCTTTAATGACTCGGATTACGTGTTTCTTATCAGAAGCGCATCGTGATGCCCATGGTGTAGTAGCGACCCAGGGTGTCGTAGTACTGCGGGAACGTGTTGCCGCTGTTGAAGCCGGTGCTGCCGATGTTGCTGCCCACGACCGGCGGCTTCTTGTCGGCGACGTTGTTCACAGTGAAGTTGATGCGCGCATTCCACGGCAGCTCATACGCCAGGGTCAGATCGAAGTAATCGTAGGCGTCGATCGAGGTGTAGTCCGGGAACCACTCGATCGGGCCCGGCTCGACGTCGACCGCGCTCAGGTGGCGCCAGTTGAAGCCCAGCTCGAAGTCCTTGATCGACCACACAGCGCGGAAGTTCGACTTGTAGTCGTACACGATGCCGGCGATGACGTTGCACGAGACGCCGTAGACGCCGACGCAGTCGTGCTTCGGCACCTGCGGGTCGCCCTGGTAGTCGTACTTGTCGGTCTTGGTCAGATCCAGCGAGAAGTCCAGGCGGCCCCACTCGTTGGCCAGCGGGATGCCGTAGCGAACGCCCAGATCCCAACCGCTGGTGGTGATGCGGCCCTTGTTCGAGCGATCCAGGAACGGACCGCGCGCTTCGCCGTTGAGCGAACCGTCGGTGGGCTCACGCGCGCCCAGCATCAGCTGGCACATCGGGTGGTTGATGCTCAGGGTCGGGTTGAACTGCTTGTCGTAGCAACCGAACAGCGCATCGCCGAGCACCGGACGGGTGATCGCGTCCTTGATGTCGATCTTCCAGTAGTCCAGGGTGATCGACAGATCTTCCAGCGGCTGCCAGACCAGACCCAGGGTCTGGGTGTCGGCCTTTTCCGGACCCAGGATCGGGTTGCCGCCGGTGAAGGCGTTGGCCTGACCCGCGCTCGGACCTTCCACGCCGTCGGCGCTGTTGATCACCGCCACCGGAACGCCGGTGGCGACGCACAACTGACCGACCGCGCTGGTCGGACCGCCGACCTTGGCCAGCTCGGACGCCTGGCAGGGATCGACCGCGGAGTTATCCAGACCGGTGACCACTGGCTGGAACAGCTCGTTGACGTTCGGGGCGCGGGTCGCGCGCTGGAACATGCCGCGGAAGCGCAGCGATTCGATCGGGGCCCATTCCAGGCCGTACTTGTAGCTGCCGTAGTCGACGTCGGTCTGACCCGACTTGAACTCGCTGTGGCGATAGCCGGCTTCGAAGTTCAGCGCTTGCGCGCCGGTCTTGCCGCTGATCAGCGGAACGATGGTTTCGACATAAGCCTCACGCAGGGTGAAGTTGCCTTCCACGTCCGGGTTGGCGCCGCCGGAGCCCTGCACTTCGTTCGGATCGCGCGAGGCCGCGTCGGCCTGGTTGCGCGCATCGACCTTGCGGCCTTCCAAACCGAACGCCAGACCGATCGGGTAATCGGCCCACGGGCTCTTGAAGTTGTCGCCCAGGTCGCCGTTGACCGAACCGGACCACACTTCCTGCTCGACGCGCTGGGTAGCGAAGGTCAGCACTTCGAGGAACTTCTTCGCGTCCTTGCTGATCGAGCCTTCCGGACCCCACAGATTCAGCGGCACGCAGCCGCCGGTCGGATCCACGCAGCTCTTGCCGTCGAGCGACAGCAGCGCCTGCTGGGTGCGGGCCTTGGACAGGAAGCCGGCCGAGACGGTCAGCTGATCGGCTTCACCGTGCGACCAGTACGCGTCGTAGCGCCAGTTGTCGTTGATGTCGCCGCGCACGCCCAGAGTGGCCTGGAAGACCTTGTTCTGGAAGTCGGTGGAGCGGGTGCCCAGCTCGGTGGTACGACGGTTGAGCGTGGTGCTGACGGTGCCGGCGCTGCCGACCGAGCACGGACCACCGGTCACGGTGAACGCCGCGCACAGCTGCTGGCGGGCCGGTTCCGGAATCAGCGGGTTGCCGATGCCCAGATTGAAACGGCCGCCGAACAGGCCGCCCGGGGCGATCTGCGAGAACACGTTGGAGCGGGTGTACAGCAGCTGGGTGTAGGCCTCAGCGTGCTTGTTGATCTCGTAGCGGCCCAGCGCGGTGGCCTGCCAACGATCCAACGCGGTCTGGTTGAAGTTGTACGGGTTGTAGTTGAACGGCGTGGAGATGCCGTCGAAGCGGCCGGTGGCCGGATTGATCTGGCCCAGGCTGCCGGCCTTGGTCGGAATCGAGGTGCCCGAACCGCCGCGCGAGCCGTCGGTCGAGTCGAGGTTGAACTCGGAGAAGCCGCGCGAACCCTGCAACAGCGGATCGTTGTCGGTCTTGCCCAGGCTCAGCACGAAGTTGCCGCGACCCTCGTCCAGGTTCATGCCCATGGTGACGGTGGTGTTGCGGCGGTCGCCGTCCTGCTTGCTGGACTGGCCGTAGCTGGAGTTGACTTCGATGCCTTCGAAGTTGCGCTTCAGCACGAAGTTGACCACGCCGGCGACGGCGTCGGCGCCGTACACCGCGGATGCGCCGCCGGTGACCAGATCCACGCTGTCGATCAGCGCGACCGGGATGACGTTGGTATCGACCACGCCGAACAGGTTGAACGGAACGACGCGGCGGCCGTCCATCAGCACGACGGTGCGGTTATCGCCCAGGCCGCGCAGATTGATCGTCGCGCCGCCGTTGGCGCCGTTGTTGGTGCCGGGGCCGATCGACGGGACGGCGCCCGGTACGATCTTGAGGAAGTCTTCCGCGGTTACCGGCTGGTTGCGGGCGATTTCTTCTTGGCTGACCGTCATCACTGGGCTGTTGGTGGTCAGACCGGGGATGGAAATGCGTGAGCCAGTGACCTGGATGCGATCCAGGGTGGTGGCGTCTTCAGCGGCCGGCGCGGCGGGTGCCGCGGCGTCCTGGGCCGAGGCCAAGCCGGTACCGGCAAGGCTGGTCGCGCCCACGCACAACGCGAAGACGATCGCGTCGCGCAATTTGGTGGTCTTCAGGGTCATCTCTCTCTCCAAGTCTGTCCTGAACGAACGGGTCCCAAGCAAAGGGGCTAGCCAAACGGCGCATAACTGAAGGCCTAAATTGGCAAAGCCGGGCCGATAGTAGACGGCTTGGAGGAATAATTAAAGTGTTGTTAAAGCCCGATTGAAGTCGCATGACGGTATGCGACTAAAGTCGCGCAGACATAAAAAAACACGGCCCCCGAGGGAGCCGTGTTTGTGTTGCGGTGCAGCAGAATTGCTTAGAAGCGCTGCTGGTACTTCATGTACACGAAGCGACCGATGTCGAACTGGCCCGAGTAGGACGTGTTCGCGCTCGGCTGGCTGTACAGGGTCGGGCCGAGGTGATCGAACACGTTGTTGGCGCCGATCGCCACCGTGGCATTCCACGGGGTGGCGACGCGGAACTCGACGTCGTGGAAGGTGTTCGAGCCCAGCTTGTTGAGCGCGCGAACCGAGCCGCCGGTGTCCGGAGCACGGAAGTTCGGGTTGTCGCACTCGCTCGGGAACAGCGCCGCCGACAGGCAGGCTTCCTTCTGCGAGGAGAAGTAACGCGCGCCCCAGGTTGCGCTCAGCGGGCCCTTCTCCCAGCTCAGGCTGGCATTCGAACGCACGCGGAAGGTACCCAGGTTGCTCTGGTTGACCGCGTAGCCGACCAGCTGGATCGGCTTGCCGTTCGGGTTGGTATCGGTCTTGATCTCGTCGCCGACGGTGTAGGTCGTCTGCCAGTTGAGGTTGAAGTTACCGATGCTGGTGGGCAGGCGGTAGTTCAACTCGAGATCGTAGCCTTCGGCCTGACGGTAACCGGCGTTGATGCTGGTGAAGGTGAGGCTGTTGACGTAACCCAGCACCGGATCGCGGGTGAAGGCGGTGCAGCGGCTGGCGTCGTTACGCACGTAGCAGTCGTCGAGCATCTGCGTCGGCGAGTCGCCCACGATGGTGTCTTCGATCTTGATCTTCCACCAGTCGAGGCTGACGTTCAGGCCTTCGACGAATTCCGGGCTCCACACCACGCCCAGGGTCCTGGACTTGGAGGTTTCCGGAATCAGGTTCGGGTTGGAACCGGAGAAGAACGCCACCGGCGTCTGCGGGCTGGCCGTGGTCGAGGGCACGAAGCCCTGCTGCAGCTGACGGAACGTCGCCGGGTTCGGCACGCCGCGCGCGCCGCAAGCGGCTTGAATCGTCGGGTTGCCCTTGGCCGCGCCGAACTGCGTATCGCACGGGTCGGTGAAGGTCGCGAAGGTCTGCGAACCGCCGCCGTACAGGTCGTTGATGGTCGGAGCGCGGAAGCCGTCGGCGTAGGTGCCGCGGAACAGCAACGAGTCGATCGGCTTCCACTTGAAGCCGAACTTGTTGTTGACCGTGTCGCCGAAGGTGCTGTAGTCCGAATAACGGCTGGCGACCGAGAAGCTCAGCTCCTTGGCGCCCGGCAGATCGGCCAGGACCGGGATCGCGAGTTCGACGAAGAATTCATCGACCGAGTAGCTGCCATTGGTCGGGCCGCCGGCGAGGGTGGTCGAGTTGCCGGTCACCGCCTGAGCGTCGGGGATGAAGCGGCCTTCTTCCTTGCGGTGTTCATAGCCGACCGCGAAACCGAAGTCGCCGCCCGGCAGGGTGAACAACGAACCCGACAGGTTGGCGCCGTAGACGTTGGTCTTGGTTTCGCCGCTGGAGTTCAGACGCTGGAACAGGAAGTCCTGCAGCGCCTTGTTGCCGGTCAGGCCGCCGTCGCCGACGCGGCCGTAGGGGATGTACGGATTCCACGGGGTGCACTGGGTCAACGGGATCGGGCTGGCGGCGGTGCCGCACTGAACCACACCGTTGGCATTGAGGAACGACGGGCCCACCGCTTGCTTGGTGCGCTCGATGTTCAGGTTGCCGTAGTTTTCCTGGTTGACCTTGTTGTTGTTGAACAGGTAACCCACGTCCCAGTCGAAGCTGCGCTCGCCGATGTCGAAGCTGCCGTCGAGGCCGGCCGAGAAGCGCCAGGTGGTCGAGGTGGACTTATCGACGCGCGGCACTTCCCAGGTACGGCGCCAGAAGTTGATGTCCTGCGCGGTCTGGCCGTTGCCGGGCGCCCACACGGTGCCGACCGGGTTGTAGTAGCTGTCCTTCGACATCTTGAAGCCGCCCGGAACCGGACCGGCCGAGCCGCTCTGGAACGGATAGCCGGCGACCTGACGTTCGGCATCGCGCGACGAATACAGCATGTCGCTGCGGAAGCGGACCTTGTCGGTGATGTCGAACACGCCGTTGACGAACAGCGAGCGGCTTTCCAGCGGCGTGCGCAGGTGCGTCTGCTGGTTGGTGTTGCTCTTGTCGACGGTCGAGCCGGCCGGGTTGGCAGCGGTGCCGCCGGTGTCGGTGTTCAGCGCGTGATAGTTGGAGAGCAGGCGCCAGTTGCCGTCAGTGTTGAGCACGCGGTTGCCGGCCGGCAGATTCAGCACGCCCCACTGGCTGACCGTGGTCCAGCCGCGGTTCGGATGCATCGGGCCCTGCGGATATGCGCCGAACTCGCGGTCGCGCGCGAAGACTTCGTCTTCCTTGCGGTATTCGACGGCGGCGGTCAGCGAGCCGCGATCGCCGGTGAAGCCGAGCACGAAGTCGCCGCGGGTGGTCGCGCCGTCGCCCTGGCTGTACTGGCCGAAGTAGGCGTTGGCCGTAGCGCCTTCGAAATTGGTGCGGGTGATGATGTTGACCACGCCGGCGATGGCGTCGGAGCCGTAGATCGACGAGGCGCCGTCCTTCAGCACTTCGATGCGCTCGACCGCGGAGGTCGGGATCAGCGAGACGTCCTGCAGGCCGCTGGTGCTGATGCCCAGGCGCTTGCCGTTGACCAGGATCAGGGTGCGCTGGGCGCCCAGGTTACGCATGCTGATGAACTGGCCGCCGACGTTTTCGCCGGCCAGCAGCGGCTGTGCGCGGCTGATGGTCGGAGCGCCGGTGGCGGAGATGTTCTGCAGGATGTCGGCGACGGACTGGAAGCCCTGCTTCTCGATGTCCGCGCGCGTGATCGACAGTACCGGCTGAGCGGTTTCCAGATCGACCTGACGGATACGCGAACCGGTCACCTCGATGCGGTCGAGCGTGGTCGCTTCCTTGGTGGCTGGGGCGTTCGCTTCCTGCGCTACGGCGGCGCCGGCGAGGGCCGTCGAGCTCACTGCGAGCGCGAAGGTGATCGCGTCGCGGAGCTGGGTGGTCTTGAAAGTCATTCTCTCTCTCCGAAAATCGGTCTGATGTACCCGTGTAGCCCGGCCGGAGGTGTCAAATAAGACGCCAAGACCAGCAAGGTTCGCCGATGCTAACCGTGAGTCCCCAAAAATTAAAGTGTCGTTAAGTGTCGGTTTGTGACGTGCGGGCAGAACCGGCTCCACGCCGTGCCGTCCGTACTTTTGCGTATTTTGTGTGGACAACGGTGGTAGGCGCTGCGGAATCCGCAGGAAATCCCCTGTTCATTTATCCGCGCCGCCGGCTCGGCCGCGGATTCCGGCGATCGGGCATATCCGCAAATACAGGCGGTACGCTGCCGCGCCAGTACCTGCGCACAAAAACACACAATTTCTGCTACCTACGGCCGATTGCGCTGCGTGGTGCGCAAACCGGGCGGTGCGCGTGAGGATTCGGGCGCGACATTGCGCGCAGGCCGATGTGGCGGCGTCAATCAGGTCATCGAAATGCTCGATCGGGGCAAGCCGATTCGTTAGCCATGCCCACGTGCGGACGGCTGTCGGCGGGAATTGCAGGGAACGAGGCCGGGACGGCCTCAAGACTTCGCGATGGGATCGAAGCTCACGCCCGCGACGGGCGCAGGGCTGGGCGCCCTCATGCTTTTCGCCGTCGCGGCGCGGTATTTATGCGGATTACGGACTCAGAGCCGAGTCCAGACAGACGAAAGATCCGCCGAAGCAAGATGCGATGCGGGGATCAAAGATCCTGTTCGTAACGGACGTAAGGCACGGTGCCTTCGTCTTTTTCGCCGTTGCCCGGCGCGAACGGATTCTTGCCGCGGGTGACCACGTTTTCGGCGCCGACGGTGAGCTGGCCGCTCCACGGCGTGCGCCAGGTCAAGCCGACACCGAGGCCTTCCCACTGACCCGGCTGCCCGGGCGTATCGACCACGCGGCCGATGATGTTGGCGCCGAAATTGCCGTAACCGGCGCCGATGGTGATGCTCTTGCTGCTCCAGCGATCGGCCAGGCCGGGCATTTCGCCGGCCGGGATCAGCTTGGCGCGCGCCCAGGTGCCGCCGATGGACACCATCGCTTCGCGGCCGATGTTCTTCTGGCCGTAAACGGTGAGGGTGTTCTGATCGACGCGGCTGGGGCGGTTGTTCGGGCTGAGCCAGCCGGGCAGGCTGTCGCGGCCGGAACCGATGGACACGCCGACCTTGCCGCCGGGACGGCTGAGGCTGACGCCGGCGCTGAGCTGGCGGCTGTCGTCGTGATCGTCGTCTTCGTCGAGCGCGGCCAGCAGGCAGTGATTGGCGAGGTTGCCGATCGCGCCGGCCAGGCCGGTCTTGCGATCGCAGACCAGGCCCAGGCCATCGCCGGAATCCAGGCCCAACGTGGCATCGAAGGTGTTGGCGCCGGATTTCCAGCGCGCGCCGGCGGCTTTATCGGTCGGCTCGAGCTGCAGCAGGTATTCCAGCTTGCCGTTGTTCTGGTTCCACACCGGCAAATAGGTGGTGTCGTGCTTGGCTTGCGCGTGCGCACCCGCCGCCACGCCTAGGGCGAGCGTCAGGACAAGCGGCAACTGGCGCAGGTGCTTGAGCATTGAATAAGTGTTAAGCGCGGACCGTAGTTAAGACCGGATGAAACCGGCCGAGTTCCCCATTTCTTCGACCCGACTATAGCCGGTTTATGTTTATTTAACAATCTGAAAACGGTCCCAGAACCGTCTTCGGCCGACCGTCGGCAACCTCACTGTACTCGCTGCGGGGCCTGGATTTCCGCGGCCGCGGCCGCGAACAGGCCGGCAATTTGGTTGCGATCGAAACGATAGCTCTGGCCGCAGAACTCGCAGCGGATATGGGCCTCGCCCTCGGCCGCGGCGGCATCGGCCTCCTCGCGGCCGAGCGAGACCAGCATGGCCTCGACCCGCTCGCGCGAGCACGAGCAGGCGAAGCCCAGCGGCTTGCCGCCCAGCAACTGCACCCCGTCCTCGTGGAACAGGCGGGTCAGCAGGGTGTCGGTCGGCAGCTCCAGCAATTCGGCGGTGTTCAAGGTGTCGAACAGGGCCCCGACCCGGGCCCAGCCGTCGTCGTCGCCCTCGTCGCCGGGCAGCTTCTGCAGCATCAGGCCGGCGGCGTAGCGGTCGTCGGCGGCCAGCAGCAGACGCGTGGGCAATTGTTCGGATTGGCGGAAATAGTCCTCGAAGGCGCCGGCCAGGGTGTCGGACTCCAGCGACACCAGGCCCTGGTAGCGGACCGGGTCGCGGCCGTTCAAGGCCGGATTCTCGATGGTAATGGCCAATACCGCCTGCGGACCCAGGTCGCGCAGGTCGCGGGAGACCTCGCCGCCGTCCTCGGCCAGCTGGACGATGCCGCGCAAGGTGCCGGCCGCCGTGCACTCGGCGAACAAGGTGCGCAGCGCACCTTCGCCGCGCAATTGCACCGACAAACGGCCATCGACCTTGGCGTGGCCGGTGAACAACGCCGCAGCCGCGGCGGCTTCGCCGAGCATTTCCGCGGCCGCGGCCGGATACTCGGCGCGGTCGCGGATCTGCCGCCAGGTGTCGTGCAGGTGCACGCGCACGCCGCGCACGCCGGCGGTTTCGATCATGAAACGGGTCAGGCGGTCCTGGTCGTCGGGCGTGGCGGCTTGGGGCGAAGCGGTATCGGTCATCGTCGTACTCTGCGGTTACGGCGCGCAAATCAATGGTCGGCGAACGCGGCGGTCGCGGCTTCGCGGATAATGCGCAAGTTCTTGTGAAGGGGGAGGTTGAGGCAATGCGGTGGGTATCGGAGCTTGGTTCGCCGACACGGGCAATCCGCCTTGCGGCAAGAGTGGGGACGGGGGCGCTGGGGTGCAAGGCTTGAGCGATCGCGCGTCCGCGCCGCCCCTGCCGCCGCAGGCCGAAGCCGCGCCGCGTCCGCGCCGGCTGCGGCGCTGGTTGCGCTGGCTGTTGGCCCTGCCGTTCCTGTTCGCGCTGGCCTCGATCCTGCAAGTGGCGACCCTGCGTTTCATCGATCCGCCGTTCTCGGCATTCATGCTGATCCGCCAGCTGGAGGCCTGGGGTTCGGGCGATTTCGGTTTCCGTCTGGCCCACGACTGGCGCGATCTGGACGAGATCTCGCCCAACGTGCCGGTGGCGCTGGTGGCTTCGGAAGACCAGAACTTCGCGGAGCATTTCGGTTTCGACCTTAAGGCGATCGAGAAAGCGCGCAAGAACAACGAGCGCGGCCGCAAGGTGCGCGGCGGCAGCACGATCAGCCAGCAGACCGCGAAGAACCTGTTTTTGTGGAGCGGCCGCAGTTGGGTGCGCAAGGGCATCGAGGCCTGGTACACGGTGCTGATCGAGGCGATGTGGCCCAAGAGCCGGATCATCGAGGTCTACGCCAACATCGCCGAATTCGGCGACGGCGTGTACGGCGCCCAGGCCGCGGCGCGGACCTACTACCGCAAGGACGCCAGCCGGCTCGGCGCGGCCGAGGCCGCGCGCATGGCCGCGGTGCTGCCCAATCCCAAGCGCTACAGCATCGCCAAGCCGGGCGCATATGTGCAGCGGCGCGCCGGGGCGATCCAGCGGCAGATGCGGTTTATCGGCGGGGATGGGTATTTGAAGCAGATTGAGTGATTGGGGGGGGCGGGAGTCTGAATTTGCGACGAGTTGCGAGTTGCGAGAGGTCGGCGTTGCGGTCGACGTCTTAGAAAAATGACGTTCTTCGATAACGACTGAACCTTCCCAGCCCGTCATTCCCGCGAACGCGGGAATCCAGCGACTTCAAACGTTCTCGCACGAAAGCCCTGGATCCCCGCCTTCGCGGGGATGACGGTCTGATGGGTTGCGCGCGCGAAAGTCACTGGATGTTCGGCTCCGTCGAAGTGAAGCGGAGCCCGCCTTCGCGGGAATGACGATCCCTGAAGGTACGCAGGCCCGCTTCGGAATCCTCGCGTCTTGCCAGTGGCGTTCGCGAGCGAAGAACTCCGCCGAAGCCCCGCCAGCGATGCTGGCCGTATCGACCGCCGCATCGAACCTCGTCCACACCCAGCCACCACGCCACGCCGTTACTATTGATCCCATGACCCGCGATCGCGTCACCGTCGTCCTGGCCGCCTTCGACGAAGCGCAGAGCCTGCCCCTGCTGCAGCCGCGCATCGCCGCGGCGCTGGACGCGCTCGCCGCCGAGGATGTCGAAGGCCGCGTGCTCTACGTGGACGACGGCAGTCGCGACGGCACCTGGGCGATCCTTCAGTCCTTCGCCGCGCAAGATCCGCGCGTGGGGCTGCTGCGGCTGTCGCGCAATTTCGGCAAGGAGGCCGCGCTGACCGCGGGGCTGGACCGGATCGACACCGGCGCGGCGCTGATCCTGGACGCCGACGGCCAGGACCCGCCCGAACTGATTCCGCAGTTCGTCGCGCGCTGGCGCGAAGGCTACGACGACGTCTACGGCACACGCCTGGAACGCGAGGGCGAAAACTGGCTCAAGCGCAGCACGGCGCATGCGTTCTACCGGGTGATCGGCCGCCTCTCGCGCACGCCGATCCCGGCCGATACCGGCGATTTCCGCCTGCTGTCGCCGCGCGCGCTGGATGCTTTGGGTCAGCTGCGCGAACGCCACCGCTTCATGAAGGGCTTGTTCGGCTGGGTCGGCTACAACCGCGTGGCCTTGCCGTATCACCGCGAGCCGCGGGTGGCCGGCAACAGCAAATTCAATCTGTGGCGGCTGTGGAATCTGGCGCTGGAAGGCATCACCAGTTTCTCGACCGCGCCGCTGCGGCTGGCGACGTATTTGGGGCTGGCGACCGCGCTGGTGGCGTTCGCCTTCAGCGCCAAGGTGGTGTTCAAGGCGCTGCTGTTCGGCGACCCGGTGCAGGGCTGGCCGACGATGATGGCGGTGATCCTGTTCCTGGGCGGCGTGCAGTTGATCGCGCTGGGCCTGATCGGCGAATACCTGGGCCGGCTGTACGAGGAATCCAAGCAGCGGCCTTTATATCTTGTCGACACCTGGCAGCCCGCGGCAGGAGTATCCTCGGCCCAGAACCGGTTCCCCCCGCTCGCGGAAGGAGATGGCCGTGCGCACAGTAAGGCAACTGTTGGAAGCGAAAACCGCTGAGGTGTTCGCGATCGGGCCCGACGCGCCGGTGATCGACGCGATCCGGCTGATGGCCGAAAAACGCATCGGCGCGGTCCTGGTGATGGAGGGCGCGCGGCTGGCCGGCATCCTGTCCGAGCGCGATTACGCGCGCAAGATCGTATTGCAGGGACGATCGTCCGCCGATACGCCGGTACGCGACATCATGACCGCGCAAGTGGTCAGCGTGAGTCTGAACGACAGCGCCGAGCGTTGCATGCAGATCGTGACCGACAAGCGCATCCGTCATCTGCCGGTGGTGGAGGGCGGGGAGGTGGTCGGCGTGGTGTCGATCGGCGATCTGGTCAAGGCGGTGATCGAGGATCAGCGGGTGGAGTTGGATCAGTTGCAGCGGTATATCGCCAGCTGATCTTTCGCTGGGCTTGGGTTCGTCTTGCGCTTTTTTTGATGGCGTTGCCGCGATGGCGACGGCCGCGTTGGCGGTCGGGTTTTGCTGGCGGCATTTCTGTTGGAACCAATGCTGGTTATCCGTTGCTTCGGGAGTGATCTCGTTTGCGGCTATGTGCTGTTCGGGCCTTTCGTGTCGGGGCTGCAACGGTTGCGGTTGCTCTCGCTGTTGCTTTTGACTCTGCTGTTGCCGTTGCTGTTGAAGATTTTTCTCTGCTTCGCCGCTGCTTTTGCCGTGGCTGGGCGCGGCTTGTTACTCGCGAGACCAGGGACACCCGGAGGGCGGCGCACATGGACGTGCGCCGGGTGCCACCTTGGGCAGGATGCCCAATGTGGCACCTGCCTGCGCAAGCACCGCACTCGTGGCTTTTGATTCGAAACAGCTAAAGCCCTTTCTTTGGTTACTTTCTTTGTGGCTTTGGACAAAGAAAGTGACCCGCCGCTCCATGGCGGAAGCGTTTAGCGTTTGATCTTGCTTGTGGCGTTTGATCTTGCTTGAAGCTTCTAAGGAATCTGCAAGCCCAGGTCGAAACGACCAAGCCTACGTACTCCCTCCTACCGTCATTCCCGCGAAAGCGGGAATCCAGTGCCTTTCGTGCGAGAACGTTTGAAGTCTCTGGATTCCCGCTTTCGCGGGAATGACGAGCAAAAGAAGCTTCAAGCAAGAGCAAGATCAAACGCCTAAAGCTTCCGCCATGGAGCGGCGGGTCACTTTCTTTGTCCAAAGCGACAAAGAAAGTAACCAAAGAAAACGCTTTGGCTGTTTCGAGTCAAAAGCCACGAGTGCGATGCCGACGCAGGCAGGTGCCACATTGGGCAT